>DATIYE010000022.1:0-22858 GCA_035517795.1 Gaiellaceae bacterium | reverse complement strand
ATTCGGTTCGGTGGATCTGCGCTCGGCACCCGCATTCTCGGCAAACAGCGGTTCGACTCCGCTAGGCGCCTCTTTCTGAAGTCGCACTTCGTGCAACAAACCCGGGGTCTGGCACCGGGTTTGTTGCACGACCGTTGCGTTCAGGAGCGGCCGGGGCGGCGTCTGCTCGGCTGTAGTGCCGCGGTTCGAGTCCGCCGCTGCCTCTGTTCGTGGGCTGCCGTAATCTGGCGCGAGCGTGGAGGTTTCCAAGACGACAGCCGAGGCGGTGGAGGACACAGACGCCGGGGCGAAGGCGAAGTCGATGATCCTGAAGAAGCGGCTCGCGATCGGTGGGATCGGGATCGCAGTCATCGTCGGCACGTTCGTCTTCATCCTCCCCCGGATCGCCGACTACCGAAGCGTCTGGGACGTCGTCCAGGACCTGACCTGGCCGCAGATCGGCGTCCTGCTCCTGGCGACGCTTGCGAACCTCGCCACGTATGCGCCGCCGTGGATGGCAGCGCTTCCCGGGCTCGGGTACCGGCAGGGATCCGTGCTGACCCTCGCCTCGACCTCGTCGACCTACATCGCGCCGGGCGGGGCAGCCGTGGGCATGGCGACCTCGTACGCGATGCTGCGTGGCTGGGGATTCAAGGGGCGGCCGGTCACGATCGCCGTCGCGGTTACCGGCGTGTGGAACCAGTTCGCGATGCTCGGCTTCCCCCTGATCGCCCTCGCCGCGCTTACCCTCCAGCACGAGCAAGACAGCCTCCTGCAGACGGTGGCGCTGATCGGTCTCGCCGTGTTCGTGGTCGCCGTGGGCGCGTTCGCCGCGGGGCTCTCAACGCCCCGGCTGGCACGCCGGGTCGGCGACCTCGCCGCTCGCGTCTCGAATGCGGGGCTGCGGCTGGTACGGCGGGCACCGGTCACCTGGGACGGCAAGTCATTCGTCAAGTTCAGGAACGAGACCGTCCGCCTGCTCGTGCGCCGCTGGCACGTGCTGACGCTCGCCACGCTCGCCGGTCAGCTCACGGTGTTCGTCCTGATGCTGGCCTCGTTGCGAGTCTGTGGCGTCTCCGCGGGCGACGTGACATTCATAGAGGCGTTCGCCGCCTGGTCGCTGGCGCGTCTCCTCGGCTCGCTCCCGATCACGCCCGGCGGCCTTGGCATCGTCGAGGTCGGTCTCACGACCGCGCTCGTGGGGTTCGGCGGGCACAACGCCGACGTGGTCGCGGCGGTGCTGATCTACCGCTTCTTGTCGATCGTGCCGACCCTCTTGCTCGGCCTGCTCGCCGCTGCGACCTGGCGGCGGCACAACCCGAAGCTGGCCGGGTCGACGAGCTAAGCGGCTTCTTCGGCGGCATTCCCGAACAAGGAGCTCTCGATGAGGTAGAACACAGCGATCGCGGCGAAGAGCGCCACGCCCACCTTCGGGGCCCAGATCGAGACCAGCGTCGCTGCCCCGTAGATCGGGGCGCCCGGGAGATACGAACGTGAGATGCCGGTGATGACGCGCGGGTCGGCGTTCTTGGCGATCAGCCGATCCCCGCGAGCTGCGTAGAACCAGAAGCTTCCGAAGCAGACCGCGGTCGCTGTCATCGTTGCGCCGTAGGTCACGGCGGCGGCGCGCAGGCCGTCGTCGTGGAAGTGCTCCGCGATCAGCCGTGTCGGGAACGGGACGAACGCGATGCACATCAGCAGCAGCAGGTTGATGGTCATGAACGTCCGGTCGACCGCTCCGATCTGACGCATGCAGATGTGGTGGTTGATCCACATGATCCCGATAGTCACGAACGACACCGCGTAGGCCGCATACTCGGGCCAGGCACGGAGCACCGCCTGGCCGAGCGCGCCTCCGGGAGCGTCGGCGGTGACGTCGATGATCAGCAGCGTCGCGGCGATCGCGAACACGCCGTCGGCGAACGTCTCGAGACGTCCCGTCTCCACCGGCGCGAGCGTACGCGCGCCGGCGGACGGGTAGCTGTCAGCTCTCGCCCGGCCTGAGCGCGAGGAGACCGCAGAGCACGAGCGTCCAGAGGCAGAGCCCTGCGAAGGCGACGAAACCGATATGGTCGAGCGTCCCACCGAGCACGTGGCTGGGAATCGCGCCGACGACTGCCAGGACGATCGCGAACCATCCGAGCCAGCGGGGCAGCAGAGGCGCCACGAAGACGGCGATTGCGGCTCCGATCAGGAACACGCTCGTCCCGATCGTCAACAGGAAGACGAACACCGCATCGTTCGCGAAGACGTTGAGCGTCTGAAGCGCGGCGCCGCTGACGTGGCCGGAGACGTCGGCGAGCGTGATGCTGAGCCCGGCGAGCGCCAACATTCCGGTGACGAGCACGCCCGAGCCGAGGAGGAGGAGCGCCGATGCCTCATCCGTGAAACCCTCCCGGCTGGCGCGCATCCGGGCGACGAACGTCGCCGTGAACACGAGAAACAGCAGCCCGCCAAGACTCAACAGGACGCCCGAGAGCGTCTGGGCGGTTTCGTGCCCGGCGTAGTAGCCGGTGAGCTTCTCGATCGACGACCTCCGCGTTGGGGGTGCTTCCCGTCGCGCCGATGCCGGCGACGATCAGCACCACCGAGAGCGCACCGCTGATCGAGACGTACCTTCCCGCCATCACGCTCCTGCCTCCGCACTAACCGGACCTGCGTGCACGAGTCTAAGGCGCGGCAAGACCGAAGTCGAGCCTGCCTCCGGAGTCCGAGCTACCCTCGAGGCATGAACACCGGGAAGTTCCTCAGAGTTCCGTACGACTGGCGTCGCCCGACGAAGCGTCGCATCAAGAGCAGGTTCTGGAATCCGAAGGATCGACGCCTGATCGTTCCGAAGTCGTTCGGATGGGGCTGGACGATCAACTTCGCGCGCCTGTTCGGCCGGCGCTAGTCCGGGGTCTGTGCGAGCCGCGCCCGAGCGCCGACGCCGAGGCGGCGGGTGCGGCGGCGAGCAGCACGAGGGCCAGCAACAGTCGGCGCATCAGTTCAGCGTCGGATCGTACGGCATCGTCGCGATCAACGAATACTTGCCGCCCTCGCGTTGGAGCACGGTCCGCCAGAGCTCGTCGGGATCGGCGGCGAAGACGTCGGCAGGCTCGGCCGGGACGACGATCCAGGCCGGCTCCTCCAGCTCGGCTTCGAGCTGCCCGGGGCCCCAGCCGGAGTAGCCCGCGAAGACCCGCGCCCGCAGCGCTCCGAGGTCGCTCGCGTCGGCACCGGCGGGCATGTAGGTGATCGAGCCGACGATCGGCTCGACATCGTCCCGCGCTTCCTCGAGCTCGACCAGGACGACGACCGCCTCGGGCTGCACCGGCCCGCCGACATACAGGATGTCGTCGCCGCACGGCAGCTTGCCGAGGTCAGGCACCGCGTCCGCGACGCGCACCTCCGACGGACGCGAGAGCACGAGTCCGACCGCACCCTCGTCGTCGTGGTGGGTCATCAGGACGACGGTCCTGCGGAAGTTCGGATCGACGAGCGACGGCGACGAGATCAGCAGCTTTCCTGCGAGTGACTCCACCTCGACCCCATCATCGCAGCTACCCGGCGGCGCTGAGTGCGGCGACGCCCGCAAGGGCGGCCGCGACACCGGCGAGCTGCGGACGGCTGAGCCGCTCCCCGAGGATCGAGTACGCGAGCAGAATCGTCATCACCGGATAGAGCGAGCCCAGCACCGACACGAGCGCGAGCAGCCCGTGTCGGCTAGCGAGCGCGAAGAGCACGTTGGCGGTGATGTCGAGGAGGCCGATCGCCGCCACGGGCGCGAGCCAGCGCCAACCGATCCGGAGCGATTCGCGACGCCCCGCCGCCAGCAGCACGAGGAGCGTGAGCGAGCCTGCACGGGCGCCGGTGAGCGTCGAGAGTGGGCTCCCCTCGCGGCTGCCGAGACCGAGGAAGTAGGTGAAGAGGCCGAGCGCCACAGCCGCGAGGACGGCGAGCGCGACGGCGCGGCCCCGGCTCGGCTCGGCGGCCCGCCTCTCCTCCGACGAGGCGAGCACCGCACCGCCGACCGCGAGCACGGCGCCGGCGACTCCGAGCTTGGGCGGCCGCTCGCCGGTCGCAACCGACACCGCGAACGGCACCACCGCGCCGCACGCGACGACCGGCGAGACGATGCTCATCGTCCCGAGCGAGAGCGCCCGGTAGAACGCCGCGAGCCCGACGCCTCCTCCGAGGCCCGCGAGCAGGCCGACCCGGAACGACCACCAGTTCAGCGGGCCGTCGTGGATCGCGAGCGCCGCCAGGAGGACGATCGATCCCGCCGCCTGCGAGATCACGGTTACCGGAATCGCCGCCAAGCGCCTCGAGACGAGGCCGCCGGAGAAGTCTGCGGTTCCCCAGACCGCAGCAGAGGCGAGCGCGAGCAGGACGGCGGCTGCGCTCACTGTTGGAGCATCGCACGCTGGTTACCATTGTCCGTATGGAGCCGCTTCGGATCGGCGTTCTCGCCGTGCAGGGCAACTTCCGCGAGCATGCGGCGATGCTGCGGCGCCTCGGCGCCGACGTCGTCGAGGTGCGCAAGCCGGAGCTGCTGGCCGGGCTCGACGGGCTCGTCATCCCCGGCGGGGAGTCGACGGCCTTCACGCGCCTGATGGATCTCTACGGCCTCGACCAGGCGATCCGCGAGTTCTCGGGGCCGGTGTTCGGCACCTGCGCCGGGATGATCGTGCTCGACCGCAACCACCTTGGGCTGGTCGACGTCGCCGTCCGGCGCAACGCGTTCGGCCGGCAGGTGGCGTCGTTCGAGACCGACCTCGAGCTGCCCGACGGCGGTCCGCCGCTGCGCGCGGTCTTCATCAGGGCGCCGTGGATCGACGAGGTCGGCCCCGGGGTCGAGGTGCTGGCCGAGGTAGACGGGCATCCGGTGCTGGCACGCGAGGGGCGGTTCCTCGTCGCGGCGTTCCATCCGGAACTGACCGACGACACGCGGCTGCACGATCTGTTCCTCGAGCTTGTGCGGGAGGGTGAACTTGTCAGGGCATAGCAAGTGGTCGTCGATCAAACACAAGAAGGGCGCAGCAGACGCCAAGCGCGGAAAGCTGTTCTCGAAGCTCGCGCGCTCGATCATCGTCGCCGCGAAAGACGGCGGGGGAGACCCGGCCAACAACCTCGCGCTGCAGAACGCGATCGAGAAGGCGAAGTCGTACTCGATGCCGAAGGACAACATCGAGCGCGCGATCGCGAAGGGGGCGGGCTCGGGCGCCGACGCGGACGCTTTCGAGGCGATCGTCTACGAGGGCTACGGCCCCGAGGGCGTCGCCGTGATCGTCGAGGCGCTCACCGACAACCGCAACCGCACGGCCTCCGAGGTGCGCCACATCTTCACCAAGTTCGGGGGCAACCTGGGTACGACCGGTGCCGTCGCCTGGCAGTTCGAGCGGCGCGGCGTCGTGCTCGTGCCTGCGACGGGTATCGACGAGGACGAGCTCTTCCTGGCAGCGGCGGACGCCGGGGCCGAGGATCTCGAGGCCGACGGCGACGTCTTCCAGGTGACGAGCGCGCCAGAGAGCCTCGCCGCCGTTCGCGAGGCGATCGAGGCGGCCGGATTCGCAATCGAGTCGGCCGAGCTCTCGATGCTGCCCAAGAACACGGTCGCGATCGAGGACGAGGGCAAGGCGCGCCAGCTGATGCGCATGATCGACGCGCTCGAGGACGACGACGACGTCCAGGAGGTCTACGCGAACTTCGACATCCCCGACCAGGTGCTCGAGTCCGCGACCGCCTGATCCGTCGGGAAGGAACGTCCGGGGCCGTCCATAACCTCTTGCCGTGAAGGTCTTGGGCATCGATCCTGGGACGGCTGCTTGCGGGTACGGAATCGTCCACGAAAGCGAAGGGCGCCTCAGGGCCACCTGCCAGGGCTGGTGGCGCACGTCGGCCCGGGAGCGCGTGGACCGGCGGCTCCTCACGATCTTCGAGGGGGTCTGCGGGCTGATCAGCCGGCACGGCCCGGATGCCGTCGCCCTGGAGGAGTCGTACGTCGGCGCAGACGCCCGTATCGCGCTCTCCGTCGGGCAGGCGCGGGGCGCCGTGCTCGTCGCCGCGGCCTCGGCCGGCGTCGAGTGCGTCGAGTACGCGCCGAGCCGCGTGAAGCAGGCGGTCTGCGGGTACGGCCACGCCGACAAGCGGCAGGTGCAGCGGATGGTGCAGGCGATTCTCGGCCTCGACGAGGCCCCCGCGCCCGACCATGCCGCCGACGCGCTCGCGGTGGCCATCTGCCACGCCTCGGCGCCGCCGCTCCTGCGATTGGTGAGCGCGTGATCTCGCGGTTGCGGGGCACCGTCGCCGCGCGCACCCCGGCCGGTCTCGTCGTCGACGTCGGCGGGGTCGGCTATCTCGTCGCGGCGACGCCGCGCGTGACTGCGCGCGTCGGCGAGGAGTTGATCGTCGAGACGCACCTGCATGTCCGCGAGGATGCGCTGCAGCTGTACGGGTTCGCTTCGGCCGACGAGCGTGAGCTGTTCGAGCTGCTCCTGGGAGTCTCCGGGATCGGTCCGAAGGTGGCGCTCGCGATCGTGTCAGGGTCGCCGCCCGCCGAGCTCCGACGCGCCGTCGCCCGCGACGACCTGGCGCGCTTCGAGGCGATCCCCGGCATCGGCCGCAAGACGGCCCAGCGCGTGGTGATGGAGCTCAAGGACAAGCTGGCCGAACCGAGCGGCGTCGGTCCGGCGAGAGGGGAACTGCTTGCGAGAGACGCCCTGGTTGAGCTCGGCTGGTCGGTCGCCGATGCCGACCGGGCGCTCGCCGGCGTCGACGAGTCGCTTCCCGTCGAGGAGCAGGTTCGCTCGGCGCTGAAGAAGGCGGCGTGAGCGAACGCGTTCTCGCTCCCGTAGTGCATGACGGCGGCGAGGAGGAGCTCGAGAGCTCGCTCCGACCCGGGTCGCTGGCCGAGTTCGTCGGTCAGGAGCGGGTCAAGGAGCAGCTCGGGATCGCGCTTGACGCCGCGCGCGGGCGCGGTGAGGCTCTCGATCACGTCTTGCTCGCGGGCCCTCCCGGGCTCGGCAAGACCTCGCTCGCGCAGATCATCCGGCGTGAGCTCGAGGTTTCGATCCGGCAGGTCGCGGGGCCGGCACTCGAGCGGAAGGGAGACATCGCGGCGATCCTGACCGCGCTCGAGCCGCGTGACGTGCTTTTCGTCGACGAGATCCACCGTCTCAACCGCGCAGTCGAGGAGATCCTCTACCCGGCGCTCGAGGACTTCCGGCTCGACATCATCGTCGGCCAGGGCCCGGCCGCACGGACGCTGACCCTCGACCTGCCTCCCTTCACGCTCGTGGGTGCGACCACCCGAACCGGGCTCCTGACGACCCCGCTGCGCGACCGTTTCGGGCTGACGTTCCGCCTCGACCACTACTCGGTCGACGAGCTCGGCGCGATCGTCCGCAGGAGCGCACGCATCCTCGGCGTCGAGGTCGAGCACGAGGCCGCCGACGAGATCGCTCGGCGCGCGCGCGGTACGCCGCGGATTGCGAACCGGATCCTCCGGCGCGTTCGTGACGTGGCCGAGGTGCGCCACGCGGGCGCGGTCACAACCGCGGTGGCCGAGGAGGCCCTCGACCTGCTCGAGATCGACGGGTCGGGCCTTGAACGGTTCGACCGCGAGCTGCTGGCGGCGGTGGCGCTGAAGTTCGGCGGGGGGCCCGTGGGCCTCTCGACGCTCGCGGTCGCTCTCGGCGAGGAGGCCGAGACGATCGAGGACGTCTACGAGCCGTATCTGCTCCAGCTCGGGTTGCTGCAGCGCACGCCGCGAGGGCGCATGCTGACCGACCTCGGGCGCGTTCAGGTCGGCGCGGCGCGTGAAGGCGCGACGCTGTTCTGATTAGCTACGACCGTGGGACTGAAGGCTTTCCTGGATCGCCTACGCGGGAAGCAGCAAGCCACCGCCGTGGAGCGCGCCGAGGAGTACGAGCACATGAGCCCCGAGGAGCAGCGGTTCGTCTCGGAGAGCGTCGACGACCGGGCGGCCGAACTCGAGAGCGAGGTGCGTCTCGGCGGGGTCGACCCCGGCGGCCCGGTCGAAGACTAGGGCGACGACTCGGCCCACCGTCGGCTCGGGCGCTGCCACGGCCGCCGGGCTGCCAGCGCGACCAGCGCGGGCGCGACGAGCAGCGCCATCACGTCGAACCAAACGTAACCGGAGGCGACGCCCGAGGGCGGGTTCCCGTCCGGGATGCCGAGCCCCGGGAGCGTTCGGGCCCAGCGCCAGGTTCCGATCGCCGTCCCGTACAGCTCGAGCGAGGCGACGACGAGGAACACGCTCGCGTACACGGCTCGGTTGCGCGACCGCAGGAGGAAGACGAGGAGCAGCGGGACGCCGATGGCGCCGGCGACGTCGCGGCGGGGTAGCACGAAGAGGCCGAGGAGTCCCCAGGTCGCGGCCGCGGCCGCCGCCGCGATTACGAGCGGGCGCGCGTGGGGCGCGAGCGCGGCGGCGATCGAGAGTCCCGTCAGGTAGACGAGCCCGTGGGCCGGGGGGATGAACAGCGGCAGGTTGTGGAGCCGGTAGCGATAGACGCCCCAGACGAGCGAGCCCGTTACCTCGCCGATCGTGGCGAAGCAAACCACGCCTGCCACCATCGCGCGCTGCAGGGTCGGCAGCGGTAGGCAGATTCCGATCAGCACTGCCCAGGTGACGGCTCCCAGGGCGAGCTGCTCGGGATAGGTGGCGAAGTGGTCGAGTGCGAGGAGCGCTGCAAGGTACGCGATCAGGAGCGTGGCCCGCTTCACTGGACTTCCCTCACCCGTGCGAGCGTAGCTATCCGCGAAACTGCATGTCGTGCCAGCTCGGGACCGGGGCGAGCTCCAGTAGCGGCCGACGGCCGCCGGGGTGCTGGTAGGCGAACTCGGCCTCGCGGTCGTCCCAGACGACCTCGAGCGCGCCGCGCTTCACCTGGTGGTCGAGCCACGCCGCGCGGAACACGAGCTTGCGCAGCCAGTAGACCAGCGATTCCCCTTCGAGGAGGGACACGCGCTCCCAGTTGCGCTGGAGGTAGCGGCCGAGTCGCGACTCGGGCTCGTCGATCATTCCCTGAGCAGCGAGGGCGACGAGGTCGTTCGTCTCGTCGTCGTCGAGTTCGTTCGCCTCCACGAGGCCGAGCTTCGCAGCTGCGGCAACCACCCGTTGCTCGAAGTCAAAGGCGTTGAAGGTGAACCGGTAGCCGAGGAACTCGACGATGTAGTCGTCGCCCGAGGTGTAGTTCGTGTCAGCCATTCGACCTGGTCCCAGGATAGCCTCATCGCCCGGAGGGTAATCCCCCTCCCGGTACGGTTACCGGGATGCTCGCCGCGACGCCTCGCTGGGAGCGGCTGCTCACGCTGGCACCCGTCTTCGTCATCGGAGCCGGGGTCGTGGCAGCCGTCTTGATCCTGCTCGTCCGTGCATTCGCGGACTCGGTCCGCGATGTGAAGCACAAGCGCCTGATCTGGGTCGGCGTGGCGGGGCTCGTCGGAGCTGTGCTCGTGCTGACCTATCTGGGAGTGAACCTGCCGAAGGAGTAGCCGGGACCCGCGCCGTCCGGGGAGGTCCGTACCCTCGATCATCCGATGGACAAGGCGAGCTGGACGATCGTTCGGTGCCCGCCGGGGGATCTGCAGGCGCTTGCCAACGAGCTCGGGATCAGCCGGACGCTTGCCTCGGTGCTCGTCCGGCGTGGCCTGTCGGAGCCGGAGGCCGCGCGGACCTTCCTGGCAGGAGCCCTCCCGGGCCACGACCCGTTTGCACTCGGCGACATGCCGGCAGCCGTCGAGACGATCCGTGCGGCGGTGGTCGCCGGGAGGCGAATCTGCATCCACGGTGACTACGACGCCGACGGCATCTGCGCCACCGCGCTTGCGGTGTTCCTGATCCGGGAGCTCGGCGCCGATCCGGTCTGGCACCTTCCCTCACGGTTCGAGGAGGGGTATGGGCTCGCGATGCCGACGATCTCGAAGCTCGCGGCCGACGGGATCGGCCTCGTGCTCACGGTCGACTGCGGGATCACGGCGGCCGCCGAGGTCGACGAGGCGCGCCGGCTCGGCCTCGACGTGGTCGTCACCGATCATCACCGGCCGTCTGAACAGCTGCCGGACTGCGCGATCGTGGCGCCGCTCAAGGGCGACTACCCGTTTACCGGCCTGTGCGGGACCGCCGTGGTCTGGAAGCTCGCCGAGGGGCTCCTCGGCTCGGGGCACGAGTTCCTCGACCGGCACCTCGACGTCGTCGCGCTCGCCACCATCGCCGATGTCGTTCCGCTCGTCGACGAGAGCCGGGCGCTCGCCCTTGCGGGCCTGCGGCGGCTCTCCCAGACCCAGAAGCCCGGGCTGCGCGCCCTGATGAGGGCGGCCGGCGTCGACCCCGCCGCGTGCGACGAAGGCGCGATCGCGTTCCGGCTCGCGCCTCGCATCAACGCCTCCGGGCGGCTCGGCCGGCCCGAAGCGGCCCTCGCCCTGCTGCTCAGCGAGGACGACGAGGAGGCCGCGCGCGTCGCCGGTGAGCTCGAAGACCTGAACCGCGAGCGCCAGGTGGTCGAGGAGCGCATCCTGCGCGCCGCCACCGCGGAGATCGAAGCATGGCCGGAGTCGCGCCGCCGGCGGCGCGGGTTCGTGGTCGCCGGCGAGGACTGGCACGAGGGTGTGATCGGCATCGTCGCCTCGAGGCTCGCCGAGCGCTACAGCCGGCCCGTGGTGCTGATCGCCGGGGCCGCGGGCGGCGGTGACTGGAAGGGGTCCGGCCGAGCGGGAGGCTCGTTCGATCTCCACGGTGCGCTCTCGGGGTGCGCCGAGTACCTCGAGCGCTTCGGGGGCCATCGGGCCGCCGCCGGTCTGACGATTCGCCCGGATCGGGTCGAGGCGTTCGCAGAGGCGTTCGCAGCCCACGCTGATGCCGTGCTCTCGGATGAGGATCTGAGGCCGCGGATCGTCGTCGATGCGATCGTGCGCGGGTCGGAGCTCGGGCTGGGCCTGTGCGAGGAACTCGACCGGCTCGCGCCGTTCGGGCTCGGCAACCCCGGTGTCACCCTCCTCGTCGACGACTGCGAGCTCGACCGTCTCGACACCGTCGGAGACGGCAAGCACCTTCGTTTCCGGGTCCGCCAACGTGGCCTCGACGCGGGTGCAGCGATCGCTTTCGGCTTCGGCGGTCAGCTCGACCGCTACCGGCGCGTCGGCCGCTACGACGTCGCGTTCCGACTACAGGAGAACCGGTGGAACGGCACGGTCTCGCCTCAGCTCGTCGTGCGCCGGATCTTCGATACCGACGGGCGCTACGCGGAGCTTCGGGCCTGGTTCGCCGAGCAATGGCGGCTCGGCGAGGCCGGCTGGACACCCGATGTGCGGGTCGTGTTCGAGGAGCTGGGCCTGACCGGTCCCGGCGCCCCCCGGCGGAGCCTCCTCGAGTCGGATGCGTTCCGTCGGCTGCTCGGCGAAGAGCCGCCGGGCCTGGCCGAAGCGGCTTAGGAGTCGCGACCGATCGCGAGGAGCAGGCGCGCGGCAAGCCGGAGTCTGTAGGCAGTGCGGCGACGACGGAACATGGCGGACTGCCAGGGTTCCCCGTCGAGCCGCCATTTCCTGTCTCCTGACCACTGAGTCGGGGGAGAGGGATCGAGGGGCGACCCGGGTAAAATGTGGCGGTGACGGTTGTCGAGCGGCACCAGGACCTTGTCGACGAGCTGATCGCCGAGCTTGAGTCCTACAAACCGGGATTCGACCGAGATCTGGTCGTCCGGGCTTTCCGGTTCGCGGCCGAGGCGCACGACGGGCAGATCCGCCGCTCCGGGCAGGAGTTCATCCACCACCCGTGGGGCGCTGCGAAGATCCTCGCCGGCCTGCGTTTGGACGAGGCGACGATCGCGGCGGCGCTCCTCCACGACACCGTCGAGGACACCGGGGTCGAAGTCGTGGACATCCGCTCCGAGTTCGGCGACGAGATCGCGAAGCTCGTCGAGGGTGTCACCAAGCTGACCCGGGTGCAGTTCTCGAGCCGCGAACAGGCCGAGGCCGAGAACTACCGCAAGCTGGTCGTGGCGATGGCGGAGGACGTGCGGGTGATCCTGATCAAGCTCGCCGATCGGCTGCACAACCTCCGGACGATCGAGTACATGGGCAAGCAGACCCAGGTGCGCAAGGCGCGCGAGACGCTCGAGGTGTACGCGCCGATCGCACACCGGCTCGGCATCCACGCGCTCAAATGGGAGCTGGAGGATCTCGCTTTCGGGACGCTGCATCCGCGCAAGTACGAGGAGATCAAGCAGATGGTCGCCGAGCGGCGCGCCGACCGCGAGGAGCATGTCCGCGAGGCGGCGATGGTGCTCCAGCACGAGCTCGACAAGGTCGACATCCCGGCCGAGATCTCGGGGCGCGCGAAGCACTTCTACTCGATCTACGACAAGATGGCGCGCAAGGGCCGCGAGTTCAACGAGATCTACGACCTCACTGCGATGCGGGTGATCGTGGAGCGGAGTAGTGAGGAGGGGACGCGGGACTGCTACGGCGCACTGGGGCTGATCCATTCGCTCTGGAAGCCGATGCCGGGGAGGTTCAAGGACTTCATCGCGATGCCGAAGTTCAACGGCTACCAGGCGCTGCACACGACCGTAATCGGGCCGCAGGGTCGGCCCCTCGAGATCCAGGTCCGCACCCGCGAGATGCATGCGACCGCCGAGTACGGGGTGGCGGCCCACTGGATCTACAAGGGCGGGCGCCGCGACTCGCACGACGACGAGTGGACACGGTGGGTGAATCAGCTGATGGACGTCGGCACCAACGAGGCCGACCCGCGCGAGTTCATGAAGGCGTTTCGTACCGACCTCTTCGACGAGGAGGTTCACGTCTTCACGCCAAAGGGGCAGGTGAAGACGCTGCCCTCGGGCTCGACGCCGATCGACTTCGCCTACGCGGTGCACACCGATGTCGGGCACCGGACGGTCGGCGCGAAGGTCAACGGCCGGATCGTTCCCCTGCACTACCGGCTCAAGAACGGCGACTTCGTCGAGATCCTCACCTCGAAGCAGGAGCGCGGGCCGTCGCGTGACTGGTTGTCGCTGGCCAAGAGCTCCCGCGCGCGGAACAAGATCCGCCAGTGGTTCACGCGCGAGACGCGGGAGGACCAGGAGGCGCGCGGGCGGGAGTCCCTCGAGCAGGCGCTGAAACAACAGAACCTCCCGTACGCGAAGCTGCGCCATTCGGCGGTGCTCGCGCAGGTGATCCGCGACTCGGGTTTCAAGAAGGCCGAGGACTTCTACCTGGCGCTCGGCTCGGGTCGGCTGCAACCGGGGGCGATCGTCAACAAGGTGATCCAACGGTTGAAGACCGACGAGGTGGCCCAGGAGTCGCCGATCGTCGTCAAGGCCCCGAAGGCTCGGAGCACTGTTTCGGGGAGCGAGGTCGGTGTGGTCGTCCAGGGCGTCGACGACGTGCTCGTGCGGCTCGCGAAGTGCTGCACTCCGGTGCCTGGCGACCCGATCGTCGGGTATATCTCGCTCGGGAAGGGGATCACCATCCATCGCGGGGACTGCCCGAACGTGCGGGCGCTGAAGCGGAACGAGGAGCGGTTCACGCCCGTCGAGTGGAGCGGTGAGCAGACGAAGTCGTTCCGGGTGCAGATTGCGGTCACGTCATGGGATCGCCCGCGGCTGCTCGAGGACGTTGCCCGGACGTTCGCGGAGCACGGGGCGAACATCGTCTCGTACGGCGGCGTCGTCGAGGATCAGCTGGCGAAGAACTGGTACACGGCGGAGGTGGGCGACATCGCGTCGTTGCGCTCGCTCCTCAGCTCGCTGCGGGCGGTCGACGCCGTGTTCGACGCGTATCGCGTCACGCCGAGCTGAGTGTCTTCAGACGGCGTCGTCCCACGGGACGCCGCGGGTGTCCCAGCCGACGAGGCAGTGCTCGGAGACGAGTGCAGCGACGTGGTCCAGGAGCGCCCGGTTGTCGCAGCCCTCGGCGGCGAGCTCGGCGACGCGGGCGTCGCCGAAGGTCACCGGGACCTGGATGCGCGTGGCGACGGCCGGATCCGGCGTGCCGGCCTCCGGGCCCAGCTCGAGCTCGCCTCGCTCCACGAACAGGATCGCCGCCCAGCTTGCGGCGCCGCACTCGGCGAGGGCCTGGACGACTCCGCGGAGGACGTCGTCGGAATCGCCTCCATCGCCGACTACGCGCTCGACGGCCGCGAGCGCCGCGTCGGATGTAGTCACAACGGGGCGCCCTCGAACTCGCCCGCCTTCTCCCTGAACCCGTCCGGGACGGGCAGGGTGCGGCGGTCGTCATGGTCGATCATGACGGCGGTCTGGGTCGCCGTGACCATCAACGTCTCTTCTTCGCGGGTCCCGATCCGGTACGCGGCGTACTCGTAGGTGACGCTCGTGCGGCCGATCCGCGAGACCCGGACGAAGACCTCGAGCAAATCGTCGAACCGCGCCGGCGCGTGGTACTCGACGCTCGAGGCGCGCATCACGAACTCCGACCGAGCCGCACTCGCCGTCTCGCCCAGGCTTCGGTGGTACTCGGTGCGCGCGAGGTCGAAGTAGGGTAGATATCGGCCGTAATAGACGACGCCCTGCGCGTCCGTGTCCGAGAACGCCACCCGCGTGTACGCGGCGAACCGGAACGGCGGCTTCCGGTCGCTTCGATGCCCCGGCTCGAACATCCAGCGATCCTAGCCGCGCCCCGGGCCCCCTTCGGTGTCAGACACGGCCCTGAACCTGGGACGAGTTTGAGACGAAATTGGAAAATCGGAGTCGACAGCGACCAGACTGTTGTCAAGTTGGACTACGGTTCCGCGTATGCCTCGATCGCCGCGAGTGGTGGAGCCAAACGGCATCTACCACTTGATGCCGCGGGGAAACGACGGTCGGAGAATCTTCGTCAGAAATGCCGATCGCGAGGGGTTTCTCGTGCGCCTCGAGAAGGTGGCGAAGAGGCACGGCTGGCTTGTCTACGGCTACTGCCTGATGGACAACCACGCCCACTTCCTCGTACAGATAGCCGACGGCGGCCTATCCGAAGGAATGCAGGAACTTCTCGGTGGCTACACGCGTTGGTGGAATCGAGAGCACGGTCACGTCGGCCATCTCTTCCGTAACCGCTTCAAGGACGTACCCGTGAAGTCCCAGGACCAGTTGCTCGTGACGCTCCGGTACATCGACCTGAACCCCGTCGCGGCGAGAATGAAGTTCCGTCCCGAGCAGTGGCCGTGGAGCAGTTATCGAGCTCATATCGGTCTGAGCCACCCGCCTCGCTTTCTTGCCAATGCGGAGTTCCTGAAGCTCTGGGGGTCGACTCCCGACCAGGCCCGGGCCGCCTATGCCCGATTCGTCGATCAGGGGCGCCTCTCGGTGTCAGACACCGAGGGGTGAGACCCCGAGGGATCCGACACTTACTCTCTGCCGCAACGGCGGCTGAGTCGTCGGAGCTCGGTCTCCGGCTACGTTTGGGTCATGTTTCTCGTGCTGGTGGACGCTCTGCTATACGTCGCGAGGACGAAGCGCGGTCGGCGGCTTCTGCTGTTCGGCGGGCTCGGCGTCGTCCGCCTGGTGCGGAGCGCGCAGGCGCGGCGTGCGTATGCCGAGGCCTGGCGGCTCGCCTCGCATCCCGCCCCGCGCCGGGCCGCCGGCAAGGCGGCGCGCAATGCTGCCCGCCGCGTGAAGCGCTGAACTGCCCCGGAACCAGCTGGGTCAGTTCAGAACCGGTCGGGCGACTCGATCGCCTCGGTGATCTCGACCTCCGGCTCGCTCTGCGCGCCGGCCTCGCGCATCACCTGAGCTATCTCGTCGCTCGAGACGAAGGCCTGGAACGCCTGGGCGGTCTCCCATTCGTCCATGACGATCACGAACCCATCGCCGACGCCGAACCTGTGATGGATCGCGCCCGCCTGCTTCGCCGACTCGGCGATCCCGCGCAGCCGCTCCTCGGCGTCGACGAGGAAGCGCCGGAACTGATCGGTGTCACCCCTCACCTTCATCGTCACCAGCACGCTCATGACCGCTCCTTTCGTCGACCGTAGTGAGCGGAGCCTAACCGTGCCCCGATGGTCAGGCGCGAATGATCTCGAGCACCTCGGCGCGCTTCGCCTCCATCCGCGCCTCGGACAGCGCCTCGAGGTTCAGCCGCAGTAGCGGCTCGGTGTTCGACGGGCGCACGTTCATGTGCCAGTCGGCGGCATCCACCGAGAGCCCGTCGAGGTGGGAGATGCGTCCCTCGCCCGAGTAGCGCTCCTTGAGCTCCTGGAGCTTCAGCGCCACGTCCGCCACGGGCGTGTTGATCTCGCCGGTGAGGAAGTACTTCGACCGCAGCGGCGCCAGGATCTCGCTCAGCGGCTCGTCCCGGCCGGACACGAGCGCGAGCATGAGCAGGAACGGAATCACGCCCGAGTCCGCCTGGGAGAAGTCGCGGAAGTAGTAGTGCGCGGACACCTCGCCAGCGAAGACTGCGCCCTCTTCGCGCATCCGCTGCTTGATGAATGAATGCCCGACGCGGTTGATGAGGGGCACGCCGCCTGCCTGCTCGACGGCCCGGGGCACTGCCCAGGAGGCCCGGACGTCGTAAATCACCTTTCCACCCGGTTCGCGCGCCAGCATCAGCCCGGCGAACAACGCGGTCGTGAAGTCACCGGGAACGAACTCGCCGGTGTCGTCGACGAAGAAGCACCGGTCGGCGTCGCCGTCGTATGCGACCCCGAACGCCGCGCCTTCCTCGCGCGTGCGCCGCACGATGAACTCGCGGTTCTCGGGGAGCAGCGGATTCGGCTCGTGGTTGGGGAACGCCCCGTCGGGATCGAAGTAGCAGCGAACGACCTCCACCTGCGGCAGACGCTCGAGTACCCGCGGGAGCATCTCTCCGGCCATTCCGTTTGCAGCGTCCGCCACGATCCGAAGCGGCGCGATCGACGACGGCTCGACGAAGGAGAGCGCGCGGTCGACGAACCCATCCCAGACATCCACCGGCTCGACCTGCCCACGGGTCGACTGCTTCCATTGACCGCGCACCGCGCGGTCACGGATCTCGACGAGTCCCGACTCGCTCCCGACCGGCAGCGCCCCTCGCCGGACGATCTTCATCCCCGTGTACTGCTTCGGGTTGTGCGACGCGGTGACCATGATCCCGCCGTCGAGGCCCAGCTCGGCGGTTGCGAAGTAGACCATCTCGGTGCCGACCATTCCCAGATCCGCAACGTCGGCCCCTGCGTCCGCCAGGCCAGAGATCGCCGCCCCGGCCATCGCCGGCGACGACAGTCGCATGTCCCTGCCAACCGCAACCCGACGCGGCTCGAACTGCTCGGCGAACGCCCGCCCGACAGCGTAGGCGCCCTCCTCGTCCAGCTGCGACGGATAGAGCGCGCGCACGTCGTACGCCTTGAAAGCCGCAGGATCGAGCATCCACCCGATGCTACGGATTGAGGCGTCTCAGCGGGAGAACACCCGCTGAGCCTTGTCGGCCCACGCTGTGATCCCGCCCGGCTCGAGGAAGTTGCACCCGCCTTCCTGGATCTCCTCGGGCATCGTCTCGTAGAACCGGTCCGCGACGAGGCGCAGCTCCCGGTCGCCCTCGTCCGTCTCGGCCACGGGCTCCGCGAGCTCGAACGCCACGCCGAGATGTTCCTCGGGCTGCTCGACCCCGCGGGTGATCTCGATCACCCCGACCCAAGCGGTCGCGATCACGTCGAGGGGCCCGCAGAATGCCGCCACCGTCTTGGCCAGCTCGGCCGGCACGCGCTCCGGCGGCGTTTCGAGCAGTCTCTGCCGGATCGCCACGCGACCAGCTTACGCGCCGAGGATGGCGCGGATCGCCTCGGTCGACTCCGGGTCGGGCGACTCCGAGATCACCGTCGCCGGCCGCTCGAACTGCGCGAGCGCATCGCGCAACGGCTCCGCGCGCAGCGTTCCCTCCCCGTAAGGAAGGTGCTTCGTCTCGTTACGGTTCGCGAACTGGATGTCCGAGAAGTGGATGTGGAACGGCGCGCCCGCCTCGAGGATTGCATCCACGGCGGCCAGCGCCTCGACGAACGGCGCGACGGATGTGAACGCGCCGTCGGAGGTCGCGTGCATGTGAGCGAAGTCCAGCACGGGGCGGACCCAGCCGACTCGGCGGGAGATCTCGACCACGTCCTCGGCCGAGCCGAGGTCGCGCACCCGACCCATCACCTCTACCCCGAACGGCACGGCGCGCCCCTTGCCCTCCAGTCGGACACGCAGCTCGCCGAGTTGCTCCACCACGGAGTCGATCGCCTCCTCGCGCGGCCGGCCGAGCAGGAAGCCGGGATGGAAGACGACCACCTCCGCTCCGGCGGCCTTGGCGATCCCCGCCGAGTGGTCGAGCATCCCGACCGCCATGTTCAGCTTCTTCCCGCGCTCGGCATGGCCCATGAACCCCGCCAGTGGCGCATGCACCGAAAGCGCCACGTCGGCCTCGCACGCGACCTTTCCTAGACCCTCGGCGAACTCGTAGCTCATCCAGAACCCGCCCTCGAAGTCGATCTCGCACGCCGACAGCCCGCGTGCGAGCAGCGCTTCGACCGCAGCCTCCGGACTCTCGCGCGACGGGACCCGCGCAGGCCCGAAATGGAGCTTTCGTGCCATGAGCAGGGAGATTAGCCCTGTTCCGTCCGATGCCCTCTCTACGCTCGACTCATGGCCGAACGTCCCTCACGCATTGATCTGCTCGAGCTCGACATCGACCTCCGGCTGACCGACCTCTGGCGGGAGGCTGCCGGGATCGAGGACTGGTCTCTCGAAGTCGTCGCAGCATTCATGCGCGCCGCCTACGGCAAGGGCTACTGCGATGCGCTCACCGAGGAGCTTCCGGGTGCCCTCTGCGCCGATCATGGTTACCGCGTTCCGGAACGACGAGCGGTCGCCTAACCGTCGGCCCCGTCGAGATCGAGGCTAAACTGGGCCGCGATGGCCCGCTCACGGCGCAGCCCGGCCAGGCTCGTCATTGCACTGGCGATCGCAGCGCTGCTTGCAGTCTTCCTCGTCTACACGGCACTCAGCGGTACGACTCCGGCGCTGCAGCCGAGCAATCTCGCAGGCCATAACGGCACGGTCTCGCTCACGGGCAAGGTCATCGGCCCGGTCAAGGGCGACGCCCATCTGCAGGGCGGACTCCGATTCAAGCTCCACAACATCAACGGCGTGAGCCCGACTGTCCCGATCATCTACCACGGCTCAGTGCCCGACCTGTTCGAGGTCGGCCGTGACGTCAACGTCACCGGCCAGTTGCAGGGAGCATCGTTCGTCGCCACGGCGCTGACGACGAAGTGCCCGAGCAAGTACACCTCGAAGGCGTGAGTGCCTGACCTCGGTCGCGCAGCACTCGTCGTCAGCTTCATGCTGGCGCTGTACGCGCTCGTCGCGGGCACGGCTGCCGCCATCACGCGCCAGCGGCGAATGGCCGACTCGGCGCGCTACGCGCTGATCGCCTGCTTCGGCTCGACGGCAGTCGCCTCGGGCGTACTCGTCCGCGCGCTCGTCACGCACGACTTCTCGTACGCATACGTCCAGGCCCACACGAGCCGCGACCTGAAGACGATCTACTCACTGACGGCGTTCTGGGGTGGGGAGGAGGGCTCGCTGCTCCTGTGGCTGCTCGTGCTCACCGGATATGCCGCGCTCGCGGTCACGCTCAACCGGAAGCTCCTCAAGGACGTCGTCGTCTGGGTCGTCCCCGTGATCGGCGGAATCGCGACGTTCTTCAGCTTCATGCTGGTCGCGGTCGCAAGCCCCTTTACGACCGTCCCGCGCAGCGTCGACGGCGCGGGCCTCGTCCCGAGTCTCCAGAACCCGTACATGGTGGCCCACCCACCGATGCTGTACCTCGGCTACGTCGGGCTCTCGATCCCGTTCGCCTTTGCCGCCGGCGCCATGCTCTCCGGCCACACCGACGAGCGCTGGATCATCGCCACCCGCCGCTGGACGCTCGCCGCCTGGACGTTCCTCGGCTTCGGCCAAATCCTCGGCGCCCACTGGGCCTACGTCGAGGTCGGCTGGGGCGGGTACTACGCCTGGGACCCGGTGGAGAACGCGGCGCTGATGCCCTGGCTCGCGGCCACGGCCTTTCTGCACTCGGTGATGATCCAGGAGCGCAAGGGCATGCTGAGGATCTGGAACATGGTTCTCGTCGCTCTCGCCTTCGAGCTCTCGGTGTTCGGCACGTTCCTCACCCGCTCCGGCGTGATCGAGTCGATCCATTCGTTCGCGAAGAGCTCGATCGGCGGCTGGTTCCTCGGCTTCGTCGTCGCCAGCACTCTCTTCTCGATGGCGCTGATCCTCTGGCGCCTGCCGCTGCTCAAGGCGCGCACGAAGCTCGAGTCGCCGCTCTCGCGCGAGGCGACCTTCCTCTACAACAACCTGCTCCTCGTCGCGCTCACGTTGACGATCTTCTGGGGCGAGATCTTCCCGATCCTCACGCAGCTCTTCACCGGCCAGCAGCAGACGATGGGGAGGCCGTACTTCGACTTCTTCCTGCGCATCTTCGGCCTGCCCCTCCTGCTCCTGATGGGCATCGGGCCGCTCATCGCCTGGCGCCGCTCCTCGGCGCGCGCGCTGATGAAGACGCTCCGCTGGCCGATCGCGGTTGCGCTCGTCACCGGCGCCGCGCTGATCATCGCGGGAGCTGGCTCCTCGGCTCCCGGGTTGATCGCGTACACGTTCTGCGCCTTCGTGCTGACGACGATCGTGATCGAGTTCGTGCGCGGTACGCGGGCCACGGGCTCGCTGTTCCAGCTCGTCGCCCGCAACCGCAGGCGCTACGGCGGCTACATCGTCCACGCATCGATCGTCCTGCTCGCGATCGGGATCGTCGGCTCGAGCGCCTACGGGACGACGAAAGAGCTGCCACTTGCCAGGGGCCAGACGATGACCGTGCCCGGCTACAAGCTCACCTACGCGAGCCTGAAGGACACGCCGAGCGTGACCGAGACGGGCAGGTCGGTCGAGACGCGCGGCTACCTGAAGGTCAGCGGCCGCTTCAACGGCACGATGAGCACGGCCTACGTCAACTCGTCGGCGCTCGGGATCTCGCACGAGGTCGGCATCCACACCGACTGGCTGCGCGGCGAGGACCTGTACGTGATCCTCGACCAGGTCGTCGGCAACAAGGTCTACTTCAAGGTGCTCGTGAAGCCACTCGTCAACCTGATCTGGATCGCGGGTTACGTCTTCCTCTTCGGGTCGCTCGTCACGCTGTGGCCCGACGCACGCGAGCAGCGGCGGCTCGTGACACGGCTCTCGCTCGCCCGCGCGTGATCGCCTTGGTCCTCGGGGCGCTCATCGCGGTGGCCGCGGTGGTGATCGTGGCGCTGCCCTTCATTCGCGACAACGGTGAGCCCGAGCTGATCGACTTCGGCTCCGAGTCCGAGGAGATACTCGAGCTGATCGAGGAGCGCGACCGCGCGCTCGCGGCTTTGAAGGAGCTCGAGTTCGACCATCGGACCGGGAAGGTCGACGATGAGGACTACCGGGAGACGGTCGGGCCGCTCCGCCGGCAGGCGGCCGAGGCGCTACAGGCGCTCGACGCCCGTACCGGCAAGCGCTCAACCGGCGAAGGCTCAGCCGCTGAAGACCTGGGTGAGCAGGAACACGTTCAGGGAGACGATCACGACGGCGATTCCGGTCGCGATGACGTTGGTGAGCCGGCTGTTGACGAGCGAGCCCATCAGGTTGCGGCGCGACGTGAACCAGACCAGCGGAATGAGCGCGAACGGGATCCCGAACGAGAGCACGACCTGTGAGAGGACGAGCGTTCGCGACGGGTCGAGCCCGAGCGCGACGACGACAAAGGCCGGGATCATCGTCACGGTGCGGCGGACCCAGATCGGGATCTGCCGGTTGACGAACCCCTGCATCACCACCTGGCCGGCGTAGGTCCCGACCGCAGAGGACGAGAGGCCCGAGCCGAGCAGCGCGACGGCGAAGAGCGAGCTCGCGGTGGCGCCGAGAATCGGCTCGAGCGTCTGGTGCGCCGTCGTGAGCGACGCGACGTTCTCGAGGCCGCTCTTGTAGAAGGTACTCGCGGCCATCACCAGCATCGCGACGTTGATCAGCCCGGCAATCGACATCGCGACGAGCACGTCGATCCGGGTGTAGCGCATGAGTACCCTCGCGCTTTCCTGCGACTCGGGGACGATCCGGTCCTGGGTGAGCGCCGAGTGGAGGTAGATCACGTGCGGCATCACGGTGGCGCCGATGATCCCGACCGCGAGCAGGACCGACTCCGAGCCGGCGAACTGGGGCACGAGCAGATGCCCCCCGGCGGCGCGGATGTCGGGGCGCGCATAGAAGATCTCGGCGAGATAGCAGAGGCCGACCACGCCGACGAGCGTGGCGATCGCAGCCTCGAACGGTCTGAAGCCGTAGCTCTGCAGCGAGAGCAAGGCGAACGACACGATCCCGGTCAGCACGGTCGAGACGGCGAGGCTCGTCCCCAGCAGGAGATTGAAGCCGATTGCGGCGCCGAGGAACTCGGCCAGGTCGGTGGCCATCGCGATTGTCTCGGCCTGCACCCAGAGCAGCACGGAGGTGCGATGCGAGAAGCGGTCGCGGCAGACCTCGGGGAGATTCCGTCCCGTAGCGATACCGAGCTTGGCCGACAGCGTCTGGATCACCATTGCCATCAGGCTCGAGGCGACGACCACCCAGACGAGCGTGTAACCGAACTTCGATCCGGCCGCGATGTTGGTGGCGAAATTGCCCGGATCGATGTAGGCGACGCAGGCGATGAAGGCCGGCCCGAGGAACGGGAGAATCCGAAACCGCGTCCGGTGCAGCGCCTCGTCGACCGTCCGGAGTCCGGCAGGCAGCTCCTCCCGCACGACCGTGCGCATAGCCATGAACGAAGTTTAGTCGAGACTAAACTTGTTAGGCGAGCCTAAATCGGGGTCGGACCTTGCATTTGTTGCACGGCAGCC
>DATIYE010000021.1:0-15443 GCA_035517795.1 Gaiellaceae bacterium | reverse complement strand
CCGCCCGCCCCCCCACGATTCGGATCAGTCGTCTCCGGCCTTGATCGCCGCGGCGACCTTGTCGACGTTCGACTTGTCGACGAGCAGCGGGCCGCTCGCCACGGTCGAGCCGCCGCCCACCGAGTTCCCCTCATGGCTGTTGTAGAGGTAGAGGAACACGATCGGCAGGTAGCCCTGCAGGTACTGCTGCTGATCGACCGCGAAGTCGAGCGTGCCGGCCTTGAGGTCGCTCTCGACCGTCGTGTCGAGGTCGAAGGTCGCGACCTTCGCCTTCGGGTGCGTGGCGACGAGTGCGTCGCTGATCGCCGTGTTCAGCGTCAGCACCGCCTGGACGCCGGTGTGCGCCTGGAGGTAGGCCGTGACCTGGCCGATCGCCTGCTGCGGGTTCGAGGCCGCGTTCGGCGTGGACAGGATCAGCTCGGTGCAGGCCGGGCCCTTCGCCGGAGCGTTGCCGGTCTTGCACGTCGTCCCGACGCCGAGGCCGGCGGCGAGGCCGTTGCAGCGGTCGAGCAGGTTCTGGCCCGACTGGTGGATCACGCAGAGGACGTTCGTGAGGTTCTGGCTCTTGAAGCGCGCCCCGGCCTGCGTGCCCGCGAGCTGCTCGGGCTGCCCGACGCAGGTCATCGCCTCGCTGGCGGCGATGTCAGCGGCGTCGCAGCCCGCGTTCAGGAGCACGACGGGGATGCCCGCGGCGTGAGCCTTGGCGAGGGTCGCGTTCATCAGGGCGGGATCGTGATCCGAGACCGCGATCCCGTTCACCTTCGCGTTGATCGCGTTCTGGATCTGCGCGTTCTCGGCGTTGTCGTCAGGCTGGGCCTGGCCCTGCTGCTGCGAGCCGTACACTTCGGTCAGCTTGCAGTTGAGGTCCGCGGCCGCGTTCTTCGCGCCCTTGTAGACGACGCTCCAGAAGCTGCCGTTGTCGCCGTGGGTGATGACGGCGAACTTGTAGGGGCATTTGGCGTTCGCCCCGGAAGCCGAGGACTTCGCCGTCGCAAACGAGGTCGCGACGAGCACGCCGGCCATGACCGTGACGGCGGCGATTCCACCGAACGCCGCCTTCCACCGGAATCTCTTCACCTGTTGACACTCCCTTCAGCTGGAGCCGGGTTGGCTGGGTCAGCGGTGACGCTCGAGCGTCGATGGATCGGGTCGCAGGGTGCCGGCGGCTCCTGTCCGGCGGGCGCGACGATCTCGAGAGGGGCGAGGCTCAGGGCTCGAGCATGACGTCCGGAGTGCGGTGGGCGCGTCCCGGATGCCGTTCCTCCGGCTCCGAATTCGGCCCATGTGACGTTTGCATCGAGCATGGGTAAGCGGTTACAGTAAGCGCTCACAGTGGAAAAGTCAATGCGCATCCGTCGGTGAGCGATCCGATCCGTGTCGGGGTCGTGGGGACGGGGCGCATCGGGAGGCTCCACGCCAAGCTCCTCGTGCACGAGCTTGCCGGCGCGGCGCTCGTGATGGTGTACGACGCCTCGCCCGATGCGGCTGCCGGGCTCGGCGCTCCCGTGGCGCCCAGCATCGAGGCGCTCGTCGGCTCGCCCGAGGTGGATGCCGTCGCGATCTGCTCGAGCACCGACACCCATGTCGACATCGTCGTCGCTGCCGCCAGGGCGGGCAAGCCGATCTTCTGCGAGAAACCGATCTCGCTCGACCTGGCGGAGGTCGACCGGGCGCTCGCTGCCGTCGAGGGGTCTGGCGTGCCGTTCATGGTCGGGTTCAACCGGCGCTTCGACCCCGGCCACCGCTCGGTGCGCGACGCCGTCGCGGGGGGTGAGGTGGGCGAGCTCCACGTTCTCCGCATTACGAGCCGCGATCCCGCCCCGCCCCCGTACGACTACGTGCGCCACTCGGGCGGCCTCTTCCTCGACATGACGATTCACGACTTCGACATGGCCCGCTTCATCACGGCGAGCGAGCCCGTCGAGGTCTATGCGCGCGGCGCGGTCCGGGTCGACCCCGAGATCGGCGAGCTCGGAGACATCGACACCGCCGCCGTGACGCTGGTCCATGCCGACGGGGCGCTGACGCTGATCGACAACAGCCGGCAGGCGGTGTACGGCTTCGATCAGCGCATCGAGGCGTTTGGCTCGAAGGGAATGGCCTGCTCGGAGAACCTGCCGGCCCACGGCGGCTTCGTCCGGACAGCCGCGGGCGGGTCAGGGCCGCGCCTGCCGACGTTCTTCCTCGAGCGCTACATCCCGAGCTATGTCGCCGAGTGGGAGGCGTTCCTCGAGATGGTCGCGACCGGAGGGCCGTCCCCGGTTCCGGCCGAGGCGGGTCGGGCGCCGCTCGTCGTCGGCCTCGCAGCGAAGCGATCGCTCGACGAAGGCCGTCCGGTGCGAATCGAGGACGGTTGATGCGCGTCTACGTCACCGGAGGGACGGGCTTCGTCGGATCGAACGTGTCGAGGCTCTACGCCGGCTGGCACGGGCTCGATGTGGTCGTGACGGGGCGGGCGTCGGCGAACGGCTCGCCCGGGGCACGATTCGCAGCAGTCGACCTCCTCGATCGGCCCGCGGTGCGCTCGAGCGTCCGTGAGTTCGCCCCCGACCTGATCGTGCACTGCGCGATCCTGAACGACCTCGGGTCGATCCTGGCCGATCGGGCGCTCGGCTGGCGCTCGTTCGTCGAGATGACACGGACACTCGCGGACGCCGCGAACGAGGTCGGCGCCGTGCTCGTCACCCTCTCCACCGACTGGGTGTTCGACGGGACGCAGGGGGGCGCCGACGAGGCGACCCCTCCGAATCCGATCAACCTCTACGGCTTCCTCAAGGCGGCGTCCGAGCTGGTGACGCTCGAGCGGGCGCGCGATCCGATCGTGGCCCGGGTCTCGGGAGTGAACGGCGTCCACTGGGCCAAGCCGCGATGGCCGCGGTCGCAGGACCCCGGCTTCGGCTATTTCGTCGCCTCGATCGTCGACAGCCTCGAGCAGGGCCGGCCCTTCACCGTGTGGGAGAGCGAGACGATCAACGGGGTCGCCACCCCTAGCCTCGCCACGGAGTCGGCCGAGATGATCCTCAGGCTCGTGCGCACGGGCGCGCGCGGCGTCTTCCACTGCTGCGGCGGCGAGTCGACGACCCGGATGGGGCTTGCCCGCAAGGCCGTCGACGTCTTCGGCCTCGATCCCGGCCTGCTCGCCAGCGGTCCTCCCGATCCCGCGGCTCTGCTTGCCGTTCCGGTTCCCCGCGACACGAGCCTGACGGCCACCGCGACGGCCGAGACGATCGGTTACCGGCTGCCGTCGGTGCACGAGCTGCTCGTCGCCTTCAGGGAGCAGCGCCGGACGGGCGAGGTGCGCCCGCTCGAACGCGAGCGTGCCGCGTGAGCGGCTTAGGAGCTGGAACCGAATGAGCCTTGAGTCGCTCGGACGTAGCTCAGCTCGGTTCGAGCTCCTAATCGAGCTCGGAGTAGACGGCCCCGGTCGCGGTCCGCTCGTGGCCGAGGCGTACCGTGCGCTTCTCGCGCCAGGAGCGCTCGCAGGCGCCCGCGAGCACGAAGGCCGCGAGCGCGTCCTCACCAGTGATCTCGGGCTCGACCCCGTCGCGGACTGCGCGGGCGAACGCCTCGAGCTCCAGCCGGTAGGCGTCGGGATAGCGTTCGCTGAAGTCGAGCACCCAGTCGGAGGCGACGCTTCCCGGCGTAAGCCACTGGCTGCGGTGCCGGCGGTGGCCGGAGATCCGCACCGTCGACTTCGAGCCCATCACCTCCGTGGAGCACTCGTAGCCGTACACCGCCTCCCGGCTTCCGTCGATCACTCCGAGCGCGCCGTTCTCGAATCTGAGCACGACAAGGGCGTTGTCGACGTCGCCGAGCTCCGCGATCGCCGGGTCGGTCAGCGCGGCGCCGAACGCCGTCACCTCGTCGATCTCGCCGACCATCCAGCGCGCAGTGTCGAGGTCGTGGATCGTCACGTCGACGAAGAAGCCGCCGCTTCCGGTGAGGAAGTCGGCGCGGGGGGCGGTCTTGTCCCGGAGTGACGTGCGGAAGAGCCTGACGTCTCCCAGTTCGCCGGCGCGGATGCGGGCGGTCGCGTCGGCCCAGTCGGGGTCGAAGCGGCGGTGGAAGCCGACCTGGAGCACGACTCCCGCGGCCCGCGCGGCCGCCAGCGCGCGCAGCGTCGACTCGGTGTCGAACGAGACCGGCTTCTCGCAGAACACGTGCTTCCCGGCGGCCGCGGCCCGTTCGACGAGCTCGACGTGGGTGGCGGTCGGCGTCGCGATCACGACGCCCGCGATCGCCGGGTCTTCGAGCACCGACTCGAGCTCGGACGACGATTCGACGCCGAGCCGCTTGCCGGCCGCCCGGGCCACCTCGGCAGAGGTGTCGGTGATCCGCGCGAGCTCGATTCCCTTCGCGCCCGAGGCGAGGTTCTCGGCGTGGAGCATTCCCATGCGGCCGAGGCCGATCACTCCGAGGCGAATGTCTTGTGGCCTTCCGGCGCCCATCTCGCTGCGGGGGATCAATACCGGAAACCTCCGGGGCGCGGGCAGGTGAGCACCCCTCCGTCCAGGCTTGGGAAGCGCGGGCAGCCGACGATCTACGACGTCGCCCGGCTGGCCGGTGTCTCGACCGCGACCGTCTCCCGGTCGCTGAACGGGACGGGTCAGATTGCGCCTTCGACGCAGCTTGCGATCGAGTCGGCGATCCGTGAGCTCGGCTACCAGCCGAACCGGGTCGCGCGCAGTCTCGTCACTCGCTCGACCCAGACGATCGCGCTTCTTCTGCCGGACATCACGAACCCGTTCTACGGCGCTCTCGTGAGTGGGATCGAGCAGCGGACGCTCGAGCTCGGCTACACGATCCTCCTCTGTACGACCGAGGACGATCCGGCTCGCGAGGAGACCTACCTGGACCTCCTGCGCTCGAAGCAGGTCGACGGCGCCCTCGTCGACGGGCTCCTGCTGCCGGCCGACAGGCTGGCGCGGTTCGCCGCCGAGGGCTTCCCGATCGTGTGCCTCGACCGCGACTCGCCGTCGCCGTCGGTGCCGCTCGTGCAGGTCGACAATCGGCTCGGAGCGCGGCTCGCGACCGGGCACCTGACGGCACTCGGTCACCGTCGGATCGCGCACGTGACGGGCAGGCCTGAGATGCGGATCAGCCAGGAGCGGATCGAGGGCTATCGCGAAAGTCTCGAGAGCGCGGGGCTCGAGTACGAGCCCGATCTCGTCGTAAGCGGGGCGTTCAGCGAGGACGGGGGCTTCGAGGCCGGACTGAGGCTCTTTGCGCGGGATCCTGCGCCGACCGCCGTGTTCGCAGCCAACGACCTCTCCGCAGTCGGGCTGCTCGAGGCGGTGGCGGAGAGCGGCCGGCAGGTTCCGGACGATGTCTCCGTGGTCGGTTTCGACGACCTCCGGCTCGCGTCCTACACCACGCCGCCGCTCACGACCGTCCGCCAGCCGGCCCGCGAGATCGGGGAGCGTGCGACTACGCTCCTCCTCGACATGACGCGGGGCAAGAGGCCGCGTAAACTCCGTCACCTGCTCGAGCCGCAGCTCGTCGTTCGCCGGTCGACCGCGGCTCCGCCTCGAAAGGGGCGGAGGCGATTGTGAGCGATCTTCTCCTGCGTCGGGGCGAGTGGGAGCAGGTGACCCCTCAGACCGCCGCGTGGAGCTATCTCCACTTCGGCGTCCGGCAGGGCTCGTTCGAGTCGGACACGGGCCCCGGCGAGATCGCGCTCGTCGTTCTCGGGGGCCGCTGCCGCGTCGACGCCGACGGGCAGGCGTGGGAGCTCGGCGAGCGCGGTCACGTCTTCGAGGGGATGCCCTGGGCGCTCTACCTCCCGCGCGACACGGCCTACGCCGTCGAGGCCGACGGTGCCTTCGAGGTGGCGATCTGCGGCGCGCTCTGCGAGCAGCGCCGTGAAGCGGTCCTGATCCGGCCCGAAGATGTCGAGATCGAGGTGCGCGGCGCCGGCAACGCGACCCGGCAGATCAACCACATCGTCAAGCCGGAGTTCCCGGCCGAGCGACTGCTCGTCGTCGAGGTGTTCACGCCGTCCGGAAACTGGTCGAGCTACCCGCCGCACAAGCACGACGAAGACGCGCCTCCGGGCGAGGTCGTGCTCGAGGAGACCTACTACTACCGTACGGCCAGGCCCGAAGCGTTTGCCGTCCAGCGGCTCTACAGCCCCCGGCACGGCGTCGACCTCACCGCGACCGTCCGCGACGGCGACATCATGCTGGTGCCGTTCGGCTACCACACCACGGCCGCCGCCCACGGCTACGACCTCTATTACCTGAACGCGCTCGCGGGCGACCGCCGCTCGATGGCCGCGGCCGACGACCCCGACCTCGCATGGATCCGTGCAGCCTGGAGCGAGCTCGAGCCGGATCCGCGCGTCCCACTCGTCCGGTGACCGGCCGGCGGCTAGGAGCGATCGGGGTTCGGCAGCATGAAGTCACGGATCCGCGCGGCCAGTTCCTCGTACGAGGAGATGAACTGCCGCAGCGTCCGGACGGTCGGCGGAAAGCCGTCGAACTCCTCGCGCGTGAGGCCGTCGGGCTCATACGCCCGCACGAAGTCGGGAACGAGCCGTCGCAGCTCCGCGAGCGCCTCGTGCGGCACAGGATCCTCGATGCGCGGCTTCACCTCG
Organism: Gaiellaceae bacterium; assembly: GCA_035517795.1. Classification (GTDB taxonomy): domain Bacteria; phylum Actinomycetota; class Thermoleophilia; order Gaiellales; family Gaiellaceae; genus PALSA-600. Next base: position 8,848 of record DATIYE010000021.1, on the reverse strand, counting down.
ACGTCGGAGCTGTTGATGATCACCTGCCAGCGATGTGGGATCGTCAGCACGACGTCGCCGCCGATCAGCTCCGACCAGTGGCGATGATGGCGGTAGGCGGCGGCGAGAAGCCGCGTGCGGTAGCCCCGCTCCTGGTAGATGCCGTACGCCCGCTTGAAGCAGGCGATGCCGGCCCAGGACGCGGTGCCGGGTGTGATCGCCAGCCCGTCGCGGTCGGCCGCCACTCCGATCCAGTCGTCGAGCCGACCGACCATCATCGTGCACACCGGGGAAATCAGCGAGGTGTCGCCTCCGCCGGCCTCGCAGCGCTCGAGGCCCCGCTCGACGGCCTCGGCGATCGCCGTCGCCTGCGCCACCGTGAAACTCACGGTGGCGTTGATGCTCACCCCGTCCGCGGTCACCTCCTCGACGGCGTCGACCCCGGCGTTCGTGGCCGGGATCTTCACCTGAATGTTGGGTGCGAGCGTCCCGAAGCGGAGCGCCTGCTCGACGATTCGCGCGGAGTCGCGATAGAGCTTGGGATCGGTCTGGATCGAGAGACGCCCCTTGCGCATCCCCTCGCGCTCGAACACGGGTGCCAGGAGCTCGGCCCCCCGGACCGCCATCTCCTCGATCAGCCGCCAGGTGACGTCGTCCTCGGTCCACGTCGGGTTGCCCTCGATGAGGTCGTGGATCCGGTCGACCCACAGGTCGAGCTCCTTGCCCAGCACCTCGCCGACGATCGTCGGGTTCGTCGTGGCGCCGGTGGCGCCGTTTACGATCGCATACTCGAGCTCGGCGACGGAGCACGAGTCGTTCCAGTAGTCGGTCGCGGTCTGCGTCACCGTGCGCAGCAGAGGGCTCGCGCCTTCTCCGACGTCGCTCGGAAGCGCCGCCATCACTGCGGTTCCCAGCTCGTCAGCCATGTCGGTGGCTCGGGAGGCTCATTCGAGTGTCGCTTACGATCCGAACCGTCTCGCGCGAACATCCGGAGCATACATCCTCCGCCTCCCGGCACCGCCCCGATCGACGACGTACGCCGGAGCATCGATTTCCTGCGGTCGACCCTGGTGGCGGTCGGATGAAGACAGTGCATTTGACCGCGGCCGAGGCGATCGTCCGCTTCCTCGTGGCCCAGCGCGCGATCGTCGACGGTGAGGAGCGGCCGCTCTTCGCCGGGGCCTTCGCGATCTTCGGGCACGGTAACGTGCTCGGGCTCGGTCAGGCGCTCGCGAAGAACCGGTCCTCGCTTCCCGTGCTCCGGGCGCAGAACGAGCAGGGCATGGCCCTCGCGGCCGTCGGTTTTGCCAAGGCGGCGCGCCGGCAGCAGGTGATGATCGCGACCTCGTCTATCGGCCCGGGTGCGCTCAACATGGCCACCGCAGCTGCCGTCGCCCACGCGAACCGCCTGCCGCTGCTGATCCTCTCGGGCGACACGTTCGCGAGCCGGATTCCGGACCCCGTTCTCCAGCAGCTCGAGTCGTTCGGCGACGGAACTCTGACTGCCAACGACGCCTTCCGGCCGCTCACGCGCTACTGGGACCGCATCACCCGGCCGGAGCAGGTCGTCCATGCGCTGCCGGCGGCGGTCGAGACGATGCTCGACCCCGCCGACTGCGGGCCGGCCTTCGTCGGGCTCGCTCAGGACGCGCAGGCCGAGGGATACGACTTCCCCGAGCGCATCTTCGAGCCGCGGGTGCACGAACTGCGGCGGCCGCGGCCCGACCGGCGCCAGCTCGAGCAAGTCGCCGAGGCGCTCCGGGCTGCCCGCAAACCACTCGTAATCGCCGGCGGAGGAGTTCATTACTCGCTCGCGGAGGACGAGCTCGCCCGCTTCGTCGAGGCGCACGCCCTGCCGGTCCTGGAGACGGTGGCCGGGAAGTCGTCGCTGCTCCACGATCACCCCTGCTACGTCGGGCCGATCGGCGTCACGGGCTCCGACCAGGGCAACCGGCTCGCGGCCGAGGCAGACGTCGTGCTCGCCGCCGGGACGAGGCTGCAGGACTTCACCACCGGCTCGTGGACCGTCTTCCAAAACGAGGATCTGCGCCTGATCGGGCTCAACGCGGCCCGGTTCGACGCGACCAAGCACCGGGCGCTACCGCTCGTCGGCGACGTGCGCGAGGGGCTCGTCGAGCTCGGCAAGCTGCTCGCGCCGTGGCAGGCCGATCCGGCGTGGGGGAAGCAAGCCGCCGGCGAGGCCGCCTCGTTCCGCCGGCTCGTCGACGAGGTGACCGCGCCTGGCTCCGCGCCGCCGTCATATGCGCAGGTGGTGGGAGCGGTGAACCGGCTCGCGACCGCGGGCGACTACGTGCTCACGGCCGCGGGCGGCCTTCCTGGCGAGCTGAACATCAACTGGCGCTCGCTCGGCGTTGCCACGTTCGACTGCGAGTACGGGTTCTCGTGCATGGGCTACGAGATCGCGGGCGCCTGGGGTGCCCGCATGGCCCGCCCCGACGGCGAGGTCTTCTGCCTAGTCGGTGACGGTTCGTATCTCATGCTCAACTCGGAGCTCTACAGCTCCGTCATCTCCGGGCACAAGCTGATCGTGGTCGTCTGCGACAACGGCGGCTTCGCGGTGATCGAGCGCCTGCAGCTGAGCCAGGGCGCAGAATCCTTCAACACGATGCTCGACGGCGCTCCCGCCGTCGACTGGGTTGCGCATGCGCAGTCTCTCGGCTGCCTGGCCGAGGCGGTCGAGGATCTCGACGGCCTGGCAGGGGCGATCGAGCGTGCGCGCCGAGCCGACCGCACGACCGTGATCGCGATCGGCACCGCGCCGCGAGCCTGGACGCCGGGCGGCGCTTTCTGGGAGGTCGGTGTGCCCGAGGTCAGCGAGAGGGCGGAGGTGGTGGCCGCCCGCGAGGCGCTGGCCGAGGGGAAGCGCGGTCAGCGCGTCGGCTGGTAGCCGGCGGCCGGCCGGGGGCGGGCGGAGCACGCCGGCCGTAGTTGTACGAACCACCTCCGCGAGGCTCCCCTCCGCGCGAGCAGCGACGCTCCGGTTACGGCGGTCAGACGTGCAAGACGGGCTCACAGCGTTCTCCCATTCGGCTCCAAGCGCCCTCGAAGGGGGGTCCGGTTTGCTCGAGGAGAGACCGATCGGGAAGGGAGGCTCCCATGTCCGTGACGACCATCGCCATCCTCAACGCCCTGCTCGCGGCGGCCCTCGTCGCCGGACTCGTCGCCGTCGTCGTGCAGCCTCTCCGCCCGCGTCGGTCGGCGTCGATCGACCCACTTGCACTCGACGAGCGGCTGAAGCGCGCCGCGTAGTCCGGTCGCCCCGGCGGCAATTCTTGCGGCGATTGAGCTCTTCCGCACCGGAGCGGCTAGGGAGTGGCACTTCGTGATCCGCCGCGCCTGACCGCAACCGGAACCGCTGTTTCGCAGACCCGCTCGTGGGCCGTATGCTCTTACCTGCGAAGGGTTGCCCAGAGGGGGTTCGGCGGAGGTCCACCGCCGACCGCACGAGACAGGAGGAACAGGGATTGCCTCTCACGATTGGTGATACGGCGCCTGATTTCGAGGCGCAGACGTCGGAAGGCCCCATCCATTTCCACGAATGGGTCGGGGACTCGTGGGCGGTGCTCTTCTCCCACCCGAAGGACTTCACGCCGGTGTGCACTACCGAGCTCGGCTACATGGCGAAGATCAAGCCGGAGTTCGACCGGCGGGGGGTGAAGATCATCGGTCTCTCCGTCGATCCGGCCGTCGACCACGCGCGGTGGGCGGACGACATCGAGGAGACGCAGGGCGCGAGGCCCAACTACCCGATCATCGGCGACGCCGACTTCGCCGTCTCACAGGCATACGGGATGCTGGGGGCGGACGTCTCCGGCGACCCGCACGACCGCACCGCCGCCGACAACCAGGCGGTCCGGAACGTGTTCGTGATCGGCCCGGACAAGAAGGTGAAGCTGATCCTCGTCTACCCGATGACCACCGGTCGGAACTTCGACGAGGTGATCCGGGTGATCGACTCGCTCCAGCTGACCGCGAAGCACCGGGTCTCCACTCCAGTGAACTGGAAGCAGGGGGAGGACGTGATCATCGCAGGCTCGGTCTCGAACGACGAGGCCAGGGAGATCTTCGGCGAGTGGGAAGAGCCGAAGCCGTACATCAGGATCGTCCCCCAGCCCAGCTGAGCAAGGCCCGCGCGAGGGCGCGCCCGCGGCCGGGCGCGCCCTCGCGTCGACCGTGAGCGAGCTGGCAACCTTCATCGAGCGCCTGCCCAAGGCCGAGCTGCACCTCCACCTGGAGGGGACGCTCGAGCCGGAGCTCAAGTTCGAGCTCGCCGCGCGCAACGGCGTCGAGCTCCCGTACCGCACCGTCTCCGAGATGCGGGCGGCCTACGGCTTCGACGACCTCGCCTCGTTCCTCGCCGTCTACTACGAGGGGATGAGCGTCCTCCTCTGCGAGCAGGACTTCTACGACCTGGCGACGGCGTACTTCCGCAAGGCGGCAGCCCAGAGCGTCGTCTACGCGGAGGTCTTCTTCGACCCTCAGGCCCACACGAGCCGCGGCGTTCCCTTCGCGGCGGTGATCCAGGGCTTCCGCCGCGCCCAGCTCGACGCCGCGGCGAACCTCGGACTGCGAAGCAACCTGATCATGTGCTTCCTGCGGGATCTGACGGCCGACTCGGCTCTCGAGACGCTCGAGGCGTCGCTTGCCTACCGCGACTGGATCCTCGGGGTCGGCCTCGACTCGGACGAGCAGGGCAATCCGCCGTCGAAGTTCAAGCGTGTGTTCGCCCGGGCCCGCGCCGAGGGTTACCGGCTGACCATGCACTGCGACGTCGACCAGGAGGATTCGGTCGGGCACATCTGGCAGTGCCTCGACGAGATCGGAGTCGAGCGGATCGACCACGGCGTCAACTCGATCGAGGACGCTGCCCTCGTGCGGGAGATCGCGGGCCGCGGCCTCGGTCTCACGGTGTGCCCGATCTCGAACCGTCACGTCGCGGGCGGACTGAAGGAGCGCGAGCTGAAGGCGATGCTCGACCACGGGATGCGGGCCACGGTCAACTCGGACGACCCTGCCTACTTCCCCGGCTATATGAGCGAGAACCTCTCGGCCGTGGGGGCCGCCGCGCCGCTCACCCGCGAAGAGATCGTCCAGCTCGCGCGGAATGCCTTCACGGTCGCGTGGCTCCCTCCCGAGGAGCGGGACGGCTACTTGACCGCGCTCGACGAGTACGTCGCAGACGCCTGAGGGCCCGAGGGCGGTCGCAGCCCGTCGAGGACGACCGCGACGTACCGTCGCCACGCCTCGCCGCTCGCGGCCTGGGTCGAGCCGAGGATGGCCGAGCCGACGAGCACCGGGATGTCGTCGGGGTCGATATCGGCCCGGATCGAGCCCTGCTCCTGAGCCCGCGTCACGAGCTGCTCGACCACCCGGTGCAGCCTGTCCTTCGCCTCGGCGACCTCGGCGACCTCGCTGCACCGCGGGATGCCCTCGAAGAGCGCCCGGTCTCGGGCGTAGATCTCGGCGATCCGCCAGACGAACTCCTCGAACGCCGGACCGGCGTCGGGGCGCTCGAGGAGCTCCTCCGCGCCGTCTGCGAGCTCGGCGAGGCGTTTGCACATCACTGCGGCGAGCAGCGACTCCTTGGTCGGAAAGCGGCGGAACACCGTTCCGTGACCCACGCCCGCCCTGCGGGCGATCTCGTCGACGCTGACGTCGGGCCCGCGCTCGGCGAGCGCCTCGGCCGCGGCGTCGAGCACGCGGCCGAGGTTGCGCTGAGCGTCTGCTCGCAGCGCCGCCATCAGGCCAGTGCCGGCTCTCCGGCCGCCTCGGCCTCGATCCGCGCGACGTCGCGGGCCCTGAGCATGGTGAGCATCACCGCGAGGGCGGCGAGGATGAAGACCACCCCGCCCGCAAAGGCCCAGTGGAAGCCGTCCACGAGGGCCGCCGGGTTCGATGCTCCGCCGGCGTCGCGGGTCTTTGCCGCAGCGATGGTGGAGAGGATCGCAAGCCCGAGTGCCCCTCCGATCTGCTGCGAGGTGTTGAAGAGGCCGGAGGCGAGGCCCTGGTCGTCGTTGTCGAGGCCCGTGGTCGCGATCAGGGTCAGCGGCATGAACACCGCGCCCATGCCGAGCGAGGTCAGGATCATCGCCGGGAGCACGTCGGCCAGGTACGTCCCGTTCACCGGCAGCTGGGTCAGCAAGACGAGTCCACCGGCGGTCAGGAGCATCCCGATCGCCGCGACCGGACGTACGCCGACTCTCGGGGCGAACTTCGAGGCCAGCCCGGCCGACACCATGATCCCGGCGGTGAACGGCAGGAACGCGAACCCTGCCTCGAGCGGCGAGTAGCCCAGCACGCGCTGGATGTAGAGCGTGTTGAAGAAGAACATGGCGAACATGGCCGACATCGCCAGGAACATCACGATGTTCGCGGTCAGCAGCGAGCGGATCTTGAAGATCGAGAGCCGCACGAGCGGCGCCTTCGAACGCGCCTCGATCAGCACGAAGCTCGCGAGCAGCACCGCCGAGAGCACGAAGAACCCGAGTGTGGTCGACGAAGTCCACCCGTCGGTCTCGGCCTTCACGATCGCGTAGACGAGCGACATCAGACCGCCGGTGACGGTGATCGCGCCGGCGACGTCGTAGTTGTGCTGGGCGTGCTCGTCGCGCGACTCGGGGACCAGCCTCAACGAAAGCGCGAACGCGATGATCCCGACCGGGACGTTGACGAAGAAGATCCACGGCCACGAGAACCACTCCACGAGCATGCCGCCGAGGATGAGCCCGACCGCAGAGCCGCCGATCGCGATCGCAGCCCAGACGGCGAGCGCCTTCGCGCGCTCCGCGCCCTCGGCGAACGTGGTCGAGATGATCGACAGTGCCGCCGGCGCGATGAGCGCTGCTCCGAGCCCCTGCAGGGCGCGGAATCCGATCAGCATGCCCTCGCTCGAGGCGAGGCCGTTCATCAGCGAGGCGAACGTGAAGATCACGAGCCCAAGGAGGAAGAGCCGTTTGCGGCCAAGCAGGTCTCCGGCCCGACCGCCGAGCAGCAGGAACCCACCGAATACGAGCGTGTAGGCATTGACGATCCACTGCAGGTTGGCCTCGGTCAGCCCGAGGTCCTTCTGGATCGACGGCAGTGCGACGTTCACGATCGTCGCATCGAGGATCACCATGAACTGGGCCAGGCAGATCAGCACCAGGACGACCCACGGGTTGGTTTGCTCTCGGCTCATTCGGTCTCTCTCCCTCTCCTCTTCGAAACTGGACCCTTTAGTCCGGTTACGGTAGCAGAACCGGACATGTCAGTCCGTTTACTGCGAGGTGACGGTCCGGTGTCAACCGTACGACGCTCCGAGACGCGAGGATTCATCGGCCAAGTCGTCGAGCAGTCGCTCGGGCGGTCTCGTCGACGAGCCGGCAATGTACCAATTGGGTCGTGACGGGGATTCCTCGGACCGCGTTGTTGCCGTGTCTCGCGCTCGTTGCGCTGGCCGGTTGCGGGGGTCGGTCGCAGCAAGGGGGTGGCACCACGACGCAGCCGTCCGAGACGCGAGCAGTCTTCGGGTACGACGCGGCGAAGCCGCTCGGCTACGCCGATCACGGCATCGTGCTCCGCCGCGGCGCGGTCTCCGTCCACGACGTCTCCTTCGAGAGCAGCGGGCAGCGCATCGACGGCTACCTGGTCCTGGGCACCGGCGGCAGGCGGCGCCCCGGGCTCGTGCTCGTGCACGGAAGCGGCGCCGACCGGAGCGAGCTCCTCGGCGCTGCGGTCGCGCTTGCGATGCGCGGCTTCGTCGCCCTGACTATCACCGAGCCTTCGTCGGGCCATCCGCCGCCCGCGCCGAGGACGAACCGGCAGCTCGTGCTCGAGACGCGAGCCGTGACCCGGAAGGACGTGATCGCCGTGCGACGGGCGGCCGACGTGCTCGCGACGCTGCCGACCGTCGATCCGCGGCGGCTCGGCTACCTGGGCTGGAGTGCCGGGGCGAAGACGGGAGCCTTCGTCGCGGCCGCTGATTCGCGCTTCAAGTCGCTCGTTCTGCTCTCCGCCGGCGCCGACCAGTTGACCGCCTTCGTCGACGCCGCACCGAAACCGCTCAGGGCTCTCGTCCACCGGGTACTCGGCAGCGTCGACCCCATCCACTACCTCGCCCTGGCGCGGCCGGGCTCGGTGCTGATGGAAGACGGCAGGAAGGACGAGGTCGTCCCGCGCTCGGCGCTCCTCAACATGATCCACGCGGCGCCGCCCGGCACCGTCGTTCGCTGGTATCCGGCCGGGCATTCGCTGAGCCTCGCCGCCTACCGGGACGCGTTCGTCTGGCTCGGCAAGCGGCTCGGTGCCGGTTCGTCGCCGTGAGAACCTGTTAATCGGATCCGGGCTACCTTCGAAGGGTGCTCATCCTGCTCGCAGTGGGATTCCTCGCCGGGTTCGTGACGGCGATCTCGCCGTGCGTGCTGCCGGTTCTGCCGATCCTCCTCGCCGGCGGCGCGTCGGGGAGGAAGCCGATCCGGATCATCGTCGGGCTGATCTCGAGCTTCGTCGTCTTCACCCTGTCGGCGACCTGGCTCCTCGGCGAGCTGGGCCTTCCGGCTGATCTGTTGCGGAACATCGCGATCGGCCTCCTGTTCGTCGTTGCGGCGACGCTCGTCTTCCCCGGGTTCGGACAGCTGCTGGAGCGACCGTTCGTGGGGCTGACCCGGTTCCGCGCCGGCGGCGGCGGCTTCGTCCTCGGCGTCTCGCTCGGGCTCGTGTTCGTGCCGTGTGCCGGCCCGGTGCTGGCCACGATCTCGGTGGTTGCCGCCACCGACCACGTCGGGCTTCGGGCGGTCCTCCTCACGATTGCATATGCCGCCGGTGCCGCCGTGCCGATGCTGCTCGTGGCGCTCGGCGGGCAGCGCCTGGC
>DATIYE010000020.1:0-24856 GCA_035517795.1 Gaiellaceae bacterium | reverse complement strand
AGCGCCTGCACCGCGTCGCCTTCCTCGAGCGGCGGCAGCCGCCGCTCCTGCTCGTCGTCGGCGGCGACGTCGTCGCGGCCCTCCTCGTAGGCCTGCAGGAAGCCGCGGAAGGTGATCACCGTGCCGGACGTCCGGAACTCCGCGTCGCGACCGTCTTCCGCGGTCGCGCCGAGCCGCACCGAGACCGTCTCGCCGGTCGCGTCCGCCATCTGCGACGCGACGGTGCGCTTCCAGACGAGGTCGTAGAGCGCGAACTCGTCGCCGGAGAGCTCGCGGTTCACGTCCTGCGGCGTGCGGAAACGGTCACCGGCCGGCCGGATCGCCTCGTGCGCCTCCTGCGCGTTCTTCACCTTGCGGTTGTAGTGCCGGGGCTTGGCCGGAACCGACTCGGCGCCGTAGAGCTCGCGAGCCTGGTCGCGCGCCGCGGCGATCGCCGTTTCGGCGAGCGACGTCGAGTCGGTCCGCATGTAGGTGATGTAGCCGTTCTCGTAGAGGCGCTGGGCGACCCGCATCGTGTGCTGTGCAGTGAAGCGCAGCTTGCGGCTCGCCTCTTGCTGCAGTGTCGAGGTCATGAACGGCGCTGCCGGCCGGCGGGTATAGGGCTTGCGCTCGACCGAGCGAACCTCGAACCCGGCGCCGTCGAACGCCACGGCAAGCGCGCGCGCCTCCGCTTCACCGAGCTGGACGGCGCCCTCGGTCACGAGGGTGCCGTTCCGCGCGAAGTCCCGGCCCTGCGCGACCTTCCGTCCGTCGACCGACGTCAGGCGCGCATCGAACGCACCGGGCTCGAACGTGGCGACGATGTCCCAGTACTCGGCGGCACGAAACTCGATCCGCTCGCGTTCGCGCTCGACGACGAGCCGCGTCGCCACCGACTGCACGCGGCCGGCCGAGAGGCCCTTCATCACCTTTCGCCAGAGGACGGGCGAGACCTCGTAGCCGTACAGGCGGTCGAGGATCCGCCGTGTCTCCTGCGCGTCGACGAGGCGGTCGTCGATCTCGCGCGTCTCCTCGAGTGCGCGCTCGATCGCCTGCTTGGTGATCTCGTGGAACACCATCCGGCGCACCGGCACCTTCGGCTGCAGCACCTCGACGAGGTGCCAGGCGATCGCCTCGCCCTCGCGGTCCTCGTCGGTCGCGAGCAGGAGCTCGTCGGCGCCCTTCAGCTTGGAGCGGAGGTCGGTGACGACCGATTTCTTCTTCGGGTCGACGACGTAGAGGGGCTCGAAGCCGTGGTCGACGTCCACGCCGAGACGAGCCCACGGCTCGCCCTTCGACGCGGCGGGGACCTCGGCGGCGCTGTGGGGGAGGTCGCGGATGTGTCCGATCGACGACTCGACCAGGTAGTCGTTTCCGAGGTACCCGGCGATCGTCTTCGCCTTCGCAGGCGACTCGACGATCACGAGGCGGCGACCGCCCGACCGCTTCGATTGGGTCGTTTTCGCTGTTTGAGCCATTTATTGGTGCGCCACTGTAGCCATGGAGCCGGTGTACGCGATACTCGCCCGCGGTGCCAACTCCTTCCGGGACTGGTGTTCTGCTTGTTATCGACGGCGACTCGCTCGCCCACAGGGCTTATCACGCCCTGCCGAAATCGATCCGCGGAGCGGGCGGGCGGCCGGCCAACGCGATCGTCGGCTTCGGCAACTTCCTGTTGCGACTCTGGGAGTCGGAGCTGCCGAGTGCCGTGCTCGTCGGGTGGGACACGCTCGAGTCGCCGACCTACCGGAACGAGGCTCTCCCCGGATATCAGTCGGGTCGCGTGTTCGAGGACTCGATCGTCGAGCAGCTCGCAGCTCTGCCCGCCCTCGTAGAGTCGTTCGGCTTCGCGACCGCGAAGGCGCCGGGGTACGAGGCCGACGACTTCCTCGCTGCGGCGGTCGGCCGGTGGTCGGGGTCCGCGCTCGTCGCGACGTCCGACCGGGACGCGTTCCAGCTTGTCAGCGAGCGGGTGACCATCCTGCAGCCCGTTCGCGGAGTGAGCGAGCTGGCACGGATCGGGCCGGCCGAGGTGCGTGAGCGTTACGGCGTCGAGCCTTCCCAGGTGCCGGACTTCATCGCGCTGCGCGGTGATGCGTCCGACCGGATCCCGGGGGCACCGGGTGTCGGCCCGAAGACGGCAGCCGATCTGCTGCGGAGATACGGCTCCCTCGAGGCGGCGCTCGACGACGGACGCTTCCCGCAGATCGCCGACGACCTGCGCCTGTACCGGCGTGTCGCGACGATGGACGCGTCGGCGCCGGTGCCCGCGCTCACGGCGCAGGCACCGGCCTGGCGCCGCGCCGCCGAGCACGCGGCCGAGCTCGGTGTCAACGGCCTCGCACGCCGGATCGCCGAGCACGCTTGATGGAGCTCGTCAGCCACCCCGACTTCGCCCGGTTGCACCCGACCGGCGGCCACCCCGAGTCGCAGGCTCGGATCGAGGTACTGCACGAGCGGTTCGCCTTCGTCGAGTGCGAGCCCGCGAGCGTGACGGACATCGTGCGCTGCCACAGCTGGGAGCTCGTCGAGCGGGTGCGCGCGGCCCCCGGATGGCTCGACCACGACACGATCTGCACCCAGACGACGTTCGAGGCGGCATTGCTTGCGGCAGGGGCCGCGATCGAAGCGGCCCGCAGCGGCGGCTTCGCTCTTGCCAGGCCGCCCGGGCATCACGCCGAGCCGGGGCACGCGATGGGGTTCTGCATGTTCGACTCGATCGCGATCGCCGCCCGCTGGGCGCAGGCCGAGCTCGGGTTCGGCCGGGTCGCGATCCTCGACTGGGACGTCCACCACGGCAACGGCACCCAGGCGATCGTCGACGGCGATCCAACGATCCTCTTCGTCTCGCTTCACCAGTGGCCCTTCTACCCGGGCACCGGCGGCCCCGGCGAGCAGGGCCAGACGCTCGTGAACCTGCCGCTGCCGGCCGGAACCCGCGACGACGGCTTCCTGGCCGCGTTCGAGAGCGCCGAGCAGGCCGTGGCCGCGTTCGAGCCCGAGCTGCTGCTCGTCTCGGCAGGGTTCGACGCTCATGTCGACGACCCGCTCGGTGGCCTCGCGCTCTCGACCGGGATCTTCGAGGAGCTCGCCCGGCGCGCCTCGCGTCTGGCGCCGCGCGTCAGCGCGGTGCTCGAGGGCGGCTACAACCTCGACACGCTTCCCGAGCTCGTCGAGGCCTCGCTTCGCGGGTTCAACGAGTAGTCAGCGGCCCCGGGCCGTCGCGAGTTTCTCGAGCGCCTCGCGGCGGGACGACACACCGAGCTTCGCGAGCAGGTTCTTCACATGGGAGCGGACCGTGTGCTCGGAGATGAAGAGGCGCCGGGCGATCTCCTCCGTCCCGAGGTGCTGGTCGAGGAGGAGCAGCACCTCGAGCTCGCGGGCCGAGAGCCGGTCGGCGAATGACTGCGGTACGACGTCGTGCGGGCTTCCGCCCTCGCGGACCTGCTCGAACAGCCTCCGCGCGACCGCGCCCGAGAGTGCGGCCTCTCCGTTGAAGACCCCGCGCAGGAAGTTGACGATCCGGTCGGGTGGCTCGTTCTTGAGCAGGTACCCGGCCGCGCCGAGCCTGATCGCAGTGAGGAGGTTCGAGTCGTCCTCGGAGGCCGTGAGGACGACAATGGAGGCGGCCGGCACGGCCTCGCGCAGGAGCGGGAGCGCCGTCAGGCCGTCCATCTCCGGCATCATGAGGTCGAGGACGATCAGGTCCGGCTGGAGCTGCCGCGCGCGCTCGACTGCCTCCGCGCCGTCGGAGGCCTGGCCGATCACGTCGAATCCGTTTGCCGACAGCAGCCCCGCGAGTGCCTCCCTCGTCAGGGGATGGTCGTCTGTGATGAGGATCCGGGCGGTCATGACCCCCGGCGATTGTGCCGATACGAGAGGAAATGCGCCAAACGCGACGCCGAGACGCGTTCGATTCGTTCCTCTCGGGCGAGGTGCTCCTGGTGGCACTGATGGCCGCTGCGCTTGCGCTCTTCCTCTCGCGGCCTGCTCTCCGCTCGCCGTACGACCTGCCGCAGCTGCGGCTCGTGCTCTGGTCGCTCTACGCGGCCGGCGCCGCTCTGATCGCGCTCCTGACGGCGATCCGGTTCGGCGTCGACGGCAGGCGCTTCGACCTCCTGCTCTTCGCGGGGTTCTCGGCGATCGCCCTCTCGTGGGCCGCGTTCGCAGTCGGTCGCTCGGTCGTCGCCCGTTCCGAGAACGGCATCGAGACCTGGGCGTCGATCGGAGGGGTGCTCGCCGGCTGGGTGGTTATCACCTGCGCGCCCTTCGTCCGCGGCGGGGTCGAGGCCCGGCGCAAGGCGCTCGTCGAGACGCTCGCCCTGGTCATTGCGGGCCTCGCGCTCACGTGGCGGCTCACAGACGGAGCAGTCGGCGGCGCCCGGGAGCGCGTCGCGGCCTCCGCGGTGCTCGCTCTGCTCAACCTCGTCGCGGCGGTCGCCTTCGGCGAGCGCTTCAGGCGCCGTGGGGAGGATCTCGACCGGTTCCTCGCGCTCGGCGCCACGCTCACGCTCGCGGCCTCGGTCGAGGCCGTGTTCGAGCCGCTGACGGCCGTCCGCTACGTGAGTCAGGGAGACTTCGTCCGCCTCCTCGCCTACGCGCTACTGGTCGTCGGAGTCTGCCGCGCGATCCTGGCGTCCGAGCTCGGGCGGGCCGTCGCCGAGGAGCGGGCGCGGGTGGCTCGTGAGATCCACGACGGCCTCTCGCAATACCTGTTCGCGATCTCGACCCACGCTGCGATGCTCCACGCCGGCGCCGATCCCGACGAGACGATTCCCAAGCTCGAGCAGGCGGTCCGGGCAGCGCAGACCGAGGCCCGGTTCGCGACGCTCGCGCTCTCGTCGGCTGCGGGTAGCGCACCGTTCGACTCGGCGCTCCGGCGCTACGTCGACTTCCTCGCCGCCGACGGCGTGCTCGACGTCGAGCTCGAGATCGACTCGGGCGTTCGGCTCGCACCCGATGAGCAGATCGAGGTGTTCCGGATCGTTCAGGAGGGCCTCGCCAACGCCCGCAAGCACGCGGAGGCACGGCGCGCCTGGGTCACCATCCGTCGACGCGGCTCCGAGCGGCTCGTCACCGTGAGAGACGACGGAGCAGGCTTCGACGCGCCCGAGAGCGAGGCCGCCGGCCTCGGGCTGACCAACATGCGCAAGCGGACGGCCGCGATCGGCGGCGACTTCTCCCTCAGCACCGCACCCGGCCGCGGCACCGCGGTCGAAGTAGTTCTTCGCTCCTGACCAGGTTGCGGGGAACCCGCAAGCCGAATGTGAACGACCACGGATGCCCTTGCGAGGCCGGGGCTCGACTCTACCGCGCATGGTCGAACCGACGATCCTCGGCGCCGTGGTCGATCTCAACGGGAGCCCGCGCTACGTCCATCAGGGCTGGTTCCTGATCTCGTACGCGAACCTGAGCGTGATCCTCCTCATGATCGCCGTGTTCGCGCTTGCGATCTGGCTGCCGTTCCCCGGCGCGCAGAAGGACGAATGAGTGAGGGCGTCGAGAGCTCGACGTGGACCGGCCGTGTGCGCGACGCGGGGGTGGCGGCATTTCCGCCGGACCGGCTCCTACCCGACAGCCAGCCTGTCTACGTAGCCTCGTGGGTCTACGTCTTCGGCGTCCTCACGCTGGCGGCGTTCACCGTCGTGCTGCTCTCGGGTGCCGTGATCGCGCTCGCCGGGCCGGCCTGGTGGCACACCTCGTCGCTCGGGCACTACGTGAACGGCGTCCACCTGTGGAGCACCGAGCTGTTCTTCTTCTTCATGGTCGTCCACCTCTGGGGCAAGTTCTTCATGGCCGCCTGGCGCGGACGCCGCGCGATGACATGGATCACGGGGGCGGTCTCGTTCCTCGTCTCGATCGCCACGGCGTTCACCGGATACCTGAGCCAGCAGAACTTCGACTCGCAGTGGATCGGCGGTCAGGCGAAGGACGGGCTGAACGCATCGGGGATCGGCGCGTACTTCAACGTCCTGAACTACGGGCAGATGCTCCTCTGGCACGTCCTGCTGCTGCCGCTCGCGGTTGGACTCCTGATCGCCGGGCACATCCTGCTCGTCCGGCGGCGCGGTGTCGTGCCCCCGCTCCCTGCCGAGAAAGAGGAGCAGTGAGCGCGGCGGAGTATCCGCTGGCTCCGAACCCGGCGGAGGAGTGGCGTGGCAAGAAGCGGCGCTACGACCTCGTCAAGGAGGCGGTGATCGCCCTCGTTGCGGTGACCGGGCTCACGCTCGTGCTGGCCGCGGTCTTCTCCTCGCCCGACGTCAAGCCGGTCACGATCGCGCAGTGGGCCTCCGCCGACCCGCAGGACTTCCTTGCCACCGCCGTCTCCGAGCTCGACGGAACGAGCGGTGTCGCAACCTACGGGCCTCCCTACACTCACGTGCCCGGCGCCGGGCAGAACATCGTCGGCCACTTCTCCCTGCAGCGGCTCGTCGGCGTCCAGCTCCCGATCGAGCCGGCCAGGGCGTTCGTGCTCGGGCCGCTCGCGATTCCGGCCCAGACGGATCCGGTGTTGGCCCGCGCGATCGTCGAGTACAACAGAGCGACTCCGGCCGAGCGGCAGGCGTGGGACCAGGCGTTCGCGAAAGCTGTCGACCGCGGACTGGTCGCGGGCCGGCTCAACCTGACGCCCGGGAACTACGGCCCGGTGCCGACCCTGATGGCCGGGCTGCTGCAGATGGCGCGCAGCGGCGGGCTCGACGGCGCGCTCGTCTCCACCGACCGCTTCTACCAGACCAACTTCACGAAGGCGCTGCTCTTCCTTTCCGACGGGAGCTATCTCGAGAACCTGGCTTCGAAGCAGCACCTGCTCGGCAGCCAGTGGGGGATGATGAACGAGACCGGCAACTTCCCCGGCCAGGCCTGGCTCTGGCTCTACACCTTCTGGTACCAGATCTCCCCGTTCAAGAGCTCCGACAACGCCGATGCCCAGATCTGGGGGATCATGGGCATCCTCTCGCTCGCGTTCATTCTCATCCCGTTCATCCCCGGGGTGCGCTCGATCCCGAAATGGATCCCTATCTACAAGCTGATCTGGCGCGACTACTACCGAGCCGCGAGCAAGGCGAACGCTCCGCCCACACCGTCGGGCTGATCAGAGCGGTACAGCCCGGCGCGCCTCGGCGAAGCGATCGGCCGCGAAGTCGAGGTCGGTCGTAGTGTGCGCCGCCGAGATCTGTGTCCGGATCCGAGCGGTGCCGTGCGGCACCACCGGATAGGAGAAGCTGACCGCGTACACTCCGACCTCGGCGAGCCTTGCGGCGAACCGAGCGGCGACCACCTCGTCGCCGATCATCACCGGGACGATCGGGTGCTCGCCCGGCAGCACCTCGAAGCCCAGCTCATCCATCCGGGAGCGGAAGTGCCTCGTGTTGGCGTGGAGTGCGTCCCGAAGGTCGGCGGAGCCTTCGATCAGCTCCAGCGCTGCGAGGCTCGCAGCCACGACCGGCGGGGCGAGGCTGTTCGAGAACAGATACGGACGTGCGCGCTGGCGGAGCAGCTCGACGATCTCGCGCCGCCCGGTCACGTAGCCGCCGCTCGCCCCGCCGACCGCTTTCCCGAGCGTGCCGGTGACCACGTCGACGCGCTCGATCACGTCCCAGTGCTCCGGAGTGCCGCGGCCGCCCGGGCCGACCACTCCGACGGCGTGAGAGTCGTCGACCATCACGAGCGCGTCGTAGCGCCCGGCCAGCTCGCAGATCGTGTCGAGCCGGGCGAGGTAGCCGTCCATCGAGAAGACGCCGTCGGTTGCGATCAGGCGGCGGCGCGCGCCGGCCGCCTCGTTGAGGCGGGCCTCGAGCTCGTCCATGTCGCCGTTCGCATACCTCAGCCGTTGTGCCTTGCAGAGGCGGATCCCGTCGATGATCGAGGCATGGTTGAGCGCGTCCGAGATGACGGCGTCCTCGTCGGTGAGGAGCGCCTCGAACAGGCCGCCGTTCGCGTCGAAGCAGGACGAGAAGAGGATCGTGTCGTCCGTGCCGAGGAATGAGGCGATCCGCTCTTCCAGCTCGCGGTGGAGCGTCTGGGTGCCGCAGATGAACCGCACCGACGCCATTCCGTAGCCCCAGCGGTCGAGCGCGGCATGCGCGGCAGCGATCACGGCCGGGTGGTTGGCGAGCCCGAGGTAGTTGTTGGCACAGAGGTTGAGCAGGTCGCCACGTCCCTCGACCTCGACGTGTGCGCCCTGCGGCGTCGTCATCACGAGTTCGCTCTTGTAGGTCCCCTGCTCGCGCAGGCCGGCGAGCGTCTCGGCGAGCTCCTGCTTCAGCGAGCCGTACATCAGACCTCCGTCCAGTCGAGGATCACCTTGCCGGACTGACCCGAGCGGGCCACGGCGAAGGCCTCTTCGAAGTCGCGGTGCGAGAAGCGGTGCGTGATCACCGGCGAGATGTCGAGTCCGGAGCCGATCATCACCGACATCTGGTACCAGGTCTCGTACATCTCCCGGCCGTAGATCCCCTTCACCGTCAGCATGTTGAAGATCACGGCGTTGAGATCGACGGCGACCTCCTCCGAGGGGATGCCGAGCAGGGCGATGCGCCCCCCGTGGGCCATGTTCGCGATCATCGTCCGCAGCGCGTCCGGGTTGCCGGACATCTCGAGGCCGACGTCGAAGCCTTCGGTCATCCCGAGCTCTCGCTGCACGTCGCCCAGGTCACGCTCGCGTGGGTCGATCGCGAGCGTGGCCCCCATCCGTCGGGCCAGCTCGAGCCTGTAGGGGTTGAGGTCGGTGACGGCGACGTGGCGTGCGCCGGCGTGGCGCACGACGGCGACCGCCATGCAGCCGATCGGCCCGGCGCCCGTGACGATTACATCCTCGCCGAGCACTGCGAAGGTCAGCGCCGTGTGCACTGCGTTCCCGAACGGGTCGAAGATCGACGCGACCTCCTCGTCGATCCCGTCCCAGTGGTGCCAGATGTTCGTCATCGGCATCGAGACGAGCTCGGCGAACGCGCCGGGCCGGTTCACGCCGAGGCCGATCGAATGCGCGCACAGGTGCCGCCGGCCCGCCATGCAGTTGCGGCAGCGACCGCAGACGACGTGGCCCTCGCCGCTCACGAGGTCGCCGACGGCGAAGTCGCTGACGTTCGAGCCGAACGAGACGACCTCGCCGACGAACTCGTGCCCCACAACCATTGGCACCGGGATCGTCCTCGCGGCCCATTCGTCCCACTCGAAGATGTGCAGGTCGGTGCCGCAGATCCCCGTCTTGTGAACCCGGATCAGCACGTCGTTGATCCCGACCTCCGGCTCCGGGACGTCCTCCAGCCGGAGCCCCTCGGCTGCCTCCGCCTTCACCAGTGCGAGCACCCCAGTGACGCTACACCTTGCCGGGCCGGACGCTTGGTATGTTCGCGGCGTGGGCGCCCGGCCCGAGCCCTCGACCGCCGAGCCGGCCCTGTCGACCGTCGCGTGGGAGTGGGGGCGGATCGGTTGCATCGGCTTCGGCGGCCCGCCAGCCCACATCGCCCTCCTGCGGAAGCTCTGCGTCGAGCGGCGCCGGTGGATCGCCGCGCCCCAGTTCGAGGACGCCATCTCGGCCTGCAACCTGCTGCCCGGGCCCGCGTCGACCCAGCTTGCGATCTTCTGCGCCTGGCGGCTTCGCGGCCGGATCGGGGCGCTCGTCGGCGGCGCCTGCTTCATCGTCCCGGGCCTCGTCCTGATCCTCGGTCTCGCCGCACTCTTCCTCTCCGGCTCGCCGCCCCTCTGGGTCAAGGGTGCAGGTGCCGGCGCGGGCGCCGCCGTCGCCGCGGTCGCTGTCCAGGCCGGGTGGGGTCTTGTCCCTGACAGCCGCCGGCGCGCGCTCAGCGGCCTGCGCTGGGCCGCCTACCTGCTGGCCGGCGGGCTGTCCGCCGCCACGATCGGCCCCTGGCTCGTGCTCGTGCTCATCGGCTGCGGTGTCGCCGAACTGGCGATCCGTCGCATCAGGGTGGGCGGTTCCGTGTCGGCGCTCGTCCCCGCGCCGGTGATCGCCACGTTGGGCGGCGGCGGACTGCTCTCGCTCGCGTGGGTGGCGTTCAAAGTCGGCGCGCTCTCCTACGGGGGCGGCTTCGTGATCATCCCGCTCATGCAGGCGGACGCGGTCAACCGCTACCACTGGATGACCTCGGGGCAGTTCCTGAACGCGGTCGCGCTCGGTCAAGTGACGCCGGGGCCGGTCGTGCAAACCGTTGCCGTGGTCGGCTACGCCGCCGCCGGGGTCGGTGGGGGCCTACTGGCTGCGCTCGTGGCGTTCTCGCCGTCGTTCGCGTTCGTTCTGCTCGGAGCCGACCGGTTCGACCGCCTGCGGGGCAACGTCGATGCGGCCGCGTTCCTGGGCGGAGCAGGCCCGGCGGCCGTCGGCGCCATCCTCGGGGTCGCGGTTCCGCTCACCCGAGCGCTGTCGGAGTCGTGGCAGTACGCCGTGCTCGCGGGCGCCGCCGCCCTCCTCTTCCCACTCCGGCGCGGCGTCGTCACGACCCTGCTCCTAGCCGGCGTCGCCGGCGTGGCGATCGCCTACGCCGGCGGCCAAGTCCCCGCCTGAGGCTACGGCACGATGTTGTGGTTGTGGTGAAAGACGTTGTCGGGGTCGTACCGCCGCTTGAGCTCGACGAGCCGGCTGTAGTTCGGCCCGTAGGCGCTGCGAATCGCGTCCTCGCCCTGGTCGTCGGCGAGATAGTTCAGCCAGCGGCGCTCGCTGAGGTGCTCTGCGAGCGCCGCGTGGGTCTCGCGCGTCCAGGCGATGTTCGCCTCGTTGTCGGCAGGATCGGTCCAGGTCGACGGCAGCGCGAGGTTCCACCCTTCCTCACGGTGCGGGACCGCAGTGTCCGTAGGGCCTACGCGACAGACAGCTCCGTGAAACTGCTCGAGCAGGATCACCGTCCCGATCGAGGGAACGCTCGCGAACCGCTCGGCGGCCGTGTCGATCAGGCCGTCGGTCAGGCCCGCGGTGAAGCTCGACAGCCAGTAGTTCGGCTGCCCCTTCGGATAGTTGGCATCGAGAATCGTGTTCATCACCGGGTAGGGCATCGGCCCGACCTCGACGACGATCGGGGAGCCCCACGTCTTGAAGGGTTCGAGATCGCGCTCGGACTGGGCGGGCGAGCCGGTGTGGAACACGATCATCCCCGCGATCTTCATGCCGGAGCCGTCCGGGGTGTGCGCGAGTGCCGCGAAGATCGTGAGGTCGTCCGAGGCGCCGGCGACGGCGTCGCGATAGAAACGAAGAAGCTCGGGCCCGGCGTCGATCGGATGGGCGATCAGCCCCCCGGTGACCATCGTCAGCGGGTGGAGTCGATACTCGAGCGAGGCGGCGATGCCGAAGTTGCCGCCTCCTCCCCGGAGCGCCCAGAGCAGATCCGGGTCCGAGTCCTCGCTGACGTTCACGACGCCGCCGTCGGCAGTGACGAGCTCGACCCCGATCAGGTTGTCGGCGGCAAGTCCGTGCTTTGCCATCAGCCACCCCAGACCGCCGCCGAGCGTCAGGCCTGCGATCCCGGTGGTGGAGATCGCGCCGCCGGTCGTCGCGAGCCCGTGCACCGCAGTCGCGCGGTTGAACTCGCGCCAGTTCACGCCGCCCTGAGCACGCACGGTGCGGGCAGCGGGGTCGACGTGGATCCCCTTCATGGTCGAGAGGTCGATCATGAGCGCGCCGTCGGCGACCGCGCGCCCGGCAACGTTGTGGCCGCCGCCCCGGACGCTGATCTCGAGCCCCGCATCGCGCGCGTAGCGCACCGCGTCGATGACGTCTGCCGTGTTCGAACACTTCGCGATCAGCGCCGGCCTGCGGTCGATCAGCCCGTTGTGGACCCTGCGGGCATCGTCGTAGCCGTCGTCGGAGGGCTCGAGGAGCGTCCCCGAGAACCCCGCTCGCAGTGTGTCGACGCCCTCACCGGTACCTGCCGAGGTGGCCATCGGAACCCCCTTCTCGTCGCGGTTTCGCGCGAGTCTAGTAGCGCGCTCTAAGCTGCGACGCGACCATGGACCGCGTCGAGCTCCAGGCCCTGCAACGCCCGCTCAAGGAGCGTTATCGCGAGGAGCCTGCGAGCGCGCTCGTCACGCTCCGCGCCGAGGGCCGGCTCGACGAGTCGGCGGTGGCCTGCTCGGTCGCGACGGGGCGCGCTCTCGTCGAGGCGGGCCTGCATCCGGCGACCGGCGGCACAGGTGCCTTTGCCTGCTCGGGCGACATGCTGCTCCAGGCGCTTGCGGCATGTGCCGGCGTGACGCTCTGCTCGGTAGCGACCTCGCTCGAGCTCGTGGTCGCCGGAACGGTGCGCGTCGAGGGCGACATCGACTTCCGCGGGACGCTCGGCGTCGACAAGGAGGTGTCCGTGGGCTTCACGGCGATCAGGCTCTTCTTCGATCTCGAGCACGAGGCGTCCGACGACCAGATCGAGACGCTGCTCCGGTTGACGCGGCGCTACTGCACCGTCCTGCAGACGCTCGTCGCCGGCTGCCCTGTCGAGATCGGTATCTAGGAACGGCGGAGCTCGAGGAAGCCGTTGCGGGTGGGGCAGGAGAGGATCGGCGTTCCCGGCGTCGACGGTGCCCGTGCCGGGAAGACTAGGCGGTCGGCGTCGCCGCGCACCCGCGCCGAGTGCCACGCGCGGGCGCCGTCCGCCTGCTCGGCTCCGCAGCGGGATCGAGACGGACGATCTCGTCGACGCGGTCGAGCCCGTACGCAGCGTGGCTGATCAGGAGGACGCCGCGGTCGTCGTCGGCAAGATCGAGGATCGTGTCGACGATCTCCGCGGCCGTGACCGCGTCGAGATGGGCGGTCGGCTCGTCGAACACGACCAGGCGTGTCGTCGAGAGGAACGCGCGCGCGAGAGCGATCCGCTGGCGCTGCCCTCCCGAGACAAGTGTCCCTTGCTCGCCGACCCACGTGTCGAGGCCTTCAGGGAGGGTGTCGAGCCAATCGAGAGCCCGGGCGCGCCGCATTGCCTCCCGCAGCTGGCCGTCGTTCGCATCCGGGCGAGCGATGCGCAGGTTCTCGCGGATCGTCGTCGCGAACAGGTGCGCTTCCTGACTGGAGAGGAGGACCGCGGCCCGGACGTCCTCCTGTCGATAATCGCGGAGATCGCGGCCGTCCAGGAGCACCCGTCCGCGGTCGGGGTCGCGAAAGCGAACGAGGCAGTGGGCGAGGGTTGTCTTGCCGGCCCCGCTCGGACCCACGAGCGCCACGACCTGCCCGCGGCGAAGCGACAGGTCGACGGCGTTCAGCGTTGGAGCTGCATTCGCGCGCAGAGCCACCGTGAGCGATTCGACTCGGAGCTCCCTGCCTTCGGGAGCCGGTGCGGGGCGCTCCGGGTCCAGCACCGCAGGCTCCCGATCCGTGAGGTCGTACAGCCGGCGCGCCGCAGCGTCGGTTGCGCCCAGGTGCTGCGCGGCGGTCGGAAGCGGGCGAATCGCCTCGAAACACGCGAGTGTGAGGAGCACGATCATCCCGAGCATCACGCCCTCGGTCGATCCCGAATGGACCGACTGCGAGGCGAGCAGGAGGACCGCGACGAGTGCGATCCCGACGACGAGGGTCATCAGGCCTTCACCGATCCCACCGGCCAGCGCGGAGAGGCGGCGAGGGCCGAGAAGTGCGCGGTCGCGCTCCGCGACGGCTTCGAGCGCCTCCCGCTCACGGCCGCTCACCACGAGCTCCGGTGCCGAACCCAGCAGGTCGAGGACCGCGGTGACGAGCGCCGCACGCGCAGGGGCCTCGCGGCGGCCGCTTTCGCGGACGACGCGGGCTGAGACGTACGGCACGACCAATCCGCCGACGAGCAGGGCGACGGCGAGGACGCCCGCAGATGCCGGGTCGACGCAGAACGCCGCGAGTACCGACCCCATCCCTACGACGAGAGCGACAAGCGGAGGCCCGAGCGCCCGGACGAAGAGATGCTGTTGTGCATCGACGTCGGCGACGAAGCGAGTGAGGAGGTCGCCGGTTCGCGACCCGGCAGGGAGGTTATCGGGGATGAGCGGCTCGAGACGCTCGAAGAAGCTCGCCCGCAGTCGGGCGAGAAGACGCAGGGCCGCGTCATGCGATGCGAGCCGCTCTAGGTAGCGGAACACGCCTCGCGAGATCCCGAAGAAACGCACGGCGACGATCGCCACGGTGAGAGAGAGGATCGGTGGCCGGAGCGCGGCCTTCGAGATCAGGTAGCCGGAGGTTGCCATCAGTGCGACGCCAGCGCCGATCGCGAGTGCGCCGAGCACCGCTCCCAGGACGAGCCGGCCCTGCAGCGGGCGCACCGTGGCGAGCACTCGTCCGAGTCCGTGGGAGATCACGCAACCGCCTCCAGCTCGTCTGCGCTGACGCCGACGCCCAGCTCGACGACGCTGTCGGCAAGCTCGAGCAGGCGCGGGTCGTGGGTCGCGAAGACGACCGTGCGGTCGTGCGGAAGCGCAGCGATCGCCGCCCTGACGGCGCCGGCGGCCATGTCGTCGAGATGCGTCGTCGGCTCGTCGAGCAGTAGCACAGGCTTGCCTGCGACAAGGGCGCGGGCCAGCGCAAGCCGCCTGATCTCGCCCGCCGAGAGCGGAGTACGCTCGCCGAGGAGCGTGTCGAGCCCGTCCGGGAGGCCGGCGACGATCGGCCAGGCTCCCGTCTGGTCCAGAGCGACCCGAAGGTCCGCGTCGGTCACGGGGTTTCCGGCGGCGAGCGCATCGCGGATGGTCCCAGGCGGCAGGCGAGGTCGTTGAGGAAGCCACGCGATCTGGGCTCGCCACGATCGCGGATCGAGCTGCGCGACATCGACGGAGCCGGCGAGGAGTCGGCCCGTCGTGGGGTCGAGGAGGCGCAGCAGGACGGCGAGCAGCGTCGTCTTGCCCGAGCCGCTGGGGCCGGAGAGCGCCATCCGCTCTCCGGGGCGGATGACCGTCGAGACCGCCGCGACCGCCGGCTCGGGCCGTCCCGGATAGGTGACGGTGATCTCTTCGAGCCGGATCGCCGACGTGTGCAGCGGCGGCGCAGGCATCGGGCGGGCGGGCATCGCGACGGCTGGACCCAGATCGAGCAGCTCGAAGACCCGGCCCGCGGCGGTGAGACCGTCGGCGCTGGCATGGAACTGAGCCGCGGTGTTCCGCAGCGGTCCGTAGTACTCGGGGGCCAGCACGAGAACTGCGAAGGCCGGAGCGAGAGCAATGCCTCCGTCGACGAGCCGGACTCCGATCTCGACGGCGATCACCGCCGTGCTCAATGTGGCTGCCAGCTCGAGTACGAATGCCGAGAGGAATGCGATCCTGAGCGTGCCCATGGTCTCGCTGCGATAGGCGTCGGAGGTGCGCGTGATCGAGTCTGCCTGGGCGCGTCCGCGGCCGAACGCCCGCAGTGTGGGGAGCCCGCGGACGACGTCCAGGAAGTACGCGGAGAGCAGGGACAGGGTGGCGAGCCGCCGCTGCGTCCGGGCCTCGGCCGCCTTGCCGATGAGGATTCCGAAGATCGGTATCAGCGGAAGGGTCAGAGCCATGACGATGGCCGAGGTCACGTCGTGCCACGCAACCCAGGCGAGGATGACGACCGGCACGACAATCGCCAGCACGAGCTGGGGCAGGAAGCGGGCGAAGTAGGGCTCCAGCGCCTCGAGACCCGTCACGGCCGTGGCTGCCAGCTCGCCGGCAGGCGTGTCCGGCACGCCTGCCGGGCGCACGGCGAGCATGTGCGCCAGGAGCTTCTTGCGCAACTGGGCTTCCACCTGGACCGCTGTCAGCCCCCCGCCGCTCTCGAGCGCCCAGGCGAGCACGGCGCGCGTGACGGTGGCGGCGGCGAGCACGATGAGCTCCGGCGTGAGGTCGCCGGGCGTCTTGTGGCTCAGGAGAACGCCGGCGACGACGCGTCCGAGGGCGACGGCCTGCGCGACGATCGCGACGGCGGTGATCAGGCCGATCAGGCCGGCCGCGGCGAGGAACCCGCGGACGGCCGGAGCCTCCTGCAGCAGGCGAGGGTCGACAGGGCGCACGGGCTCAGCTGCTCTGCCTGCCGAGCGGAGATCGCCCCAGAAGCTCGGCGGGCGAGGCCGGAGCATCGACGTCCCCCAGCCGGGCCCGGAAGACCCAGTACGTCCAGGCCTGGTAGGCGAGGACGATCGGGGTGAACACGAGCGCGACGATCGACATCACGGTGAGCGTGTAGTGGGTGGAGCTGGTGCTGAAGATCGTGGGGCTGAACGCGTTGCTCGTGCTCGAGACGATCACGCGTGGGTAGAGGTTGAGGAAGAGCGTCAGGGTGACGAGCGCGATCGAGCCGGCCGTTGCCGCGAACGCCCAGCCCGACTTTTGGGCCCCGACGAGGGCCGCCCCCGCGAAGGGCAGACAGATGGCCGTCACCGGGATGATCCCGGGGACGATCCCCTTGTCGTGGGCACTCAGCGCGTTGGCGTACGTCCAGGCGAGGAAGCCGAGCACGAGTACCGCCGCCGGGATTGCCAGGCGCCTGGCAGTCGCGTGGGCGCGGGCCTCCAGGTCGCCGACCGTACGCAGATCGAGGAAGAGCGCGCCGTGGAACGCGAACAGGACGAGCCAGGTCACGCCGCCGAAGAGCGCATAGGGGCCGAGCAGGTCAAGGAGGCTGGCGGTGACCTGGCCGTGCGCGTCGGTCGGGACCCCCTCGACGACGTTGGCGAAGGCGACACCCCAGAGCAGGGCGGGAACGGCGCTCGAGCAGGCCAAAATCCAGTCCCAGCGCCTGCGCCACGAGTCGTCGGTGCGCTTGTTGCGGTACTCGATCGCCACTCCGCGGACGATCAGCCCGACGAGGACGAGGAAGAGGGCGAGGTAGAAGCCCGAGAAGAGCGAGGCGTACCAGCCCGGGAAGGCAGCGAACGTCGCGCCGCCCGCGACCAGCAGCCAGACCTCGTTTCCGTCCCAGACCGGTCCGATCGTGCGGATGAGCGTCGAGCGCTCCTGCGTATTGCGGCCGACGAACGGGAGCAGCATTCCGACGCCGAAGTCAAAGCCCTCGAGGACGAAGTAGCCGATCCAGAGCACGGCGATCAGGAAGAACCAGAGCGTCTGCAGGTTCCAGTACTCGTGGGTGGAGGCGGCCACGATCATCAGTAGGTCAGGGCGGGGATTGGGAGCGGGGATGACCCGTCGCCGGGGGGCTCGGCGCCGAAGGTGCCGGCCGCGTCGGGTCCCGCCTTGACGGCGCGAGCCATGAGCTTGACCTCGACTGCTGCGAGGAGCCCGTAGAGCAAGGTGAAGCCGGCCAGGGTGAGACCGACCGACCATGCGGAAACGGTCGGCGAGACGGCATCCTTCGTGAGTAGGAGTCCCTGCACGACCCACGGCTGCCGGCCGAGCTCGGTGAAGAGCCAGCCGGCTAGGTTTGCCGCGATCGGCAGCCCGATCGCGATCACCGCCAGCTGCTGGAAACGGGTGGAGCGCTCGAGCCTGTCGGGCGTCCGGGCGAGCCAGAGACCGACGAGCGCGAAGACGATCGCGACGAAGCCCAGTCCGGTCATGATGCGGAACGTCCAGTAGGTGACGCCGACGATCGGCTTGTAGTCGCCGGGACCGTATTTCCTGACGTACTCCGCCTGCAGAGCATTCATGCCCTGCACCGTTCCGCTCCACGAGTTGTCGGCGAGGATCGACAGACCGTGGGGGATCGCGATGTTCACCAGGTTCTTGCTGGGGCGCTTCTCCCAGGGGCCGAGCGCGAAGAGGGAGAACGAGGCCCCGTTCTCGGTTCGGTAGAGGCCCTCGGCCGCGGCCATCTTCATCGGCTGTTGCTTCGTCATCAGCTGGCCCTGCGTGTGGCCGAGCAGCACGGTTGCGACTGCCGCGGCGAGGGTCGCCCAGAGCGCCACTCGCGCAACCGGAGCGAAGAGTTCGGCCTCGCCCCGCTTCCGCAGGTGCCAGGCTGCGACGCCCAGGACGAGCATGGCGGCGGTGAGGCCGGCGGCTGCGATCGTGTGACCAAAGGCGCGGATCAGGGTCGAGTTGGTCAGGATCTGGAAGATCGACGTCATCTCCGCCCTGTGAGTCACCGGGTTCAGCCTGTAGCCGACGGGGTGCTGCATCCAGGAGTTCGCGGCCAGGATGAAGTAGGCCGACGCGGTCGTTCCGATCGCGACGAGCCAGATGGTCGCCAGATGCACCCTCGGCTTGAGGTGGTCCCAGCCGAAGATCCACAGTCCGAGAAAGGTCGACTCGATGAAGAACGCGGCCAGCCCTTCGATTGCGAGCGGTGCGCCGAAGATGTCGCCGACGTACCGGGAGTACGCGGACCAGTTCATCCCGAACTGGAATTCCTGGACGATGCCCGTGACGACGCCGAGAGCGAAGTTGATCAGGAAGAGCTTCCCGAAGAAGCGGGTGAGCCTCAGCCATCGCTCCTCGCCCGATCTCAGCCACGCGGTCTGGAACCCGACGAGGAACCAGGCGAGACCGATCGTCAGAGGGACGAACAGGAAGTGATAGAGGGTCGTGACCGCGAACTGCCAGCGGGCAAGGTCGAGCGCGCTCATCCCGAACAGCCTTCAAGCTTCGGTGCCGGCCCACATCCGGGGTGATCCGCGCGCAGCTTGTGAGTTTCTACGGATCACCTGGAGGTTCGACGTGAGCCGTCGGACCACCGTCGAAAGCCCCCCGGGGCCGGCGCGCTCGAGCGTCCGATGTGTGGTCGGCTATGGCGAGAGCTGAAACGGCGGATAGCGGTCGGTGACGAGCAGGAACGCGTAGGCGACGACCCGGTTCGTCCAGCGGAACACGCCCAGCACGAAGTCGAAGAGACCACGCGGATAGCGGCCCGTGAAGAGAATCGCGAACCAGGCGATGATCACCGCCACGATCGCGAAGAGCCAGAGGAACGCGAGCAGGACGAAATGCGGGATCGCGAGCAGCCACTTGACGAGCGGCAGCCAGCGGTTCAGGTCACGCTCGACGTCGGGATACTCGAAGTCCAGCGCAACGCCCTGGTGCTCGTCTGTAGACGGGTAGCGGTCGTCCATCAAGGCGAGGTACACGCCGATCCGGTTCGAGAAACGAAGGAGCTCGCGGTTCCAGTCGAACCACCAGCGCGGATACTTCTGCCGGAACACGATCATCAGCAGCGGCGCGAGGAAGAGCAGCCCCGCGGTTCCCGCGCCGACCGTCATGCCGTTCCGGCCCCCGCTGAACGCCTCTTCGCGGCCGCCGATGCTCGCGGCGACGATCAGGATCGGGATCGCAACGATGATCCTGAACGCAGTCGTCAACCGGTTGAGCATGCGGTCCGGGTATTCCACCGAGAGCTGCAGCGGATACTCCGCCGAACCGCCCGTCTGGATTCCTTCCATGACCTGCCTCCCTTCGCGTCGTGGTGGCGGCGTGTAGAGGCACCGCCACGCGGAAGGATCTCACTGAATGGGAAAGCCCCGTCGAGCGGGGCTTTCCGTTAGCAGGCCTGTAAGCCGGATTCTGTCTCGGGTGACCATCCCTCTTGGCAGCTACCCGGGCCCTGGGCGGGCAGCCTCGTGACGGGCCCTGTTTGCCTTGCACCGGACGGGGTTTGGCGAGCCGCCGCGTCGCCGCGGTCGCTGGTGGGCTCTTACCCCACCGTTTCACCCTTACCTCCGGCGTCTCCGGAGGAGAGACGTTCCGCCGGAGGCGGTTTGCTTTCTGTTCCACTTTCCGTGGGCTTTCACCCCCTGGCTTGCGCCAGCGTCCTGCCCTGCGGTGTCCGGACTTTCCTCGAGCCGTCGAAACGACCCGCGGTCACCCGGCCTGCACACCGGATTCTATCGAGGTGTCGCCGGATTCGACCAGACCTATGGCTGATTCTGCTCCGACAACACAGCCGCACTCGGGGCAGAAGACGACCCCGGCGCGAGCGTGCATGACGAACTCGCCGCAAACAAGGCACTCGAGAGAGGCTCCGCGAAGGAGCGCGGTCAGCTCCTGGCCGAGCGTCCGCGCGAACGCGTGGACATCGGCCGGGCTCATAGCTCCCTGAATACGCCCACTACCCGTCCGAGTACCTGGACATGGCTGGCGTAGATCGGCTCGAGGGCGGAGTTCTCGGGCTGTAGGCGAACCCGACCGCCCTCGCGATAGAAAGTCTTCACGGTCGCCTCGTCGGTCGACTCGTCGTCCCCGACGAGTGCCGCGACGATCTCGCCGTTCCGCGCGTCCTGGGCCTGTCGCACGATCACCACGTCGCCGTCGAGGATGCCGGCCTCGATCATCGAATCACCCCTGACGCGCAGCACGAAGTCGCCGCGTGTCGTGCCCGGGAACGCCATGTACTCCTCGATATTCTGCTCGGCGAGCAGCGGCGCGCCGGCGGCGATCTCGCCGAGGAGCGGAAGGCGGACGACGTCGGACGAGCGCGCGGAACCCGAGATGGCCGCCGCCACGGGTTGCGATGCAGCGCGCTCCCGTCCGATCAGCTCGAGTGCGCGGGGCTTCGTCGGGTCGCGCTTCAGGAGGCCCGCCCGCTCGAGGTTCGCGAGGTGCGCGTGGACGGTCGAGGGCGAGGCGAGGCCGACCTCCTCGCCGATCTCGCGAACGGTCGGCGGGTAGCCGTGACGGTCGACGTACTCGACGAGGTAGTTCCAGATCTGCTGCTGGCGGTCGGTGAGCATCGGGCCTCCGGGAGGAGCGACGGGGTGGTGGTGACGAACGTGTGTTCGACTTCAGGGTAGAGAGTCCTCCGGATGGAGTCAAACGCGGCTGCAGTCGGCGCGGGCGCGTACGATCGGGCGGGTGGCGACGGAGAAGTCAGGCTCTTCGGATCGCGCCCGCCCCCGGCGGCTCGACCGGCTCCCGGAGCAGTACTTCGCCTCCCTCCTCGCGCGGGTCGCCGCCGCTGCCGCCGACGGCGGTCCTCCCGTGGTCGACCTCGGCCGTGGCAACCCCGAGGTAGGACCGCCGCCGCATGTGGTGGAGGCGCTGAGGGAGGCTGCCGGGCGCGACGACGAGCACGGCTACGCACCCTTTCGGGGGCTGCCGCGATTGCGGGAAGCGATCACTCGCCGCTATGCGACCCTCTACGGTGTCGAGCTCGACCCGGAGCGCGAGGTGGCTGTCGTCCCCGGTACGAAAACCGCGATCGTCGAGCTCGCCCTGGCGCTCGCCGAGCGCGGCCAGACGATTCTCCTTCCCGACCCCTACTACCCCGACTACCCGTCGGGAATCGCTCTGGCCGGTGCCGCGATGGGCCTCGTCCCGCTCGATCCCGCCGCGGGTTGGCAGCCCGACCTCGAACGCGCGCCCGCTGCGGCCGCGCTGTTCCTCAACTTCCCTTCCAACCCCTGCGCCGTCTGCGCCGCCCCGGGCGTGTTCGGGGCGGCAGTCGAGTACGCGAACCGCACGGGTACCTCGGTCGTCCACGACGCCGCCTATGCCGACCTCGTGTTCGACGGCCGCGCCCCGGAGAGCTTCCTCGCGACCCCGGGCGCGAAGGAGATCGGCGTCGAGCTGTGGTCGATGTCCAAGACCTACGGCATGGCGGGGTGGCGGATCGGCTTCGTGGTCGGGAATGCCGACATCGTCGAGCGGCTCAACCTCCTCGGCGACCATGCTCGGGTCGGGATGCTCGCCGCGCTCCAGCACGCTGCGATCGCCGCGCTCGAGGGGCCGCAGGATAGCGTCGCGGAACGCCGGGCAACCTACGAGCGCCGGCGCGACGAGCTGGCCGCCGCGCTGCCCGAGCCCCCCGTCTGCGAGGGCTCGTTCTACGTCTGGCTGCGTCTGCCCGCCGGGCTGACCCCCGACCGGCTGCTCACCGACCACCGCGTGGCGCTCGCGCCCGGAGAGGGGTTCGGGCCGAGCGGCACCGGCTGGGCGCGGCTCTCGCTCGCCGTCACCGACGAGACCTTCGACCGGGGCGTCGAGCGGCTGGCCCCGGTGCTCGAGGCGGCGTACGCGTGAAGATCGGGATCGTCGTCCCGTTCTCGTGGTCCTACTGGGGCGGCGTGGTCGAGCACGCCGAGAACCAGGCCGACGCTCTCCGCGATCGCGGTCACGATGTCCAGATCCTGATGGGGCACGACCCGCCGGGTCATGCCACGCGCCTTCTCCACCCGCGCACCGGCCGTCACGGCGACCTGCCGCCCGGGATCATCCCGATCGGCCGGTCGGTCGTGGTGCCCGCGAACGGCTCGCTTCCGAACATCGTCCTCTCGCCGCGGTCGATCGGGCGGGTGCGGGATACGCTGCGGCGGCAAGGGTTCGAGGTGCTCCACCTGCACGAGCCGATGACCCCTGCCGTCTGTGTGGCTGCGCTCTCGTTCGCGCAGTGCCCGGTGGTCGCAACCTGGCACGCCGCCGGCGACCTCGGCTGGATGCGGCCGGCGGTTAAGGTCTGGGGCTTCCTGGTCGAGCGGATCGATGCGCGCATCGCCGTCTCCCGGATGGCTGCCGAGTCGGCCGAGCGCTGGCTCGGGCCGGGCTTCGAGATCGTCCCGAATGGTGTCGTCGTACCCGAGCACGCGGACCCGGGAGGGCGTGAGCACCAGATCGTGTTCATCGGTCGCCACGATTCCCGGAAGGGGTTGCCGGTGCTGCTTCGTGCCTGGCCCGAGATCAGGCGGGCGACGGGTGCCAGGCTGCGACTGATCGGAACTGACCCGCTCCAGTACAGGCTGCTGCAATCTCGGCTGCGCTTCGACGAGGACGGGGTCGATGTGATCGGTGTCGTTCCGAACGAGGTGAGGGACCGCGAGCTCGCCTCGGCCAAGGTCTTCGTCTCTCCGGCTCTCGGCGGCGAGAGCTTCGGCATGGTCCTCGTCGAGGCATTCGCAACGGCGACGCCGGTGATCGCATCCGACATTCCGGGGTTCGCGGACGTCGCTGTGCCTGATGCGGCGACGCTGGTTCCGGCCGGAGACCCGGACGCGCTCGCCAACGCGGTCGTAGCGCTGCTCTCCGAGGAGGATCGCCGGGTCGCGATGGGCCGGGCCGCCAGGAAGCTCGCGCAGGAGCGGTATGCCTGGCCCGACGTCGCCGCAAGCCTCGAACGGATCTACGAGCGGGTCGCAGCATGAGCCGTCCAACCGGAGGTTGGCCCGCGAAGGCGGCATTGACGGAGGCGTATGCGGAGGTGCCGGCTTCGCCGGCGTCCGAGCGGATCGTCATTGGGCGGCCGAAAGTTGCCCAATGACCCAGGGGCGCTGGCGGGCGCTCGTCCCGGTCGGCCTGCTCGCGCTTGCAATCACCCTTATCTGGTGGCGCGGTCCCGACTGGCACCTCGTGCGCGACACCTTCACGGTCGTCCGCTGGCCCTGGGTCGTGGTCGCCGTTGCGCTCAACCTCCTCTCGGTGGTCGTCCGCTCGATCGCCTGGAACATCGTCATCCACGAGGCGATCGAGCCGCCACGCCCGGGCTACCGGCTCGTGTTCTCGGCGTTCTGCGTGGGGCTCTTCGCGAACGCCACGCTTCCCGGCCGCGTCGGCGAGGTCGGGCGCGTCGCCGTGCTCGCGCGGCGGATGCCCGGGCGCAAGGGCATCTGGGCGACGCTGATCGGGACCGTGTTCGCCCACCGGATGTTCGACCTTCCGGCCACGCTGGTGCTGGTCGTCTGGGTGCTGAGCTCAGCCGAATTGCCGCACTGGGCCGTGATGACGATCGTGGTCGTACTCGGAGTCGGAGTCGCGCTGTTCGTCTCCGCCGTGCTCGGAGCGAGGGGCCACGGCTCCCATGTGCTCGAGGAGGGGATCGGGCGGATGCGCGTGCTGCTTGCGCGCGCGCGGACCGGCCTCGCCGTGATGCGCAGTCCTCTGGCCGCGGCGGGCGCGACGGCCTTCCAGTTCCTCGGCTGGTTCTTCCAGCTGCTCGCGGTCTACGCGACGATGAGGGCTTTCAGGATCTACGAGCCGCTCGTCGCCGCCGGGCTCGTGCTGCTGATGATGAACGTCGTCACCGTGATCCCGTTCTGGCCCGGCAACATCGGGCTCGTGCAGGCCGCCGTTGCCGTCTCGCTCGCCCAGTACGGCGTCCGCTACGCGAAGGGCTTCGCCTACGGGATCGGGCTCCAGCTGATCGAGGCATCGGTTGGCATCGGAATCGGGACGATCTTCCTCGCCCGGGAGGGGATCTCGTTCGCGACGCTCCGCGAGATCGAGTCGGAGGGTGAGGCGGCGCAGGTGGCCGAGGACGAGGGCGTCGTCGAGGTGGGGGCGCTCAGAGATTCGGGACGATGAAGAAGATCTTCGAGCGGCGAGGCGCAGCCTCCCACACCATCTCGCCGCCCGGCTGAACGTGGACGGACGTCCCCTCCGGACCCTCGGACTGGAGCCGGGAGGCGAGCTCCCCGGCCTCCTCACGGCTCGCAGCACCGACGAGCAGATAGGTCCAGCGGCGGGTGACCGGGACGCCCTCTGATTCGAGCTGTTCGGCGAGCTGGACGGCGTCGCCGTGGTTTCGTAGGTCGAGCCGAACTTCCCACTCCGCATAGCCCGCCTCGCGCGACTCCGCCTCCTCATGCGCCTCGAGCTCGTCCTCCTCGACCTGCCGGTCCTCTTCGCTCCGGGGCAGCGGCACGTCCGCCGGTTTCCATTCCCCTGCAATCGGGTGCCAGCGGTCGAGCGAGAAGGTGGCGGTCATGCTCTCGCGCTCGAGGAGCGACTCGACGAAGTCCCTGGCCCGTTCGGCCGCCTGGCGGGCGTCTGCGTACATGAACAAATGCGTTTCGTCCGCGCTGACGGCGACCGCGTCGCCGAGTCCCTCGCGTGCCTCCTCCTCGAGCTCGCTCTCCTCGAGCTTGGCGCCGAGCCCCTGTCCGGAGCCGTCCTCGAGCTCGACGGTGACTCTCCAGTCCTCGGCCATGGTCAGGTGATGGGCGGTGCGCCGACCGACTCGGGGATGTCTGGCTTCCAGCCCTGTACGGTCGGCTCTCGTGACAGGGCGAGCTCGGCGAGGCGTTCACAAGCGGCGGCGAACGCCTCGACCGCCTCCCCGGGGCTCTCGTAGCGCTGCTCG
>DATIYE010000019.1:0-15949 GCA_035517795.1 Gaiellaceae bacterium | reverse complement strand
CCGTTTCAACTGGCGTGCAGCTTCGACTGCTTGCTCGGTCTGCTCCCTCGCGCGCTGAACCGCGCGGAGCGCGTGCGCGATTGCCCGCTGCTCAGGAAGAGGCGGGATCACAAGCTCCTCGTTGTCGAGAAAGGCGTCCAGCTTGAAGTTCCTGATGCCGGTCGTTCGTCGCTCGTATATCCGAGTCCGTCCACGGTGGTAGAGGTATTGCCATTGCAGCCAAACGAACTCGGGATCGACGGTGTCTGGTGGTCGAATACGCATGACAAAGTTGCTGTAGCCGACTGGATGATCGGCGCCGGCGAGAAGCGACTCCGTAACGAGCAGAGCGCGCCCTGTCGCCTGCTTTTCGCTTCCACCGGACATCTCGATGAGAAGGTCGCCGCAACGAAGCCGTCGAGACTCGTAGCGGCCCATGGTGAGGTTGCGGATGGGCGCCCCTGACAGATGGTTAGCCGCTGCCTGAGGGAAGTCCGTGCCTCGGATTACTCGAACGGCGACTGCCCCCGCCTGGCGTTCGGACAATCCCCAGTCGCCCCGTTTCATATCCGAGAGAACATCAATGGCTTTGGCGGTCGTCCAGGCTCTCGCTGACATCACGCTTGATTTAGGCCAAAGTCTGCTAGCACGATCTTCAGGGCGTCGTCCGCTTCGATGCGCTCCTCGTCGGCTTCAGCAAGCAGGACGAGCGCATCCTCAAGCGACAGCACCTCGTCCACACCGTCCACGGTGACATACCGGCTAGGTGAAAGGTTGAAGTCGTTGCGCCGAGCTTCCTCAAGAGAGATCACGGTCGCCAGCGCCTCCCGGCCTTCCCACGCCTCGTGCGCGGTGGCAACCGAGGCGAGATGCTCGTCGGTGAGAAAGTTCTTTGGCCGACCCTTCTCGAACTGCTTCGAGGCGTTGATGAGGAGGATTTCGCCGGGGTGACGCTTCGCCTTGTTCAGCACCATCACGATTCCTGGCGCTGCCGTGTTGTAGAAGAGGTTCTCTGGGAGAAGGATCACCGACTCGATCAGATCGGCTTCTACGAACGCTTTGCGGATGTCGCGTTCCCGGTTCGATCCTGCGCTACCACTGCCCCGGCTCACTGAGCCGGTGTCGAGCACGACGGCCATACGCCCGTTGTCCGCGAGTGACGTGACCATGTGCTCGACCCAGCCCCAGTCAGCCGTCGATGAGGGTGGTGCTCCGTAGCCGAAGCGTTCGAAAGCATCCCCCTCGTAGGTCGTTTGGGCGAAGTCCTGATTCCACATCGGATTGGCGACGACTAGGTCGAAGCGCCGGAGTCGTCCGCTCTCATCGGTGAACCGGGGACGACTCATCGTATCGCCGAGCGCGATTTCAGCCTCCATGTCCTGGACGAAGCTGTTCATTCGAGCGATAGCGAACGTCGCCGGGTTTATCTCCTGACCGCATGCGTGGAGAGGGGCGATCTCGGGCGGGAGCTTGCGGCGTCCGTTCGACCTCTCACCGTGGATCTCCAGGAGCCGAAGGTGCGACTTGATAAGCAGTCCGCCTGATCCGCAGCACGGGTCGTACACCGTCATCCCCGGCTGCGGATCGAGCAGGTGGGCGATCAGGATCGCGACCTCACGCGGTGTGTAGAACTCCCCAGCGCTTTGACCCTGGCCTTCCGCGAACTTCCGAAGGAGGTACTCGTAGGCTCGTCCGAGGATGTCCGGCTCTACATCATCGAGGCCGAGCCGGTGCCTGCTCAAGATCTGGATCAGCGCGCCGAGGCGCTGATCGTCCACGATCCGCTGGCCCGAGGCTGTGGCGTTGAAGTCCACTACGTCGATCACGCCCTGGAGACGCGGGTTCTCACGGGTGGTCGCATGAACCGCGTCAGTTAGCTCCTGGCCAATCCTGGTGGTCTTCGCAGAGAGCGATTGCCAGCGTGCGACAGCCGGCACGTAGAAGCGGACGAGCTTGTGGTCGGCCTCAACGAGCCTCTCGGTCGTAGCCAGGTCGCCAAACTCCTCGGCGAGGTGCGCGATCTCGCCGTCGAACACGTCGGAGAGGCGCTTCAGGAAGATGATCGGGAGGATGTAGTCCTTGAACTTGGGCGCGTCGAGCGGCCCACGGATCTGGCAGGCAGCGTCCCAGAGCAACTGCTCCAATACACCAACGTCGAGGGATCGATCGCCATTGCTCACACAAGTCTCCGAGTCTCAGACTGTCGCCGAGCCTAACCAAGCGCAAGCGGTCCGTTTGGGGACTCCGGTCGGTCTTGGCGCGCTGCGACCGCATTGACGCTGGAATACCCTAAAGAGGTCCTAACTCAATGAGGTCTCCAACCGGCGTCAGCAGATGAGGCAGCAGGCGAGGGCGAGGACGCCCTCGTGGATGTCGTCCGGTCCGTGCGGATAAGGAGTCGGCGGCGGTTGTGGAGCCAGGCGAAGGTGCGTTCGACTACCCGGCGGCCGGGCACTTCTCCAGCCTTCGGCGACGGCCCTCCGACTAGCCCCAGGGAAGCCGCACGGCGTTGTAATCAGGTGCCTTCCTCCAGCCGCCGATGTCCACGGTTGGCGGCATTTTCCGGGCCGTCCCTTCTTAACCCTGAAGCAGTCTTATCGCGGTGTAACGAGGGCCTCTTACACTCGACCGACTCACGCCGGTTGGGCGCACGGCGAGGTCTCCTATCTCTTAACCCCATGGCCTGCTTACCTCGCCGTAACCACCCCCGCTTACACTTTTCGCCATGGCCGAGGCCGAGGAGCGGGTCGACGTGGCGGCGCTGTTCGCGCGGCTTCAGGAGGAGATACGGGCTTCGGGTCCGCGCGCCACGGACGTAACGCCCGTGCAGGTGCGCCTGTCGGCGCGGGACCAGGCCGAGCGGCTCTGGGCAGTCTCGGCCGAGCGGCCGATCGTCGGCAAGGGCGGCCCGATCAAGCGCTTCCTGCGGAAGCTCATGCGGTGGTACGTCGAGCCGGCCTTCGCCGATCAACGGGCGTACAACGACGCTCTTCTCAGGCTGATCGACGACCTCGACGAGCGCATCGCCCGCCTCGAGCACAGATGAGCTTGAGAATCGCCGTCTGCCGGCCGCAGGTCCCCTTTGTCTACGGCGGGGCGGAAGTGGTCGCCGACCAGCTCGTCGACGAGCTGCGCGCCCGCGGACACGAGGTCGAGCTCGTCGCGATCCCGTACGCGTGGGAGGGAGCTCACGTGCTCGACCAGGCGCTCCTGTGGCGGCTCATCGACCTGACCGGAACGCCGAAACCGGTCGAGCTGGTGATCGGGACGAAGTTCCCGTCGTACGGCATCCGCCACCCGAACAAGGTGGTCTGGCTCGTGCATCAGTTCCGGCAGGCCTACGACTTCGACCGGACCGAGTTCCGCCAGTTCTCGGAGTCGCCGGGCGACCGGGCGACCAAGCTCGCCATCGAGCGCTTCGACCGGGTTGCGCTCGGCGAGGCGCGGAAGATCTTCACCATCTCCGCCAACGTCGCCGAGCGGCTGAAGCGCTACTCGGGCTTCGAAGCCACCGTTCTGCCCCCACCGCCGCAGAAGCTCGCCTACCGGACCGAGAGCTACGACGACTTCGTGCTCTCGGTGAACAGGCTCGACCGCTACAAGCGGATCGACCTGCTGATCGAGGCGGCGAAGGCCGACCCGGCGCTCCGGATCGTGATCGTCGGCGACGGGCCCGACCGGGAACGGCTCGAGCAGCTCGCGGCCGGTGTCAACGGCCGGATCCGGTTCACCGGTCGCATCGACGGAGGCGAGCTCGTGGATCTCTACGCTCGCTGCCTCGCCGTCTACTACGCGCCGGTCGACGAGGACTACGGGATGGTCCCCTACGAGGCGTTCCTTTCTGCAAAGCCCGTGGTGACGACGCTCGACGCCGGCGGCCCGCTCGAAGTCGTTCACGACGGAGAGACAGGTCTCGTCGTCGCTCCCGAGCCGATCGAGCTCGCGAAAGCCTGCGCGTTCCTGGCCGGCCACGTCGACCGGGCGCGCTCGCTCGGCGAGGCCGGGAAGGTGGTCGCCGAGCAGATCACGTGGGACGCCTGCATCGACGCCCTGCTCTCGTGAGGGTCGCCTACTACTCGCCTCTGCCGCCGTCCCACTCGGGGATCGCCGACTACTCGGCGCTCCTCCTACCGGCGCTGCGCCAGCGCGTCGAGGAGGTCGTGATCGCGCAGCCGGGCAAGCGCGCACCACATGCCGACGTCGCCGTCTACCACATCGGCAACAACCCCGAGGCACACGGCTGGATCGTCGACGCGCTCCGCAAACGCTCGGGCGTCGTCGTCCTGCACGAGCTCGTGCTCCATCACCTGATCGCCGGAATCACGCTCGGTCGCGGCGAAGGCCGCGCCTACCTCGACGCGATGGAGCGCGACTTCGGCGTCGCCGGACGCCTGCTCGGGCTCGGTGTGGTGGACAATCTCCTGCCGCTGATCTGGGAGACCCAGCCCGACCGCTTCCCGCTTACCGGCACCATCCTCGACCTCGCGGACGGGCTGATCGTTCATTCCCGCTGCGTCGAACAGGGCGTTCGCCGGGCCGGCTACGCGGGGCCGCTCTGGCGGATCCCGCATGCCGGTTGGCCCGAGCACGCGGTCGAGCCGGCCGAGCTCGCCGGCGACCCGCTCG
The DNA here is from genome assembly GCA_035517795.1 of Gaiellaceae bacterium. GTDB lineage: Bacteria > Actinomycetota > Thermoleophilia > Gaiellales > Gaiellaceae > PALSA-600. The sequence goes on along the minus strand of DATIYE010000019.1, from coordinate 11,344 downwards.
TCGGCTGCTTCGGCCACCTGAACATCAACAAGCGGATCCCGGCGCTCCTCGAGGCGTTCTCGATCTTGCGGCAGCGGCGACCCGGCGCCCGGCTGTTGCTCGTCGGCGAGACGACCGAGCGATTCGACCTCGACCGGCGGCTCGAACGGCTCGGGCTCGGCGGGGACGAGCTGATCCGCGAGCAGTGGGTCTCCGAGGATCGGTTCCGGTCGCTGATGGCCGCCTGCGACGTGCTCGTCAACCTCCGCTCGCCGACGATGGGCGAGACCTCGGGGTCGGTGATCCGGGGGCTCGGCCTCGGCAAGCCGATGCTCGTCTCGGACGTCGGCTGGTTCGCCGAGCTTCCCGACGGTGTGGCCCTGAAGATCCCGGTCGACGACTACGAGGCCGCCACGGTCGCCGCAGCCCTCGAGCTGGCAGTCGACCGCCGGGCCGAGCTGGGCAGGGCGGCACGCGAGTACGTCGCCCGCGAGCACGACCTCGGGCGTGTCGCCGACGCCTACACGGCCGCGCTCGAGGAGGCTGCGGGCGGAGCGGTCGTGACGGGCGCGGTCCTCGTCCGGATCGCCGAGGCCGCGGCCGAGATCGGCTTCGACGATCCCGTCGAGCTCGCCCGCCTCGCCCGCGAAGCGGGGCTCGTATGAGCGCCGTGACAGCGGCGAGATCTCGGGCGCTCGCCGTCCCAGCCTGGATCTGGCTGACTGCGATCGTCGGGCTCTCGATCGCGGCCCGCGTCTGGCTCGCCCACCGGATGGTCGCCCCGTGGATCATGGTCGACGAGATCGTCTACTCGGAGCTCGCGAAGAACGTCGCTGCCCACGGCGAGTTCCTCGTGCGCGGCGTCCCCTCGCACGGCTACGGGTTCGTCTATCCGGTGCTGATCGCCCCCGCCTGGGCGCTCTTCAACTCGATCCCCTCTGCGTACTCGGCCGCGAAGGCGATCAACGCCGTGCTGATGTCGCTCGCGGCCGTGCCGGCGTACTTTCTCGCCCGCCGGATCCTCACTCCGAGGCTCGCGCTGATCGGGGCGGCACTGACCGTGCTCGTGCCCTCGATGCTCTACACGGGCGAGATCATGACCGAGAACGCCTTCTATCCGATCTTCGTCGCGGCGATGCTGCTGCTGGTCGTCACGCTCGAGCGGCCGACCGCGGTCGGGCAGATCGGCCTCGTCGCGCTCTGCGCCCTCGCCTTCGAGACCCGCGCCCAGGCGGTGGCGCTGTTCGCGGCGATCGCGACGGCGCCGCTCCTGCTGGGCCTCGTCGAGCGGCGCGGCGTCGCCGGCGCGGTGCGCCCGTTCGCCTGGCTCTACGGGCTGCTCGGGGCGGGAGCGCTCGTGGCGCTGCTCGGCACGGTCGCCGGTGGCCGCTCACCGCTCGCCCTGCTCGGGGCCTACCGGGCCGCCGCGTCGAGCACCTACACGCCTGGCGGCATCCTCCATTTCTTCCTCTACCACCTCGCGGGGCTCGATCTGTACCTCGGGATTCTCCCGTTCGCGGCCCTGCTCGCGATGTGGCTCGCGCCCCGGCGCCCGACGGCCGCCGCGAGGGCGTTCACGGTCGCCTCGCTCTCGGTCTCGGTCTGGCTGCTCGCCGAGGTCGCCGCCTTCGCCTCGGCCAGCTACGTCGATCGGATCGAGGAGCGGAACATGTTCTACCTTGCCCCGTTCGCGCTGATCGCGCTGCTCGGGCTCGCCGTCGACGGGATCGTCCCCCGCGCCCGTCGTCCCGTCGTCATCGCCGCGGTCGTCGCCGGCGTGCTCCCGTTCTTCATCCCCTACGCCCGCTTCATCACGACCAGCGCGGTCTCGGACACCTTCTCGCTCCTGCCCTGGTGGTGGGCCCAGGACCATCTGATCCACCTGTCGCAGGTGCGCTGGGTCGCGCTCGGAGTCTCGCTCACGGCCGGGGCCGTGTTCGCGTTCCTGCCCCGCCGGTACGCGCTCGTCCTCCCGGCCCTCGTCGCCGTCTACTTCGTCGCCACGGCGGTCGTGGTCGAGAGCGGCCGCCACGGGATCCACAAGGCGACGGTCGGATCGCTCTGGGCCGGAACGCACATGACCCATCCAGACTGGATCGACCGAACGGTCGGAAGCAAGGCCTCGGTGTCGGTGCTCTGGACCGGGACGATGGCGACGCCGTACCCGGTGTACGAGAACGAGTTCTTCAGCCGCAGCGTGCGCACCGTGTACGACGTCGACGGCGCGGCCCTGCCCGACCCGCTTCCCGAAACGGCCGCGACCCGTTCGCCGAACGGGGTGCTGATGACCGCCTCCGGGCCCGTCCACGCGGAGTACGTGCTGGCCGACGGCGCCGTCGAGCTCGCAGGCAAGCTGGTCGCGAGTGATCCTGTCGGCGTCGACCTCTATCGCGTCGACGGTCCGGTGGTCATCCTCACCCACGTCACCGGCCTGTACCCCAACGACACCTGGTCCGGGCGGCAGGTCGACTACCAGCGTGTCGAGTGTGCGGGCGGGACGCTCGCGGTGAAGCTCCAGGGCGACGCCGGGCTCTTCACTCGCCCGCAGACCGTGGTCGCCACGGAGGGCGGGACCGCGGTCGGGCGCGCCTCGATCCCGGTCACCGGCGAAACGTGGCTCACCGTACCTCTCCGCCCGCGCGGGAGCCTGTGCAACGTGCGCTTCACCGTCGGCCGCACCGCGGTGCCCGGCCCGCAGGACCGACGGCGGCTCGGAGCCCATTTCCTGGATTTCCGCTACCGCCCGTGAGGATCGCCTTCGACGTCTCGCCCCTGTCGCACGAGCGGACGGGCGTCAACAACTACATCCGCGGCTCCCTGCAGGGGCTCGCCGACAAGGCCGCGGCGACGGGTGACGAGGTGATCGCCTTCGCGCCCACCTCGCCGGCCGGGAAGCGCGCGATCCCCGAGGCCCTCGAGGGGATCCCGGTCGAGCTCCGCCTTGTCACGCTCCCGTTCGCGCACGTCTGGAGGACCGCATGGTCGCGCGCGGGCCGGCCCCCTGCGGAGCGGTTTCTCGGCCCGTTCGACGTCCTTCACTTCACCGACTGGATGTACCCGCCGCAACGTTCCGGGCTACGCGCGACGACCATCCACGATCTCGTCCCGATTCACTTCCCGGAGTGGGTGACCGGACGCACCCGCGCGATGCACGGCCGCAAGTACGCCAATGCCGCCGCCAGCTGCGACCTGATCTTCGCCAACTCGGCGTTCACCGCCGACGACGTCGCGGTCACCCTCGACTTCCCGCGCGAGCGGATCGTCGTCGCCCACCCGGGAATCGGCGCCGAGTACCGGGCGGACGGCCCCGACGCCGGTCGCCGCCGGCCGTACCTCCTCACGGTCGCGACCCTCGAGCCCCGCAAGAACCTCGGCACCCTCGTCGAGGCGTTCGCGCTGCTCGCGGACATGTCGTTCGACGGTTCCCCGTTGGAGCTCGTCGTCGCGGGTGGCACAGGCTGGGGCGAGCAGCCCCAGCTCGATCGCCCGGGCGTCGTCCGCCTCGGACGGGTCTCCGACGACGAGCTGGCCCGTCTCTACCGCGGCGCCGCCGCCGTCGTCTATCCGTCCCGCTTCGAAGGGTTCGGGCTGCCGATCACGGAGGCGATGGCGTGCGGCACGCCCGTGGTCGCCTCCTCGCACCCCTCGCTGAACGAGGCCTCGGGCGGAGCGGCCGTCCGTTGTGCCCCGGACAGCCCCGAGGAGATGGCGGCGGCGATCCGCGAGGCTCTCGAGCGTCGCGACGAGTTGCGCGCCCTCGGTCTGGCCCACGCCGCCGGCTTCTCGTGGCGGCGCACCGGTGAGCTCTTCTTCGAGGGGTACCGGCGATTCTCGTAGGGATCGACACCACGCCGCTCCACCAGACCCGTGCCGGCACCGCGCGCTACGTGCGTGGGCTCCTCGATCATCTCGACGTGCCCGTGCAGGAGGTGTCCTATCCTGCGACGTCGCGGCTCCGCAGCGTCGCCGCCGACGCGCTGTGGTACCCCCGTCTCGCTGTCGAAGGCGCTGACGTCATCCACTGTCCGACCTTTCGCGGGCCGTACTCCTCGACGGTGCCGCTCGTGGTCACCGTCCACGACCTGGCCGTGCTTCGCCACCCGGAGTGGTTCAACCGCTGGACGCGCACTTACTCGGCTCGCGCCGTCCCGCGGGTGATCCACGCTGCCCACCGCGTGATCGCCGTGTCGGAGTTCACGAGGAGCGAGCTTCTCGCTCTCCTTGCCGTTCCGGCCGCGAAGATCCGGGTCGTGCCGAACGGGGTCGACGACGTGTTCACGCCGGATGGCCCTCGCGCGGAGGGCGACTACGTCCTCGCGGTCGGGACGCTCGAGCCGCGCAAGAACCTCCGGCGGATCGCCGCCGCGGTCGACGGTGAGCTGCGCGTCGTCGGAGCGAAGGGCTGGGGCGGCGTCGAGCCGCCCCGGAACGTGACCTGGCTCGGCGAGGTCGGGGACGAGGAGCTCGCGGCTCTCTACCGCGGCGCGCGCTGCCTCGTCTACGCATCCCTGTACGAGGGCTTCGGGATCCCGGTCGCCGAGGCGCTTGCCTGCGGCTGTGCGGTCGTGACGAGCCGGGCCACTCCGATGGCCGAGATCGCCGGAGAAGATGCGGTCTATGTCGATCCGACCGACGTCGACTCGATCAGCGCCGGGATCGCGTCCGCGTTTCGCCCCGTCCCGCGGCGGGTCGCCTCGTGGGGCGAGGTTGCGCGGGCCACCCGCGAGGTCTACGAGGAGGTCGCGTGATCCTGATCGACGCGGACGTCCTCGGACGAGAGCGCACCGGAGACGAGACCTACGTCGCGAACCTGCTCCGCGAGCTTCCGGACGCTGCTCCCGATCTGCGGTTCGGGGCCGTCACCCGGCGGCCCGAGCTCGTCCCGGCCGGGGTCGAGCCGATCCTCCTCCGGACTCGTCTCCAGGAGGCGAGGATGGCCTTCTCGCTCCCCCGGCTCCTGCGGCGACTCGAGCCGGAACTGAGCCACTTCCAGCACGCCTTGCCGCTCGGATATCGCGGCCGGTCGGTCGTCACCCTGCACGACCTCTCCTTCGAGGCCGAGGACACTGCGATGGGGCTGCTCGACCGCCTCACCTTCAGGTTCGTCGTCCCGCGTGCCGCGCGTGGGGCCGACCAGGTGATCGCCGTCTCCGAGCGAACGAAGCGCGACGTCGTCGCGAGGTACGGCATTGCCGAGTCCAGGGTGACCGTGACTCCCAACGGCGTCGACCCGAGCTTCTCGCCGGGAGGCGGCCACGACCGCTACGTGCTCTTCGTCGGGGCCATCCAGGCAAGGAAGGACCCGCTGGCCGCGCTCGCTGCTGCCCGCGCGGTCAAGCTTCCGCTCGTCGTCGCAGGCCCGGAGAAGGACTCCGGCCTGGTCAGGGAGCTCCGCGAGGGCGGCGCCGACCTGCGTGGGTACGTCTCGAAGGGTGAGCTCGCGGAGCTGTACCGTGGTGCAGCCCTGCTCGTACTCCCGTCGCGCTTCGAGGGCTTCGGCCTGCCGGTGCTCGAGGCGATGGCCAGCGGGACGCCGGTGGTCGCGGCGGCCGAGCCCGCGCTCCGGGAGGTCGCCGGGGACGCAGCGGTGTACGCCGAGGACGGCGACTTCGGCGCGGCGGCGGCACGGGCGCTGGCAAACCAAACCCGCCTCTCGGCGGCGGGGCTCGAGCGCGCGAAGCTGTTCTCCTGGGCCGAGACGGCACGCCGCACGGCCGACGTCTACCGGAGAGTTCTCTCGTGAACGTCTCCGCGATCGTGGTCTCGCACGGGAATGCGGCCGAGCTCTCCCGGTCGCTGCCGGCACTTCGGCCGCAGGTGGACGAACTGCTCGTGATCGCGAACGTCCCCGGCTCGGTGCCGCCGGGGCTGGAGGCGCTCGAGAACCGCGAACCGCTCGGCTTCGCGGCAAACATCAACCTCGGCCTCTCCCGGACGAGCGGCGAGGCCGTGCTGACGGTCAACCCGGATGCCGTGCCCGAACCGGACGCCGTCGCCGCCCTGGCCGGCTTCATGGCCGAGAACGTGCGCTGCGGCGTCGCCGGGCCGCGGATGCTCTTCCCGGACGGCAGCCCGCAGCCGTCCCGCCGTCGCTTCCCGACCGTAGGCGGAACGGTCGTGCGCCGGACGCCCCTGCGGAAAGTCGTCCACCAGCAGCACCACTACCACCTCGACGAGCCGGACCCCGCCGGGCCGGTCCAGGCGGACTGGATGCTCGGCGGCTTCCTGCTGCTGCGGCGGGCGATGCTCGAGGAGCTCGGCGGCTTCGACGAGCATTTCAGGTTGTACGGCGAGGACATCGACCTGCAGTACCGGGCCATGCTCGCCGGCTGGGAGCGCTGGTACGTCCCGGAGGCAGTCGTCAGGCACGAGCACAAGGCCGTTACAGACAGCCGCTGGCTGACGCAGCGGACGATCTGGCACTGGCGCGGCATCGCGCGGTTCGTGCGGAAGCATCCCGAGAGGTTGCGGGCGTTGTGAGCGCGAGCGACAAGTACGACCGGCTCGCCGGGGGCTTCTCGGAGCGGGAATACGCGGACCCGCTCGGCTACTCCGCCCGCCGGGCCCGAACGATCCTCGACCTTGGCCCGCCGCTCGCGGCCGGAGCCAGCGTCCTCGACCTCTGCTGCGCCGACGGGATCATGGCCTCGTCGCTGATTGCTCACGGGCTTCGCTACACCGGCGTGGACTTCAGCCCGAACATGATCGAGGCGGCGCGCCGGCGTAACCCCGGCGTCACGTTCGTCGAGGCCCGGATGGAGGACTACGAGCCGCCGGAGCCGGTGGACGTGACGATCTGCCTTCGCTCCTTCTACCTCGCCGACGACCAGCTCGGGTTCTTCCGCAGGGTGGCCGGCTACACGACCGTGAAGTTCGTCTTCGACCTCTGGCGGATCGCCCACCCGCCGGCCCCGGTCCTCGACGACCTGCGAGCCGCCGGCTTCGCGCACGTCGAGCTGCGGTCGTTCTTCGTGCCGCAGAGGCGCTCCGCACCGCGGGCCGCGCTGCCGCTGCTGGCGGCGCTCGAGCGCACGGGGCCGCTCGCCGCGCTCCTCTCCCGCCGGTTCGGGCCCACCTTCTGCTGCGCGTACACGTGAGTCGCCGGTGCTGGCCACCGGCCTGAACCGCCGCCGGCTGGCGGCGTTCGCCGGCGTGTACGGCTCGGTGGGTCTCGGCCTCGCCGCGTCGCTCGTCGTGCTCCGAGTGCTCGGTCCGGCCGGTGCCGGCCGCTTCACGATCGTCGTGGGAACCGTCGACTTCCTGGCGCTGCTCGTGTGGCTGACGAGCGACGACGCGCTCGTGAAGTACGGCTTCCGCTACTCGGCCACCGAGGATTGGGGGCGCTTCCACCGGCTCGTCCGGGTCGCGTTCGGGTGCGAGTTCGCAGCCTCGCTGCTCGCCAGTGTGCTGATCGTCGCGATCGCACCGCTCGCGCCGTCGATCTTTGCCCACGGCGCAGGGCTCGAGCAGCCGCTGCTCCTGGCCGCGATTCTCCCGCCGCTGCAGGCGCTCGAGTCGATCGCCGCGGCGACTCTCATCCTCGGTGGTCGCTACGACCTGCGCGGCACGTGGTTGACGCTATCGATGGGCTTCCGGCTCGCCGGGATCGCCGTAGGGGCTCGTTTCGGCGTCACCGCGGCCGTGGCAGGAGTCGTCGTCGCGCAGGTTGCGACGACCGTCTCGATCCTCGCGATCAGCCTCGGGGGTCTGCGGTCGTTCCCGGCGGCGGCCCCGACCGCGCTCGGGGACGATCGCGGCCCGATCCTCCGGTTCGTCATCCAGAGCGCCGCCTACACCGGCCTGATCTCCCTCCGGACGTGGCTTGCCCCGCTCACGCTCGGGATCGTGCGCAGCTCGACCGCGGTCGGGCTCTTCCGTGCGGCTCAGATGCCGCAGGCCGGGCTCGCAGCGCTCTCCTCGCCGCTGCGGATGATCCTGCTGACCGAGCAGACGCGGGACTGGGAGCGCGGACGGCCAGACGTCGTGCTCGCCGGGATCCGGCGCTACGTCAGGGGCTCCGTCGTCCTCGTCGCGGTCGGGCTCGCCCCCGTCCTCTGGATGCTGCCGTGGCTGATCCGCGGCGTGCTCGGCGCGCGCTACCTGCCCGCGGTGCCGGCCGCGCGCCTGATCGTGGTCGCGGCCGCGATCCAGGTCGTGCTCAGCTGGACGAAGACCTTCCCGGTCACGATCGGGCGCCCCGGGTTACGGCTGATCGCCCACGGCATCGAGACGGCGGTGATGCTCCCATTGATCGTCGTGCTGGGCGACGAGTGGGGGGTCACGGGCGCAGGGGTCGCAGTCCTGATCTCGACGGTCGCGTTTGCCCTTGCCTGGGCGGCGATCCTGCTCAGGCTGAGGCGAACCGGGCTCAGTCCAGCGTAACCACCGCCGAGCGGTGCGTCAGCCGGGAATCGTCGAGCTCATGGAGGGAGAAGCGGGGGTCGTTCCGGAACGGCTCGAGGTACTTGGCGTTGTAGTAGACGATCGTCTTCCGGGCGCCGGGGGGCCGGCGGAGCAGCGCCTCGGCGAAGCGGGTCATCACCGTCGCATCGAACGGGTTGAACAGGTAGAAGACCGTGCCCTCGGGCGGGATGAGCTCGGTGGCGTCGCCGCACACGACCGTGACATTCGCGTGGCGCCGGAGACGCCGTGCCGTGCCGGCGCAGATCTCGGGGTCGAGCTCGATCCCGTAGATGCGGTTGCGGGGATATCGGTCGAGAAGCCAGTTCAGCGACCGGCCCTTGCCGCAGCCGACGTCGATGACGACGTCGTCCGGGCCGACGTCGACGCCGGCGAAGAGCACGTCGAGCGCCTCGTAGGGCGAGTTCGTCGAGTGGAAGGCGCCGAGGTGCTCGAACCTCGTCCTGATTGTGCCGCCGAGCGGGCGGCCGTACCGCAGGTCGCGCAGAGCGCTCCTGAGCATCGTCGGAGCACGGCGTATGGCGGTGGAGATCTTCATCGACCGCCGAGGCGCTGCCGCCAGCCCGTCCTCACCCTGTCGGTCAGCCTGGTGGCGTCGAGAGCTGCGCGCGCGAGTTGCACCGGGCCGAGGATCGCCGTCCGCGTGACGTTGATCCGGCGTGCGCGCAAGGTTGGAGCGAAGAGCACGAGGTTTCGCTCGAGGCGGCTCTCGTTGCTGAACTGGCGCTTGTAGGCGGCGTCGCCGGGGCCGAAGTCGAGCGTGTGCAGGTCCGGGTCGGCGCACGCGTCCTCGATCACGCGCATCAGCAGGTGAATCCCCACCCGCGCCTGGCTGTAAGCGGGATCGAAGCCGCCGGTGCGGAGCAGCATCGTCCCGCCGTACACAGAGCAGAGCCAGTACGCGATCGGCGACGAGTCGAGGTGGAGCAGGTAGCCGCGGACCCAGTCGTGCTCGAGCCCGACCGTCGCGAGTGCCCGCTGCTCGGGGGTGTCGGCGAGCCCCGCGCCGAGCGTTCGCTGGTAGGTGGAGCGCGCGACGCGGTCGGCTCCACTGATCAGCCGCTCGGCGCGCCCGGGCCCGCGGACGATCTCGACCGTGAGACGGTCGCCGTAGTCCGACTCGAGCTGTCTCGCGTCGCGGCGGACGTTCTTGCGTGTCTTGTGGCCGAGCGCGGCCAGGAACTCGTCGAAGGTGGGCGGGAGCGAGAGCAGCCGGCGGGTCCAGGGGGCGATGAACGGCTGGTGTGTCAGAGGTCCGCCGAGCGACGAGAACGCCTCGAGCTCGTCCGAGCCGACCTCGAGCGGAGGCAGCGTCGCGACGTCGGCGAGGCCGGTGCGCAGCGCGTCGGCGACGACTCCCCTCACTGCCTCCAGGGCAGCAGGCTCGACCAGCGCCATGCCGCCGTCGACGACCTGGAGCACCCTGACGTGGGGTGCGTACACGACCTTGTAGCCCACGGTGGTCGAGAGAGGACGAAGCTCGATGCGGGCCGCGAGTCCGCCCAGCGGGCGTTCCCCGGCGAAGGCGACCGCGGCGAGCGGGCAGATCACCTCGTCTCGGGTCTCGAGGCGCGCGGCGAAGTACTCGAAGGCTGCCTCCTCGCGCCGCCACGGCAGGCCGTCCCAGACGGGCCGCAGGCGCTCGAGCTCCTCGAGCGTCCGCGCGATCTCGACGCGGACGGGGCCCGGCACCGCTAGCTCTGCTTCGCCGGGACGAACTCGAGCCCGACCTGGACGCCCAGGCTCCGAGGATCGACGGAGGTCGGTGGGATGAGGGTCGCGGGCGCGACGTTGATCTCCACGCGGGCGGGCGTCGTCGGAACCGGAATCAGCAGGGTCTGGGTGGTGCCGTTCGGGACCACCCGGTGCACATCCCGGAAGATGTCGTTGTTGAGCTGCGGCTCCTGGTGTTCGTCGATCCGCACGCCTCCGGCAACCACGGTCACCTGTGCGGCCGGTGCCGAGCCGTTGTAGGCGAGCCGCCCGAGCGAGACCTTGAGCACTCCCCGCTGTCCGGCCTTGAAGTACGTGTAGGAGCACCAGTCGGGGCACCAGCCGTCGTCGTAGACCTGCTGCACGCCGGTGAGGAGGTGCCAGCCCGTGTCGCTTCGGTACAGGGTCATCGCCCCGTCGGAAGAGCGGGCGACGACGGGAGCGTCGAGCACGACGCCGAGGTCGGCGAGGACGTAGTGGGTGCCGTCGAGGTTCGACAGCAGGCCGTTCGGCTCGAGCAGGTTTGCGACCTCCGTCGGGCCGGGTCCGGGCGCGGATCCGTCCAGGCTCTCCACGCGATCGATCGAGCGGTTCCAGAACTCGGTCAGGTTCTCGCCGTTCTGATCCTTGATCTCCTGCCCCAGGTAGGTGACGGAGTTGCCGTGGGCCGCGGTGTCCACCCAGCTGAGCGGTTGCGGAAGGTTCTTGCGGAACGCGTCCGCGGTGCGGTCGATCCCGACCGACGCTGCGATCTCGCCGGAGAGCAGCCACGCGAGCATGAGCACCGCGGTCGCCGCGGCGACCCCCCGGCGACGGCGGGCTGCGATCAGCCCGACGGAGAGCGCGGTCATCCCGAGGAGCCCGAGGCGGAGGCTGTGGGTCGTCCAGCGACGGTACTCGGCGAGGACGGCCGCGATCGCCGAACCCGGTGCCTCGTAGTAGGGCCAGCCGAGCTGGATCGCCTTGAAGAGCACAAGCGCAACGACGAGCACGGTGGCGCCGGCGAGGAAGCGTCGGTCGATCCGTTTCGCCTCGAACACCATCACCGTGCCGAGCAGGAGGAGCGGCGACAGGTAGATCAGGTTGCGCTCTTCCCAGAGCGTCGCGAAGATGGTCGAGAGGTAGGCCGCCTTGACCGCGGTGTAGAGACCGATCACCCCGATCGCGGCGGAGGTCCAGGCGACGTAGGCCCGGTAGGTTCGGTCTCCGCGGCGGTCGGGCAGGTGCAGCG
>DATIYE010000018.1:0-12642 GCA_035517795.1 Gaiellaceae bacterium | reverse complement strand
GAAGGGATCCTCTACGCCGAGCTCGACCCGAGCGTCCTCTGGGCCGAGCGACAGCGGTTCGACCCGGCCGGCCACTACCACCGCCCGGACGTGCTCGCGCTGAGCGTCACCCCGATCGAACGGTGAACAGCGCTGCCGTCGTCGGCGCCGGTGTCTTCGGCGCTTCGACCGCGCGCGAGCTCGTCCGCCGCGGCTGGGACGTGACGGTCTACGAGCAGTTCACGCCGGGGAACGTCCGCTCGGGCTCGGGTGGGGACACGCGTCTGCTGCGCTTCTCACACGGCGAGCAGGCGTGGTACAGCCTCTCGGCACGACGCGCGCTCGAGCTCTGGCGCGACCTGGAACGGGAATCGGGTCAGAAGCTCTTCGAGCCGGTCGGGGTCGCCTGGTTCGATGCCGGGCAAGGCGAGTTCACTCAGCGGAGCGAGACCACCCTGTGCCGGCTCGGTATCTCCTGCGAGCGGTTGACGCCCGCGGAGGCGAGTCGGCTCTACCCCTCGCTCGGGGGCGACGACCTCCGCTCGGTTCTCTTCGAGCCCGAGGCCGGAGTGCTCTATGCCCGAGCGGCGACGAGAGCGCTCGCGGCGCCGTTGTCGATCGCACCCGCCCGTCCGACCCCGGCCGAGCCGCCACGTGCCGACGCCGTGATCTGGGCGTGCGGCTCGTGGCTGCCGACGCTCTTCCCGGGCCTCGTCGAGCAGCGGATCTCCCGACGGGACGTCTTCTTCTTCGGCACGACCGGCGAGTGGTCGCGAACCCCCGGCTTCTGCGACTACGACGGCCCCTACTACGGCCACGGCGAGCTCGGCGGCCTCGGGATGAAGATCGCCCCCGACGGACGAGGGGCGGACGTCGACCCCGACGAGCTCGAGCGCGTTCCCGATCCGGAGATGGCCGCGCTGGCGCGAGGGTACGCGGCCCGTCGGTTCCCGTCACTCGCGGAGGCGCCGATCGTCGGCGCGCGCGTCTGCCAGTACGACCTGACCCCGGATACGCACTTCCTGGTCGCCCGCCACCCGGAGGAGCACGGCTGGTGGCTCGTCGGCGGAGGCTCGGGCCACGGTTTCAAGCACGGGCCGGCGCTCGGCGAGTACATCGCCGACTGCGTCGAGGGCCGCCGCGAGCCCGAGCCGTTCCACGCGCTCGGCCCGCGCACCGGCCACGCCGGCCTACGCACCGCCGAGCGCTGAAGACGCCACAGTCAGTCGGGCCAGAAGTCCGCCTCGTACTCGGGTTCCGAGTCCTCGGCCCTCGTCGAGACGATCACGAGCTCCGCCTCCTCGGGCTCGTCGTTCCAGACCGACCTGAACACCTCGGGCGCTACGCGGATCGCCGTCCCGCGCCCGACCTCGACGATGTCGTCGCCGAGCTTGAACTGCAGCCTGCCCGAGATGACGAAGTAGATCTCCTCCTGCTTGGCGTGCCGATGGCCGTAGGAACCCTTGCCACCCGTGTGCTGGGGCATTCGACGGTAGGTGAGGGCCACCTGCTCGCTCTCCAGACCGCTCGCGAGCATCCGCATCTCGCCCGGATAGTCGCCGAGCACGTCGTCGACGTCTTCGAGCCTGGTCACCGTGTAGCCGGGCATGCGCGCCTCCTCAGTGACGTTCGATAGCGAGTCATGAGCACTAGTATCGACGCTCTGAGCGAGGGGATGCGGAAGCGCTTGACGCTCGCGGCCTGCATCCTGGGGTCGACGATCGTCTTCATCGACTCCACGGTCGTCACGGTCGCGTTGCCCGCGATCCAGCGCGACCTGGGGGGCGGGCTGGCGCTCCAGCAGTGGGTGGTCGACGCCTATCTGCTCACTCTGGGGTCGCTGATCCTCGTCGGCGGGTCCCTCGGCGACCTCTACGGCGAGAAGCGCGTTTTCGTCGTGGGGGTCGTGTCGTTCGCCGTCACCTCGATGCTGTGCGCGCTCGCCTGGAACGGCACCTCGCTGATCGTCGCCCGCGGCGCCCAGGGGATCGCCGGCGCGCTCCTGACCCCGGCCGCCCTCGCGACGATCACGGTGACCTTCAGCGGCGAGGACCGCGGCGCAGCGATCGGCACCTGGACGGCGTGGACCGGCATCGCGTTCTTGATCGGCCCCCTCGTCGGCGGCTGGCTCATCTCGGCGGCATCATGGCGGGCGATCTTTCTGGTCAACCCGCCGATCGCCCTCGTGACCGTCGGTCTGATCGCGTTCGCGGTCCCGGGCGCGGGAGACCGCGGCCGTCGGCAGCCGGTCGACGTCGTCGGGGCCGTGCTCTGCGTACTCGGGCTCGGCAGCGCGGTCTTCGCGCTGATCGAGGCGCCGCAGCGCGGCTTCTCCGATCCCCTGATCCTGACGACGCTGTTCGCGGGAATCGTGCTGTTCGGCGCCTTCCTCGCCTGGGAGCGGCGCACCGCGACCCCGATGCTGCCTCTGCGGCTCTTTCACAGGCGGAACTTCGCCTTCGCGAACCTCGAGACGTTCGCCGTCTACGCGGCCCTGGCGACGCAGAGCTTCTTCGTGACGCTCTTCACCCAGCAGCTAGGGGGCTTCTCGCCTCTCAAGAGCGGGCTCGCGACGCTGCCGGTGACCATCGTGATGTTCTTCGCCTCGAGCCGTGTCGGGCGCCTGTCAATGCGGCTCGGCCCGAGGCTCTTCATGGGCTCGGGCCCATTCGTGTGTGCCGCCGCGATGCTCTGGCTGCGGGAGCTCTCGCCCGGCTTCGACTACTGGACCGAGATGCTGCCGCCGCTGCTCCTGTTCGCAGCCGGACTGTCGCTGATCGTCGCGCCGCTCACGGCAACCGTCCTGGCCGACGCCGGGCCCGGCGACGCGGGGATCGCCTCCGGCGTCAACAACGCCGTCGCCCGTACCGCAAGCCTGCTCGGCATCGCAATCGTCGGAGCCGCCATCGCGGGGGCAGGGAACCAGCTCGACCTCCACGGGTACAGGACATCGATGACGATCACCGCCGCACTCTTCCTGGCGGGAGGCGTGATCGGCACTGCCGGCATCCGCAAGGTCGCGCTGCGAGCGCCCGCCGTGGCCGAGGTCGCCCGGTGAGTACCGCGGCAGAAATCGTCTTCGACCGCGTCACCAAACGCTATGCCGGACGCGACGGAGCGGCGCTCCACGAGCTCTCGCTGACGATCCCTGCAGGCACCTTCTGCGTCCTCGTCGGCCCGTCCGGAGGGGGCAAGACGACCGCTCTGAAGCTTGTGAACCGGCTGATCTCATTGGACGAGGGGGACATCCGGATCGACGGCCGCAGCATCCGCGAGCTGGAGCCCGTGGAGCTCCGGCGTGGCATCGGCTACGTGATCCAGAACGTCGGCCTGTTCCCGCACATGACGGTCGGGGACAACATCGCCACCGTGCCGCGCCTCCTGGGGTGGTCGAAGACACGGATCCAGGAGCGCACTGCCGAACTGCTCGACCTCGTCGGGCTCGAGCAGGGCGACGCGAAGCGCTACCCGTCTCAGCTCTCCGGCGGGCAGCGCCAGCGCGTCGGCCTCGCGCGCGCGCTCGCGGTCGATCCGCCGCTGCTGCTGATGGACGAGCCCTTCGGGGCGCTCGACCCGATCACCCGGGCGCGCCTCCAGGACGAGCTGAGGCGGCTGCACCATACGGTCGCGAAGACCGTGATCTTCGTCACCCACGACATCGACGAGGCGATCACCATGGGCGACAGGATCGCGATCCTCCGCGAAGGCGGCCTCCTCGCCCAGTACGACACGCCCGACGCGATCCTGGCCCACCCGGCCGACGAGTTCGTCACCGAGTTCATCGGCGAGGATCGCGCGCTGCGCCGGCTGGCGCTGCGAAGGCTCTCGGAGCTCGAGCTCGACCCGGTGCCGAACCCCGACCGTCCACGGGTCGAGGCATCGGGCGCGTCCACGGTGAGGAACGCCGTCTCGCTGATGGTCGAGAGCGGCGAGAGCCGCCTGCTCGTCCTGGGCGACGACGGCACGCCGATCGGGGTGCTCTCGCTCGCACATGCCGCGGAGCTCCTGCGATGACCGCCGCCGGCGGTCCCGTGATCCCGAACTTCGGATCGGGAAGCTCGTGCGTCACCGGCGACCATCTGTTCTGCTGGGACTGGGTGAAGCAGCACTGGGGCGACACGCTCGGGCCGGCCCTCGCCCAGCACGTCGAGCTGACAGCGATCGCGGTCTCCGTCGGCTTCGTCCTCGCGTTCTCGCTCGCGCTCCTCGCCCACCGGCGGCGACGCGCCGAACAGCCGATCTCGATCGTCGCTGCGCTCGTCTACACGTTCCCGAGCATCGCCCTCTTCCAGCTCCTCGTCCCGTTCACCGGGCTCACATACACCACGGTCGAGATCGCGCTCGTCTCCTACACACTGGTGATCCTGTTCCCGAATATCGTCGCCGGCCTCGAGGCGGCGCCGCCAGAGGTGATCGAGGCCGCGCGCGGGATGGGGCTCACCCCGCGACAGACCTTGTTCCGCGTCGAGGTGCCGCTCGCGCTGCCGGCGATCGTCGGGGGCCTCCGCATCGCCGTCGTCTCGACGATCGCGATCGCCACGATCGCGGCGACGATCCTCCCGAAGGGCCTCGGCTTCCCGATCTTCTACGCGATCGCGCTGCCGACGCCGTTCAAGACCGAGATCTACTCCGCGGGCATCCTCGCAATCGCACTCGCGCTCGTGTGCGACCGGGCGCTCGTCCTGCTCGGTCGCGCCGTCACACCGTGGACGAGGGCCGGCGGATGATCTACGACACCGCGAACACCCACACGTTCGTCCAAGCCTTGCGCTTCATCGCCGACAACCCCGGGCTGCTCGCCACCAAGGCGCTCGAGCAGATGGAGCTCTCCGGGGCCGCGATCGGCCTCGCGCTTCTGGTTGCGCTGCCGCTCGGGATCGTCCTCGGGCATCTCCACCGGGGCTCAGGCGTCGCGATCGGAGCCTCGCTCTTCGGGCGGTCGCTGCCGAGCATCTTCCTGATCGCAGTCTTCCTGACCGTGCTCGGACTCGGGTTCGAGAACAACATGGTCGCGCTCGCAGTCCTTGCGCTGGGCCCCATCCTCACCAACGCCTATCTCGGCGTCGAGGGCGTCGACGAGGACGCAGTCGAGGCGGCGAGAGGCATGGGCCTCTCGCGCAGCGGCATCCTCACTCGGATCGAGCTCCCGCTTGCTCTGCCGCTCATCTACATCGGGATCCGCGTGGCGGCGGTGACCGTGGTCGCAACCGCCCCGATCGCGGCGTACGCGGGCGGCGGCGGCCTCGGCGACATCATCGCCAACCAGGCGAGCTACCGGCTCTCGGGCGTGCTCGGGGCCTCGATCTGCGTGATGGCGCTCTCGGCGGGAGTATGGGCGCTGCTTCTGGCGTTGCAACGGGCGACCACCCCGAAAGGAGTCCGGGTGGCTAGGGTCCAGAATCCGGCAGGGGAACTCGGAAAGGAGGGGCTGTGATCAGGAAGCACACGCGGAGGGCCGCGAAGGCGGCCTTCGCCATCTCGTTCGGGGTTGCGATCGTCGTCGGCGGAGTGGTCGGAACGGCACGATCGGCCAATCGAGCCGCGCCGACGATCGTCATCGGGACGAAGAACTTCCCCGAGGAGTTCATCCTCGGGGAGCTTTACAAGCAGGCCCTCGAGGCGAAGGGCTTCAGCGTCTCGTACAAGGAGAACATCGGCTCGACGGAGGTGATCCAGACCGCTCTGACGAGCGGCAAGATCAACTTCTACCCCGAGTACACGGGCGTGATCGTCCAGGACGTCTTCCATCACGCGACGTCGCCCTCGACCGCGTCGGCGACCTACGCCCTCGCGAAGAAGCTGGAGGCGGCGAAGGGCTTTACGCTGCTCGACGCAACGCCGTTCTACGACACAGACGTGCTCGCGGTGACGAACGCGACGGCGAAGAAGTACGGGCTGAAGACGATCTCCGACCTGCAAAAGGTCGGCCCGTTCGAGCTCGGCGGCTTCCCCGAGTGCCAGACCCGCAACACGTGTTTCCTCGGATACACCAAGCGGTACGGGCTGAAGAACGCGTCGTTCAAGTCCGTTGGAAGCGTGTCGCCGTACGCGGCGCTCGACTCCGGCGCGGTGCTCGCGGCCGACGTCTTCTCGACCGACCCGCCGCTGCTCGCGCCCTCGAAGTACACGGTGCTGACCGATCCCAAGCACATCACCGGCTTCCAGAACGTGGCGCCGATCGTGACGACCTCGGTCGTCTCGGCTGCGGGGCCGAGCTTCGCAAGCACCGTCAACGCGGTCTCGTCGAAGCTGACGCTTCCCGCGATCATCGCGATGAACAAGGCGGTCGAGGTGGACAAGAAGTCCGCCGCCTCGGTCGCGCAGCAGTTCCTGAAGGCCAACGGTCTCACCTAGAGGTGCGCGTCGTCGTTCTCGGTGGGGGGTCTTCCGGCGAGCACTTCGTCGGAGCCCTCCGCCGGCTCGACGGCGTAGTGGAGATCATGCTGGTCGAGCGCCGTCTCGTCGGCGGCGAGTGCTCCTACTGGGCGTGCATGCCGACGAAGACCATGCTTCGCGGGCCCGAGCTCGTCGCGGCAACCCGCCGGGCGCCCGGGATCGAGCCTGCTCGGCTCGACCCGGTCGGGGTCTTCGGCTGGCGCGACAAGGTCGCCGAGCGAGACGACTCGTCTCAGGTCGAATGGCTCGCGGGGCAGCGCTGCGAGCTCGTTCGGGGCGACGCGACGGTGGTCGCCCCGGGTCTGATCTCGGTCGACGGCCGGGAGGTCGAGTACGACCGTCTAGTCGTGGCGACCGGCTCGTCTCCGGCGATCCCGCCGATCCCGGGCCTCGACACGGTCGACTACTGGACGAACGTCGAGGCGACCGAGACGCTCGAGGTGCCGGGCTCGCTACTGGTGCTCGGCGGAGGCCCGGTCGGCTGCGAGCTCGCGCAGTTCTTCGCCCGGGTCGGCTCGACAGTCACCCTGGCGCAGGGGGACGAGCGCCTGCTGCCGCGCGTCGACGCCGAGGCTGCGGCGCTCGTGGAGCAGGGCCTGCGCGAGGACGGCGTCGACGTCCGCCTCGGCGTCGAGGTAAACGCGATCGAAGGCGACGCGGCCGTTCTCGACGGGGGTGAGCGCTTGCCGTTCGACCGGTTGCTCCTCGCCACCGGGCGCAGGCCGAACGTGGACGGGCTCGACCCACTCGGACTGACGATCACCCGCGGCCGAGTGGAGGTCGACGAGCGGATGCGTGCGGCCGAGAACGTCTGGGCGATCGGCGACGTAACCGGGATCGCCCTCTTCACCCACCTCGGCAAGTACCACGCCCGCGTCGCCGCCTACGACATCGCCGGCCGGAAAGCCCGCGCCGATCACCGGGCGATCCCGGCGACGATCTTCACCGACCCACAGGTGGCCACCGTCGGCACGCTCCAGGGGAAGACCTCGAGCTGGCCGCTGACCTCGACCCCGCGCCTCTCGACCTACGAGCGGCCGAAGCGGCCGGGGTTCGTCAAGATCGCCGCCGATCCCGACCGCCGCGTGGTCACAGGCGCGGTCGCGGTCGGGCCCGAGTCCGGGGAGTGGCTGCAGCAGCTCACGCTCGCGATCCGAGCCGAGACGCCGATCGAGGTGCTCCTGGATGTGATTCAGCCGTATCCGACCTTCAGCGAGGCGGTGTTCCTCGCGCTGCGCGGGCTCGACCTCGATCTCTGACGGTCAAAGACCCGCGGCGGTGACCGCCAGCAGGAGGATCGAGAGGCCGGAGGTGACGAACACCGTCGCTGCGGCGAGGAACGAGAAGGCTCTTCCGTTCGCGTACCGGCCCATCAGCTCCCGGTTCGACGCCAGGCGCCAGAGGAAGAACAGCGTGATCGGAAGGAGGACGCCGTTGACCACCTGGACGGCGACGAGCAGGCCGATCACGGGCAAACCCGGGATCATCGCGACCGTCATCCCGATCAGGATCAGTACGGTGACGACGGCGACGAACACCGGTGCCTCACGGGGACGCCGGCTGACTCCCTTCTCGAAGCCGAAGGTCTCCGCCACGACGTAGGCGGCCGTCACCGGCAGGATCGCTGCCGCGAGCAGGCTCGCCCCGAGCAGCCCGACTGCGAAGAGCACCTCCGCGTAGCGGCCGGCGAACGGCGCGAGCGCCTTCGCCGCGTCCGCGGCGCTCGAGACGCTGCGGTCGCCGTGGACGTTGAGGGTGGCGCCGGTGGCGATGATGATGAACGCCGCCACCAGGTTCGCGAACACCGAGCCGACGACGACCTCGGCGCGTTCACCAGGCAGCTCGTCGGGCCCGATACCGCGCTCGACGACCGCGGACTGGAGATAGAGCTGCATGAAAGGCGTGATCGTCGTCCCGGCCGTGGCGACGAACAGGAACAGGTAGCCGGAGTTGAGCTCGACGTGCGGGGCCACGGTCGAGGTCGCGACCGTTCCCCAGTGGGGATGGGCGAGAATCGCGGCGACGGGGTAGGCGAAGAAGGGCAGCGCCATCAGCACGAAGATGCGCTCCGCCGACCGGTAGGAGCCGCGGACGACGAGGGACCAGACGACCACGCCCGCGACGGGCACCGACACGTACTTCGGGATCCCCGCCAGCGACAGGGCGGCGCCGACGCCGACGAACTCGCTGATGCAGATTCCGAGGTTCGCCACGAGTACGGAGACCGTCGAGAAGGTCGACCAGCGGACGCCGTACTGCTCCCGGATGAGCTCGGCCAGGCCCTTGCCCGTGACCGCCCCCATCCGCGCCGCCATCTCCTGGACCACGATCAGCGAGATCGTGATCAGGACCATCATCCAGAGCAGGTCGTAGCCGTATTTCGCGCCGACCGACGCGTAGGTCGCAATGCCGCCGGCGTCGTTGCCGGCGTTGGCCGCAATCAGCCCGGGGCCGAGGACCGCGAGCAGCGCGAGGAGGCGGGCAGTGCGCGGACTACGAGGCCGCAGGCGCGGACGACGGGCGAGCGCCCGGTCCCGCGCCGACCTGATGGCGGCACGTACTGAACCCGCCATCGAGGTCCACCATCTGCAACATCACGCCCATCTCGACAACAAGGGTAGCCGACGTCACGCGGCGCGGCTGTTGTCCCTCGGTTAGCTCGGTCAGTCGTCGCCGAGCACGCCGAAGCGGCGGCGCCAGCCGCGCGGCAGCACGAGCTCGAGCACGTCGTCGACCGTGATCACGCCGACGAGCCTCCCCTCGGGATCGGTGACCGCGACGACGGTCAGATCGTAGTCGGTCATCAGCCGAGCGACCTCCTCCAGGTCGGCATCGGGCCGTACGCGCTGGGGCACGGCCGCCACGTCGCCCACCGGGAGCTCGGGATCGGCGCGCAGGAGATCGGGGAGGGTGATCGCACCGATCAGGCGCTTGTGCGAGCTCATCACGAACACCCACGCCAGGGAGTCCGGTGGGCCCGGGTCACGGCGGACCCGCTCGAGCGCCTCGGCCACGCTCGCCTGCGCATACACGCAGACGAACTCCGGGCTCATCAACCCGCCGGCCGTCGCCGGGTCGAAGCCGAGCAGCGCGCGAACGCGCCTATTCTGGACCCGAGGAAGCTCCTCGACGATTCGCTCGCGGCGCTCGTCGGGCAGCTCACGGACGAGATCGGCGGCGTCGTCTGCCTCCATCAGCGCGAGCAACGCCGCCACTTCCTCGTCGCTGCGCTCCTCGAGGAACTCGGCCTGGTGGCCCGCCTCGAGCTCGGTGAACAGGTCGGCCTCTAGCTCCGGGTCGACTCCGACCGCGTCGATGATCTCCCCGCCCTCGCTGTGCGACGCCGCCTCGACCAGGTCCGCGAGCTGGGCCGGATGGAGCCTGGCCAGCCGCGGGTGCGGGATCCTCAGCCGCACGGTCGGAACGTGACCCGTGAACGGCTCGACGCTCGCCCAGTCGAGGAAGCTACTCTCCTTCACCCCGCCGGCGAGTGACCGCGGCAGGAGCCGCCGCGCGAACCCACGCAGACCGACGTCGACGCCGACCACCCGGTACCACCCGTCGAGACGGGCGAGCTCGATGTCGTTCGAGCGGACGAGCCGGGCCCCGTCGATGTTGATCAGCTGCCGGTCGAGCACGTCCTTGCGGAGCAGCACCTCCTGCGGCCGGCGCTCGAACGGCCGCAGATCGAGCCGCGCTGCGGCGAGCGTGACCCGGCCCTGGTCGATCCGCGAGATCGAGTCCGCAGGCACGAAGACCTGACGGCCGGCCACCGATGCGAGCAGGCCCGTGACCGGAGGGTACCCGTCCTCGCCGAGCCGGACGATCAGATCGTCGACACGTCCAACCTTCCCGCCGTCCTCGCTCCAGAGCTCACCGCCCACGATCAGCGAAAGATGGAGCACCGGCGGCGCCACGGCGGTCATGACCCTAGGGGATTCGTCCCTCGAACATCCCGGCTGCCGCAACCGCGGCGAGCAGGAGGCCGGCCGCTGCCGCGGCGAACCACGAGGTCACCTGCACCCGCTTGTGCGTTCGGCCGATGCTCGAGCCGAGCGTCTTGTAGATCTGCACGACGCTCGAGGCAGTCTGCGCGGTATACGACTTGCCGCCCGTGGCGGCGGCGATCTCGCTCATCGTCATCGGGTCGGGCGGCACCGGAACCGAGTTCGTGTAGGCTCCGAAGCCGAAGGTGACCTTCCCGTTCGGGGTTCCGAGTGAGACCGGAAAGATGCGGATCCCGGCCGCCTTCGCCATTCGCGCCGCCTGCAGCGGCTGCAGGATCCCGCGATTCTGGGCGCCGTCGGAAAGCAGGACGATCGCTCCGGGAAACTGCTCACCCGGTTTGCGGACGTAGCCCGCCTGGCGAAGCGAGTTCGTGAGCATCTTCACGGCGACGGCGATCCCGTCGCCGAGCGCGGTTCCTGCCTCCGGCTCGAGCAGCGCTATCGACTGTCGGATCGCGTTCCGGTCCGAGGTGGGCGCCACGAGCGGCTCCGGCTCCGAGCTGAATGCGACGAGCCCGACCTTGAACTGCTTGGGCAGGCGGTCGAGGAACGTGCGCATCGCGTCGACCGCCGCGTCGAGCCGCGTTGGCTCGACGTCGTTCGCACGCATCGACCCCGACACGTCGACGAGCAGCATGATCGTCGCGTTCTGGTCGGGGACCGAGAGCCGGACGCGCGGATGCGCGAGCGCCCCGGCAGCGAAGACGAGCGCAGCCAGCAGGAGCGCGATCGGGATGAGACGCTTCAGGGAGCGACGGCGCCGCGAGACGATCCCCTCGAGGACGCCGAAGTTCGTAAAGGCGACCGGGTAGCGGGTCCGGCGGCGGTCGACGACGACCGCGACCGCAAGAAGGATCGGGATCGCCAGCAGCGCGAGGAGGTAGTAGGGCGAGCCGAACGTCATCAGCGGGCGCACCTCACGCCGATCTGCACCTGAGCCTGGATGCCCGCGGGAAGTGCCTCGCTGGCCGTGATCGCCAGGCGTGCGCGACCGTTCACGATCTTGGTCTGCACCTGGATCGCGCTCGCGAGCTGCGGTGCCGGCTTCGCGGTTCCGAACGCCGTTGCGTTCCAGCTGTCGACGAGCGACTCACCCGCCGGGCAGGAGAGAGTCACGGTCCGCTGAAGCCCCGGACTGATCTTGACCGTCATCGTGCGAAAATCGAGCGGCGCTCCGAGCGGGGAGAGCTCGGTCGCGATCGTGTTCCGCACCGCCGTCTCGGTCGGGATGCAACCGATGAAGGGCTTGAACAGGCCTGCACGATGGTGAGCCGAGACCGCCCGGAAGAGCACCGCGCTGTTGGTCGTACGGCCGGACGCCACCGGGCTACCCAGGATCCCGTCGAACGTCGCGCGGATGTCGGTCGAGCTCGCACGGCCGTCGGTACCGGCGACGATGCCTTTCCCCTGCGGGCACGAGAGCACGTAGTCCGCCTCCCCGGAGGCGGGAACGGCGACCCAGGGGCCCTCGACCGGGATACAGCGTGGGACCCCGTTGCACTCGTTGGCGGCGCCCGCGCCACCCGGTACCGCAGCGAACGCGAGCCCCGAGACGAGCGCCGCCAGGGCGAGCCGACGCGTGATCACACGAGCCTCCGGAACCAGTAAGCCGACAGGCCGGCAGCGACGAGGATCAGCGCGAAGGCGGCGAGGGTGACACCGACCGTTATCTCGCGAATCTGGTCTTCGTACACGAGACGCGAGCCGAGACTCTTGTAGACGTTCGCGAGGCTGCTCGCGGTATGGGCGGCGTAGTACGTGCCCCCGCTCAGCTTTGCGATCGTGACCAGCGTCTTCGGCTCGACCGGCACCTGCTGAACGAGCGGGACCGTCTTCCCTCCCGCTCCATACGGGATCGTCTGGTGCACCCGGCCGCCCGGGGTGCCGACCGAGACGGTCGAGACCGGGATCGCAGCCTTGCGCGCCTGGGCGGCGGCGGCCATCGGCGTCACCTTGCCGGCGTTCTGGCCGCCGTCAGAGACGAGCAGGATCGTCGCGGGCGGGTGCGGTGCCCCCGGCTTGCTCGGCCCGACGGCCTTCTCGGCCACCGCGACCGCCTCCGCGAGCGCATCGCCGATCCCGGTGCCCTCGAGCTGCGGCTTTGTCGGGAGCCCCCGGATCAGCAGGTTGCGGTCGTAGGTCGGAGGGACCTTGACGGCGATATCGCTCGCGAACGTGATCAGGGCCGCGCGGTACTGCGACGGGAGCTTCTTCACGAACTCCGCGATCGCCGCGTCGGCCGCGAGCAGACGGGTCGGCT
>DATIYE010000017.1:0-36016 GCA_035517795.1 Gaiellaceae bacterium | reverse complement strand
TGCCTGTACGTCGTGAGCTACGGGGCTAGCCTCGCCTCGGCTCTCAGCCGCCGGTACGACCCGCAGCTGAACCTGACCGCTCAGGCGGGGTACGTCGACCTGCAGCTGGCGATGCCGCCGCCGCCTGGGAACACCTGGCTGAACGGCGACAAGGATCTCGAGTTGACAGTCGGGAACGCAGGCGGGGCGACGGCCCAGAACGTCGAGCTCGTTGTCCACCTCGACCCAAGCATGAAGCTGCTCGGGGTGCCCTACTCGGTGCGCGGCACCAGCTGCACCGGGACGCACACTCTCCGATGCAACCTCGACTTCCTCGAGTCGGACATGAGCACCTCGATACGATTCTCGGTGAAGCTGACCCGGAGCGGCCAGGAGCGGATCGACGCGGCCGTCACCGCAAGCGGCCTCGACGCGAACCCCGCCGACAACTCCGCCGTGCTGATCTTCGTCGTACCGTAGTCATGGCCGCCTCGAGCCCAGACCCCGCGACGGCGGCCGGCAGCGGCAGCTCCTCGCTCTCGCGGGCCTCCTACCACGCGGGACGCGCGCTTGGCCAAGCGAGCGCCCTCGTCGAACGCGTCCCACCGTGGAGCGTGCTCTTCGGCCTGATGCTGCTCGACTGGGGGATCGTGGCCGAGGTGGGCCGGATCTCGTCCCACAACGGCCCGGTCTACTACCACGGAGGGGACTCCAACTGGTACTACACGAGCTCCTGGGAGCTGGCCAACGGTCGCATCCCTTACGGCCGGATCAGCTACGGCTTCCCGCTCGTGACCGCGCCGATCGCGAAGATCGCCGGGCCGAACCTCGTCGCCGGCCTTCCGGCGGTCATCGCCTTCAACCAGCTCGTGCTGGCGCCGATCGCGCTGCTCTGCATCTACGGCATCGCCCGGACGCTCGGCGGGCGCGGCTACGCCTATCTCGTCTCCGCCCTCTGGACGGTCTTTCCCGTTCTCGTCATCCACTACTTCCTCGCCGACTACCACTCGCGCTACGTCGACATGACGCTTCCCGCCGCGATCGGGCTGAGCGATCGCGGGGACTTCCCCTCGCTGGTGATGCTTCTCGTCGCCGCCTACTTCACGCTTCGGCTCGCAGCCACCGGGCGCGACCTCGACGCCCTTGCCGCCGGTCTCGCGATCGGCTTTGCACTTGTGATCAAGCCGTCGAACGCGCTCTTCGTGCCCGCAGCGGCCCTTGCGCTGCTCGTCGCGCGGCGGTTCCGGGGTCTCGCGATCGTCGCCGCGGCGACGATCCCCTCGCTGGTCGGGCTGGCGTTGTGGAAGGACAGAGGGCTCGGATACCTGCCTGCCTTCTCCTTCGGCCAGGGCGGGGCGTTGCTCGCTGCAGTCGGTGTCGTCGTGGTGGGCTTCCAGCTCGACCTCCACAGGTACCTGCAGCTCAACTGGGGTGTCCTGCGCGAGAACCTCGACGGCTTCCGCGAGTACACGTGGAGCCAGCGGATCGTCTACTGGACCGCGGTCGGCGGGCTGATCGGGCTGGCCCGCCGCTCGACCGTGACCGCCGTCCTGGCCGGAACCTGGCTCGCGACCTTCCTGCTCGTGAAAGGCAGCTCCCCGGTCGTCAACTTCAAGATCGGCGCCTTCTTCAGCCACCTCGTTCCCGCTTTCCCCGCCTACTTCCTCATCCTCGCGTCGCTCCCGTTCCTGCTGCCGTTCTACGGGCGCCGCCGCCAGCCGATCAGCTTCGGCTCCGGGGGGCGCCTGCCCGCCGCGGTTGTGGGCGTCCTTGCCGTGATCACGCTGGCCGGGCTGATCCTGGTCGCCGCCCTGCCGAGAGGCGCGACCGCGAACTCGGCGATGGTGCCCGGCTACTTCCTCGTTCCGATCGGCACGTTTCCCCTCGAGGCAAATGCCGTCGGCCGGACGGTGAGGCTGAGTTGGGCGTCTGCAGGCCCCGGCGGACGGAAGGCCCGGTACACGATCATGCGCGTCGCGGGAGACGCACGCCACGATTGCATACCGATCCAGGGCGCGCCGAGCGCCTGCACCTACCAGGGAGACGTCGTCGGCTTCGTACCGGGAAACCGCCTCTCTGCGGTCGACCGGCCCCCACCCGGCCTCTGGACCTACCGGATCGCCGAGAGCGTTACGCCGTTCGGGCCCATCCAGGACACCGACTTCATCGTGTTGAGCACCCCGGCCGAGGTTCACATCGCGGCCCGCCGGTAGGCAGCTCGCAGCCGGCTCCGGGCCTCTAGGCTACGGGCCGTGCAAGGCATGAATCTCCAACGTCTCCTGCCCGTTCTGCTGCTCGTCGTCCTGCTGCTGTTCGTGCTGCCCGCGCTCCTGCACAAGAAGTCGTCCTCGTCGGGCCTGAGCTCGAAGCAGCTCTCGCAGGAGACGATCTCGGCGATGAACATCGTCGACCGCGGCGAGCAGGCGTTCAAGGCCGCCCATCACGTCTACACGGCCCGCGTCGCCGATCTGATCGAGGGCAGCCGGCCGCTCGCGTCCTATCTGGCCAACGGTGTGGTCGTCCAGCTCGATGCCTCCACCAGCGGGCGCACGTTCTACGCTCAGGTGGCGAGCACGGTGATCGGCCTCGTCCGCATCCGCACCGGCAGCAAGCTGGTCTCCCACAGTTGCGTCGTGATCAAGTCCGGCGGGGGTGTCGCCTGCCCGACCGCTCCGGCGAAGACGACCACCTCCACGACGACGACCGCCACCTGAACCGGCCGCCGGCCCACGCGCGACCGTACGATTGGGAGATGGTGCTCGGGCTGACCGCGCTCTCGTGGGTCCTCCTGATTCCCGCCACCATGTGCTGGCCGGTCGCAGGGCTCATCGTCTACCTCGTCTGGCGCTCGGCCAAGCGCCACGAAGAGGTCGACGCAGCGCAGCGAAAGGCGCTGCTCGAAGCGGCAACGGCCGCGAAGCCTGCGTCCGGCCCGCCGGGACCCGCGAGCTGACGACCGGTGATCGGGATCGCCCTGCTCACGCTCGTGCCGGGCGAGCTCGGCGGTAGCGAGTCCGCGACCCGCGCGCTCCTGCAGGCGCTCGCCCGCAGCGGCACGTTGCCCTACCACGTCTACCTGCCGCCGGTCGCGCCTGACGCATCCGAGGGACTGCCGTCGGAGGTCGTCGCCGAGTACCGCCGCGCGAGCACGATCCCCGGCCGGCTCGCTGCCATGTCGCTCGCCGCAGCGAGACCGGCCCCGCTGCAGGCGAAGCTTCGGAGTGCGGATGCCGTTCACTACCCGCTCACGATCCGGATCCCGCCGGTCGAAGCTCCGAGCGCGATCACCCTCCACGACGTCCAGCATCTCGATCTGCCGCAGCTCTTCTCGCGTGGCGAGCGGTCGTTTCGCGCGCTTGCCTACCATCGATCGGCCCGCACGGCGCGGATCGTGATCGTACCGAGCGCGTTCGTGGGCGACCGCGCAGTGGAGCTGCTCCAGCTCGACCGCTCGCGGGTTCGGGTGATCCATCACGGGGTCGACCACGAGCGCTTCTCACCGGGCGGCGAGCCGCGCGAGCCGTTCCTGCTCTACCCGGCCCGTCCCTGGCCGCACAAGAACCACGCACGTCTCTACGAGGCCTTCGCGCTGCTCCGGCGCGAGCGGCCCGACCTGCGCCTCGTGCTCACCGGCGGCGGCCGCCGAGAGGCGACTCCCGACGGGGTCGACGAGCTCGGCAACCTTCCGGTCGACGAGCTCGTCTCGCTCTACCGGCGCGCGGCCGCGCTCGTCTTCCCCTCGCTCTACGAAGGATTCGGCATGCCTCCGCTAGAGGCGATGGCCTGCGGCTGCCCGGTCGCCTGCTCGGCCGCCGCCTCGCTGCCCGAGGTGTGCGGGGATGCCGCACGCTACTTCGCGCCTGACGACCCGGCGGAGATCGCAGCCGCGGTCTCGGACGTGCTCGCCGATCCGGACCGGTGGATCGCGCGCGGCTTCGAGAGGGCGGCCGGGTTCACCTGGGAGCGCTCCGCAGCCGCACACGAGGACGTCTATCGAGAGCTTGCGGGTCTAGCCTGACGGTGATGTGCGGGATCTGCGGACTCCTCGCCACCGAACCGCCCGACCCGAGGGCGGTCGAGTCGAT
Organism: Gaiellaceae bacterium; assembly: GCA_035517795.1. Taxonomy (GTDB): domain Bacteria; phylum Actinomycetota; class Thermoleophilia; order Gaiellales; family Gaiellaceae; genus PALSA-600. The sequence goes on along the minus strand of DATIYE010000017.1, from coordinate 31,952 downwards.
GAACGCGGCGCTTTTCCACCGCGGGCCCGACCACGGCGCCGTCGTCTCCTACGGGCGATGCGTGCTCGGCTACCGCCGCCTCTCGATCATCGACCTGGCAACGGGCGATCAGCCGCTCGAGAGCGAGCGCGGCGACGTCGCCGCGGTGTTCAACGGCGAGATCTACAACTTCACCGCCCTCAGACGCGAGCTCGAGGGGCGGGGGCACGAGATCCGTGGCACCGGCGACTCGCCGCTCATCCCGCATGCCTACGAGGAATGGGGCCTCGACTTCGTCTCGCGGCTCGAGGGCATGTTCGCGATTGCGCTCTGGGACCGGGCAGCGGAGCGGCTCGTCCTCGCCCGCGACCGGCTCGGGAAGAAGCCGCTCGTCTACGCCCGACTCCCGGACGGATCGCTCGCGTTCGCCTCGGAGACGAAGGCGCTACTCCGGCTGCCGACGCTCCCGCGCGAGCTCGACCTCGCGCAGCTCGACGCGTTCCTGGCACTCCAGTACGCGCCACGATCGGGTCTGAGGGCGGTCGACAAGGTCCCGCCCGGATCGTTCGCCGTCGTCGAGGGCAACTCGGTCAGGGTCGAGCGCTACTGGCAACCCCGCCCGGCCTCGGGGGCGGGCGACTGGATCGAACGCGTCCACAGCGAGGTGACCGCGGCGGTGCGGCGGCGGCTCGTCGCCGACGTACCGCTCGGTGCGCTCCTGTCGGGCGGATTCGACTCCTCGATCGTCGTCGCGGCGATGGCCGCCGCCTCCCCGGAGCCCGTACGCACCTTCACCATCGGCTTCGACGATCGACGCTACGACGAGCGTCGGTACGCGCGCGCGGTTGCCGAGCGCTTCGGCACTCGACACGAGGAGCTCGAAGTCGACCCCGAACCGGCTCTGCTCGACCGGGTCACTGAGGCATTCGACGAGCCGTTCGGCGACGAGGCCGCTCTGCCGACCCTCCTCGTCTGCGAGGCGACGAGGCAGCACGTGACTGTGGCCCTCGTAGGGGACGGCGGCGACGAGGCGTTCGGCGGCTACGAGCGCTACCGCGCCCATGAGCTGGCCGGGAAGGTTCCCCGTCCGGCCGCCTCGCTCGGCGCGGCGGCCCTGGGGGCTCTTCCGGCCGCCCGCCGCCAACCGCGCTCGGCGCTCTTCCGCGCCCGCCGCTTTCTCGACGCCGCGGCTCAACGGCCCGAAGATCGCTATGCCCGTCTCGTCGAGGTGTTCCCGCTCGAGCTGCGGCGGAAGCTGTGGACCGACGCGGCGCGCGCCCAGGCCGCCGCGACGTTCCTGCCGCACGATCCCGATCTCCGGATCGTCGACATCGAGTCGTACCTTCCCGGCGACCTGCTTCCCAAGGCCGACATCGCCTCGATGGCCGTCTCGCTCGAGCTTCGCGCCCCGTTTCTCGACCACCACGTGGTCGAGCTCGGCCTGGCCCTCCCCCCTGAGCTGGCACGCGGCAAGGAGGCGCTCCGCCGGGCGTTCGGCGCGGAGCTCCCGCCCGAGACGACCGGGCGCTCCAAGACCGGCTTCGGCGTTCCGCTCGACAGCTGGTTTCGAGGCGAGCTGCGCCCGTCGGCCGAGGAGCTGCTGCTGGGAGGGCCGGATCGGGGTCTCTTCCGTCGCCCGGTCCTCGAGAGCATGCTCCACGAGCACGCGGTGGGGCGGGCCGACCACGGCCACCGTCTTTGGTGCCTCTGCACCCTCGAGCTCTGGCAGCGCCGCTACGTCGACGCTGCCGCGCCCGCGCTCACCGCGGCTTAGTCGAGTCGAGCGGATGCCCGTTGCGGGCAGGCGCGGGAAGCGCGAGCCGGCCGGGCTCGAGCGCCCCGTTGCTGCGTACGTCGAGCCAGTGGCGGTAGACCTCCTCGGTGCGCTCGGTGCAGCGAAGCTCCGGGAAGCGCTCGATCGCGCGGCGGCGGGCCTCCCGGCCCATGGTCACGGCAAGCGGCGGGTCGGCGGCAAGAGCCAGCATCGCCTGGGCGAGTGACTCCGACTCCCCCGGCTGCACGAGCAGGCCCGTTTCGCCGTCCCTGACGAGATCGTCGAGCCCGCCGATCGACGCCGCGATCACGGGGCGGGCCCGCTCCATCGCCTCGAGCGCGACCATCCCGAAGCCCTCGCCGAGCGACGGCACGACCACGGCCAGCGAGTCCTCGACCGCGCGCTGCACCGGGCTCACATGCCCGAGAAACCGCACCGATCCGTTCAGGCCCAGCTCACGCGCGAGATCCTTCAACCCATGCTCGAGCACCCCCCGCCCGGCGATGTCGAGCGTCGCGTCGGGCCGCGCGTTCACGACCTCGCGGAACGCCCGCAGCAGGACGACGTGGCCCTTGATCGGGATCAGGCGTCCGACGCACAGGAAGCGGGGGGCCGCGCCGGCGTACGGCTCGGGCTCCGGCCCGGCCGCGATGCCGTAGTGGACGATCTCGAAGTCCGGCTCGACGAAGCCCTCGGTCTCGGACAGATAGCGGGCCAACCCCCGTGAGATCGCGATCTGCCGGTGCGCGAGCGCGCCGATCGTACGGTCGCCGAGAGCGAAGATCCGGCCCTCGCGGAACTCGTTGAAGCCGTGCTTGGTCGAGAGCCGCACCGGCACCCCCGCGACCGTGCCCGCGGTCTGACCGTAGGCGTCGGCGTGAACGAGGTGGGTGTGGAGGATCGTCGGGCGCTGGTTGACGAGGTACGAGAGGACGCGCACGAACGTCCCCGGGTTGACGTCGGTGTTCATCTCGATCCCGTCTACGGGCACGCCGCCGGCCTCGAGCGCACGCGCGAACTCCCACGCGCCGGGCTCCTGCTCGTGCAGCATCAGGAAGCGGATGTCCCAGCCCCGGGACTTCAGGGCCGGCAGCAACTGGAGCAGATGCGCCTCCGACCCCGAGATGCCCGCCACCTTCTGAACATGGAGAACGATCACCGCTGCGCCACTTCCAGCACGCGGTCGGCCCAGTGCCCGGCCGAGTGCCGCGCCACCACCCGCTCGCGCAGCTCGCGCCCGATCGAGTTCCGGTCCATCCCGGTAAGCGTACGCAGCCTCTCCGCGAGCGCGTCGGGGTCCTCGCGCGGAAACCACAGCTCGGGCGGGAGGACGTCGTCGAAGCCGGCGTTCGAGGCGAGCACCGGCATGCAGGTCGCGGCGGCCTCGTACACGATCTTGTCGAGGGCGCCCTCGCGCATGTTGTTGACGAGAACGTCCTTCAGCGCGAGGAGCTCTCGCACCTGCGAGTACGGCACCGGATCGAGCAGCCTGACGCCGAGCCCGAGCAGCCGTGCACGCTCGGCCCGCTCCTCGTCGGTCACCGAGGGCCCGTAGACCTCGAGGTCGACCCCCGCAATCCCGGCGGCACGGGCGATCGTCTCGAACCCTTTTGCCGGCGAGGTCCGCCCGAGCGCGACCGCGCGGATCGACCCCCTGTCCTCGCGCTCGACGCAGGCGAACCGGTCGGTGTCGATCCCGTGGCCGATCGCGAACACCTTGCGCGAGTCGAGCGGAAAGGAACGGCGGTTGACGGTCAGGATCGCCGTCGAGAGTCGCTCCGCGAGCACCAGCGTCCGGCTCCGCTTCCAGTGAGTGAACCAGAGCAGCAGCGGCACCCGCGCCGGCCGCGCGAGCGGTGCCGCGAGGATCGCGTACAGCGGAACGCTGTGGGCGACCACCGCCACCGGGCGGGGCGAGAGCTCGTGCCGGAGCGCCGAGACGTACAGCCGGCCGCGGGCGCTCCTCGAGTCGGCACCGAACACCCGGACGCGGCAGTTCTCCGGCAGAGCGCCCTCCACCGCTCTCATTGCCAGCACCACCACCTCGTCGACACGCGCTGCAAGAGCCCGCAGCTTGCCTACGACCGCCCCGAGGATCGGGTCGTCGGGGTCCACCACCTGGGTCGCGAAGACGATCCGTCTCACAGGAAATCGAGGTCTCCGAGCTCGAAGTGAGGACGCGCCGGCAGCGCCACGGCAGGATCGAGCCGCTTCCCGAGCACCGTGAACGTACGGTGCGTGGGAAGGTATCCGGCCCGCAGATAGCGCCCCCGCTGCCCCGGGGGAGGCGCCGCTAGGAGCGCCGGCCCGTCCGCGACGGCGGCAGCGTCGGCCAGAAGATCGCCGTCGAGCGCGGCGACGGTGGCGAACCGCCCGTGTTTTCCGACCACGGCGTATCCCCCGCCCGCGAGCAAGGTGTAGCAGGCGGGCGAGTCGGCGAACCGCCAGTTGAGCCAGGCGCCGTTGCGCAGGACGCGGTCACCGCGCGCGTGGTGGTCGCCGACGGCATCGTCGAACCGATCGACCGTGGCCGCCGTCGGCCGGAGGCGCCGGGGAAATGGTCGAGCCCACACGCGCACCGGCGGCAGCTTCTTCCAGCCGAGGCGGCCAGCCAGGATCGGCTCGGAGGCGGCATTCGGAACGACGAGCAGCAGGCGAATCCCGAGCTCGCGCACACGCTCCTCGTTCGCCTCCTCGAGCTCGCTGAAGACACCGCGCCCGCGGAAATCCGGGTCGGTGGCGAGTCGCACCGGCATCCCGACCTCCATCTGCTCGCCGCCGATCGACATGCGCTGGAAGCTGATGGCCACCGATCCCGCCGTCCGGCCGCCGTCCTCGGCGATCAGCACCGACGCAGGGCGGACCGGGTTACGCTCGTAGAACCAGCCGAGCTCCTCCTCGGTGGGTCGCTCGCCCCACACACGGCCCATCAAATCGGCGACGTCGCGGCGCCGTGAAGGGTCGTACTCGACCACCCTCACGGTGTCTGTGGGCGCCCCTTCTACCGTGTCGAGGTGCCGAGGGCCTGGTTGAACAGGCGCCTGGCGTGCGTCCCCGCCACGGTGTCCTTGAGGGAGATCAGGTCGCAGGCGCCCGAGAGCACGAGATCGAACGTGCGTGACGGATAGGGCTCGACGTTGTAGCGCCCAAGGCGGAACGGGTTCGTGCCCGGGCCGTTCGCACGGGAGATCGAGGTGAAGGCGATCTCGTATCCGGCCTGCTTGAGGATGCTTTCGTGCACCGGATGGAAGTGGGCCTCCGACCCCTTCACGTAGGCGTAGGCCCGCACCGGGCGGCCCAGGCGCTCCTCGAGCTTGAGCTTGGACACCGCGATCTCGCGCACGGCCTCGTCGAGCGTCACCTCGGCGAGCGGCCGGTGGGCGATGCCGTGTGACTCGACCCTGACGCCGCTCGCGTCGAGCTCGCGCATCAGCCCCCAGTCGAGCGTCCGGTTTCGCACCCCGCGCTCGACCAGGCGGGCCTCGTGGGGCAGCGGCGTGTCGTCCTCCATGTAGGCAACCGGGATGAAGACGACCGCGGTGTAGCTGTGCTTCTGGAGCACCGGCAGCGCATTCTCGAGCGTGTCGCGGTAGCCGTCGTCGAAGGTGATCAGCACCGCCTTCTCGGGCAGCGGCGCACCGAAGGTGTAGTGGTCGAGAACAGCGTCGAGATCGACGACCGTGTAGCCGAGCTCGGCCAGGCGGGCGAGCTGCTCGTCGAAGATGCCCACCGGCACCGTCGTCGGGTTGTCCGGGAGGTCGTTGACCTTGTGATACATGAGGATGCTGAGCGTCTTCTGCCCCTCCGGGCGCAGCCGGAGCGCCGTCGACGTCTCGCCGATCGTCCGGTACAGCGCGTTCTTGACGACCTGCTTGGCCTGCTGCGCGGTCACGGGCCTATCTTACGGCGAACGCTGGCCAAGACGGCCGGCGCGGAAGTCCCGCCATGCCGAGCCGACGGCGGCCACCCCCTCGCGGCGACGGGGGGAGCGGAGCGCCTGCACCAGGTGGGCCGACACTTGCACGACGCGGCGGCGCCAGGTGCGAAGCCACGGGAGCGGCGCGTGGCGCTCCGCGACGACGAGCGCGTTTCGGAGGTCGTAGTAGAGCGCCGTCGGCGAGCTCTCCCCGCCCGAGGCTGCCGACACCCTGTGCCGCACCCGGCTCGCCGGCACGACGTAGTGGTGCAGCCCGGCCTCACGGGCACGCAGCGACCAGTCGGTGTCCTCGCTGTAGGCGAAGAGCCCCGCGTCGAACACGCCGACAGCTTCCAGGACACCGCGCGACACGAGCATGGCCGCACCGCAGGCCCGGTCGGTCTCGACCACCTCGTCGAACCGGCCGTCATCGGGCTCGCGGTAGCCGCGATGACGGCCGTTGTAGCCGGAGCGAGCGTCGTACGCGGCACCCGCGAACCAGATCAGACCCGGAGGATCGGCGAACAGGATCTTGGGGCACAACGCGCCGGCATCGGGGCGACGTGCCGCCTCGTCGAGGAGCGCGCGGAGAAAGCCCGGCTCGACCTCGGTGTCGTTGTTGAGCACGAGGACGTGGTCGGCGCCGGAGGCCAGCGCACGGCGGATGCCGACGTTGTTCCCCTCGGCGAAGCCGAGGTTCGTGCCGGTCTCGATCAACTCGATGCCCGGGAGCTCGTCGCGGACAGCCTCGACTGTTCCATCGCGCGAGGCGTTGTCGACCAGGATCACCCTCGGCGCCGGGTCACGCACCTCGAGCAGCGAGCGCAGGCACGCCAGCGTGTCCTCCCGCCGGTTCCAGGAAAGGACGACGACCGCGACCACGCTTCAACCTAGCCTGTGCAGGTAGTGCCAGGCCGAGACGAGCCCCGTAGGTCGCCAGGCGGCGAGCACCCCGGCGTACAGGAGCAGCCCCAGCGCGGCCGCCCCGGTCGTGGTCGGCAACAGGCTCGAGACCCCGAACGTGGCCACTGCCGGGACCGCACACGACAGCGCGGCCACGGCGACCCCTCGTAACGCGTTTCCGAGTGCGCCGAGAGCCTGAAGGAGCACCACCAGGACTCCGGCGGTGGTGACTGCGAGGCCGGCTGCGATTCCGGAGAGGCCGAACCAGGCCGAGCCGGCCCACTCGACCAGCGTGTGCACGCCGAGTGCGCCGAGCGCCAGCAACGGGAGCCACCGGGCACGACCGCGGACGAACAGGAGCGGAAACGCGACCGACAATGCGACCGCCGCGGCCGTCCAGGGTGCGAGGTAGGCGACGAGGCGGCCGAGCTCCGTCCCGGTCCCGCCCCCGTAGCTCGAGCCGAGCGCCGCCTTCGCGACGGGCTGCCCCGCCAGCGCGAAGACACCCGCCGCGCCGGCCACGATCGCAAGCGAGATCCACGACGCCGCCACGACATGGCGGCCCGCCCGCTCGGGTGTCAGCTCGCTGCGTGAAAGCGGCACCGAGGAGACGAGGGCGATCGAGGTCGCCGTCACGGCGACGAGCAGCGAGGCGATCAGGTAGGCGTAGGAGAAGGTCGTCGGGCGGCCGGTGCCGAGGCCGCTCGCGAACCGGTAGCCGATCAGATAGAGGCCCTGCAGGGCGAATGGCAGCGAGACCCCCTCGACGAGAACCCTGAGCCGTTTGCCGAGCGAGCCTCCAGGACGAGCAAGTCCCCGGCGAGCGGCCAGGACGGCGAGCGGGATGCCCGCGGCAAGCGCCCCGTTCACCGCCAGGCCCCACCCGAACGCGACGACGCCGTGATCGACGAGCGCTGCGATCACGGCGACGCCGGCAACGGCACCCGTGGCGAAGGCGAACGCCGCGGTCCCGTAGTCGTCGAGCGCGGCGAGCGCGCTTGCGCCGATGCCGGCGTAGACCTGCGCTGCCGCCGCCGGCACGAGCCAGGGCAGAAGCTCCGCCGCACTCGAGCGGGCCGCCGGGCTGGTCGTGAGCAGCCCCGCCACGGCGTGAGGAGCGGCGATCGCCACCGCGACAGCCGGCACGAGCGGCACGGCGAGCGCGAGGGCCCACCCGCCGACCTCACGGCCGAGGCGTCCGGCGACCCGCGCCCGCGCGTATTCCGGTAGGACGACGACGCGCAGCGCGCTGGCGACGAGCACGACGGCCAGGTAGACGGCGTAGGCGGCGAAGAAGCCGTCGGTCTTGACGCCGTGGCCGAACTTCCGCGAGAGGATCGCTCCGGCCAGCGCCGCCGAGGCGCTGACGACCGCCGTCGAGATCCCCGTGAGGAGGCCACTTCGTACCGCGCTCCGGCGGCCTGAACGTCTACCCTGCATCGATGCCGCGCGACGATAGCGTCATCTGGTCGGCAGCAGAACTCGACGCGCTGCGGCGGGATTTCACCGATGCCTTCGAGGGTCGTACGTGCCTCGTCACGGGTGCCGACGGCTTCATGGGCGGCCATCTCACCGATGCGCTGATCGAGCTCGGCGCCGAGGTGATCGCCTTCGTCCGGGCAACATCGTCGGGCGCGCTCAACAACATCGGCGTCCGCCGCTCCGAGCTCGCACGCGTCGTGTTCGCCGATCTCACCGACAAGACGTCGATCGACTACCTGATGCGCGATCTGAAGTCGGCACCCGATCGGCCATACGTGTTCCACCTTGGCGCGCAGGCTCACGTGGGGGAGTCCTGGCACCGTCCCTTCGAGACGGTGATGGCGAACACGATCGGCACCTTGAACCTGTTGCAGTCGATCGTCGACCACGAGATCGAGCTGGAGAAGTTCGACACCGCGGGCACCTCCGAGGAGTACGGGAACGTCCGCGAGGCTGTGTCGCACCATCACGACTTCGACGACCTCGGAAGCCTGATACTCCACGAGCGTTCGCCGATCAATCCGAAGTCGATCTACGCCACCTCGAAGGTCGCCGCCGACTTCCTGACCATGAACTACCACGACGCCTACGGCCTGCCCGCCATCGTCACCCGGATGTTCAACAACTACGGGCCGCGTCAGAACCCGCGCTACGTCACCGGAACGATCATCACGCAGGCGCTCGAGCGCCCGGCCGTCGAGCTCGGTCAACTCGAGCCGCTGCGTGACTTCTGCTTCTGCATCGACGGCGTCCGTGGGCACCTCACCGTCGCCGCGAAAGGGATTCCCGGCGACGTCTACGTGTACGGCCAGGGTGAGAACATCTCGATGAACGACTGGGCCACGATGATCCTGCGGATCGGCGAGGAGGAGGGCTTCTGGCCCGCCGGCCGCGAGCTCGTCTCCACCGCGGCGCGCTACCGCCCCGGGGCCAGCGAGGTGATGGCGCTCCGCGTCGGCTACGAGAAGCTCAACGCCGAGACCGGCTGGGCGCCAACCGTCTCGTGGGAGGAGGGCATCCGCCGGACGATCGCCTGGTACGCCGTGAACCGGGAGAGCTGGATCGGCCGCGTCGACTGGCTCAACCCCAGGCCGGCGGTTCAAGAGACCCCTTGACGCGCAAAACCGCGGTCGCGGCGGGGGTGCTGTGCCTGGCCGGGGTCGCCGTCGTCGTCGCCGCGTACTCCGAGGCGGGCCGCGCAGCGAGCACGCCCGCCGGCGCGCCCGGCGACTGGGAGCGGGCGCTCCAGGTCGCGCTGCCCGTCTCGTTCGCCGCCTACGTCGTCGGCCTGCTGCTGCTCCGCCGTGCCGCCGCGTCGGCGGGTCCCGTGCTCGCGCTCGTCGTTGCCATCCAGCTGACTCCGCTCGCGGGGCCGCTGCTCTTCTCGCAGGACGCGCGGATCTACAATGTGCTCGGGACGATCTCTGACCCGTACGCACGCCGGAAAGCCCTCGGCGGCGGCGAGACCTACGGGCCGCTCTGGATGCTCGTCTCGCGACCGTTGGCCCGGCTCGACGGCGGGGCGTCGGACGGCAGCGCCTACGTCTTCCGCGTCCTTGCCGTGCTCTGCATCCTCGCGATCGTCGCCCTCGTCTGGAAGCTCGCGAGACGGAAAGTGCTCGCCGCTGCGTTCGTGGGCTGGAACCCACTGATCGCGTTCCATTACGCCGGGGCGGGCCACAACGACGCGCTGATGATGGTTTTCGTGCTGGGAGCGCTCGTGCTCGCCTCGATCGACCGGCCCCGGGGCGGAGGAGCATCGTGGGCCGCGGCGATCGCCGTCAAGTGGACGGCGGGCTGGCTCTTCCTGCTCTGGGCGATCGAACGGTTCCGACAGCGGCGATCCGTCGGGCTCCCGGGCTTCCTCCTCGCCGGGCTGGTCGTGCTCGTCGTTTCGTTCTCGGCCTACGGAACCGACTGGCTCGCGGCGCTCTCGAACCTCTCGTACGAGGAACAGCTCCCGCATCCGTCGCTCGGGATGCTGGGCTGGCTCCAGGACGCGGGGATCTCGTTCCGTCCCGCGTGGCACCTCGCAGTCGCGATTCAGGTCGCGGTGCTGGGGGTATTCGCGCTCAGTGCCTGGAAGCAGAGGCTGAGGCTCGGCCTGGCCGCGGGTGTCCTGGTCCTGTGTGCACCGAGGATCGACCCGTGGTACGCGCTCTGGCCCGTCTCCCTGGCAGCCGCCGACGACGACGACGGGTGGGGCCGGATCTTCGCGGTCGCTCTCTCCGGCTTCCTGCTGGCCGACACGATCACGACATTGGTCGACGCGTAAGGCTTACCCTGTGCCCCGATGAGAGCCCTGGTGACCGGCGGCGCAGGCTTCCTCGGCTCCTTCCTGGTCGAACGGCTGCGCGCCCGCGGCGACGAGGTCGTCGTCCCTCGCCGGGCCGAGTACGACCTGACCCGCTGGGACGACGCCGAGCGACTGTTCGAGGCGTCCCGACCCGAGCTCGTCTTCCACCTGGCGGCAGAGGTGGGCGGGATCGGCGCCAATCGCGCGAACCCGGGCCGCTACTGGTACGCCAACCTGATCATGGGCGCGCACATACTCGAGCTCTCGCGGCTCCACGGCATCTCCAAGCTCCTCGTCGCAGGCACCGTCTGCGCATACCCGAAACACACTCCCACGCCGTTCTCGGAGGACGACCTCTGGAACGGCTACCCGGAGGAGACCAATGCGCCCTACGGCGTGGCGAAGAAGTCGATCCTCGTCGGCGCCGGGGCCTACCGCGAGCAGTACGGGCTCGACGCCGTCTACCTGCTGCCGGCGAACCTCTACGGCCCGCGGGACAACTTCGACCTCGAGACCTCCCACGTCGTGCCCGCCCTGATCAGGAAGATGCTGGCCGGTACCGAGCAGGTCGTGCTCTGGGGCGATGGCTCGCCGACGCGCGAGTTCCTGTACGTCGAGGACTGCGCCGACGCGTTCGTCCTCGCCGCCGACCGGCTCGCCGGCCCCGGTCCGGTGAACGTCGGCACCGGGATCGAGATCTCGATCAGGGAGCTCGCCGAGACGATCGCCGAGCTGACCGGGTTCGCCGGCGAGATCGTCTGGGACGAGTCGATGCCGAACGGGCAGCCGCGCCGCCGGCTCGACACGAGCCGTGCCGAGACCCTGCTGCGCTGGCACGCGGCGACGCCGCTGCGCGACGGCCTCGAACGAACGATCGCCTGGTACCGCACCCAGAGCTGATCGTGGTGACGGAGGTCGTCCTCCCGACGCTCGCCGTCGCCGGAATCTGGGGGCTCCTCGCCGCCCTGCTCGCGGGCGGCGGCTGGATCGTGAGGCGGGCGCTGCTCCGCGCATCAGCTCCCGGACTCGCATCAGGCGACATCTGGATCGGCCTCGCGGCGCTCGGCGCCTACCTGGTGATCTGGAACCTGCTACTTGCGATCACCTGGTGGACCTGGATCCTGCCCCTCGCAGGCGGCGTGTCGGGAATCGCGATCGGCGGGCGCCGTCGTCGGTGGCCGCGCCTCGACCGCCGAGCCGCAGCCGTCGCCTCGGCGGTCGGCGCCGGCTGGATCTACCTCGCGAATGTCGCCCTCGGGCCGATCCAGGACTACGACTTCGGCCTCTATCACGCCGATCTGATCTCGTACGCGGAGCGGTACAGGACCGTGCTCGGGCTGGCGAACCTCCACGAGCGGCTCGGAGCCGGCGACGTCCATCTGCTGCTGGCGGCGTTTCTCGACCAGAAGCCGCTCGCGGGCGCGGGCCCTCACCTGATCAACGGACTCCTGGTGGCGCTGCTCTTCCTCGAGGTCGGTGTACGGCTCCTCCGGCCCTCCCCGGACGGGATGCCGTCGTTCACGCGCCGCCTCGCCGTGCTCCTCCCCCCGGCGGCAATCGCCCTGATCGGAGCCGCACCGGAGCAGCGCCTGACCAGCCCGAACCTCGACCTGGCGGCCTTCACCCTCGTCGCGGCCGGGCTCCTCTATCTCGCCGACTCCGTCGAGGCCGGCTTCCGGGCACAGTCGGCCGTCACCGCCACGGCGACGCTGGGGCTGGCTGCAGCTACGCGGCCGCTCTACTGGCCCGTGACGGGCTTCGCAATCATCGTCTTCGCAATCGGGGCGGCCCGCAACAAGGGACTGTCGGTGCGCGCCGTCCTCCGAGCCGCCGGCCCCGTCGTGATCATGCCGCTCGTCCTCGCGATCGCCTGGGCCGGTCGCCAGGCGGTGCTGTCCGGATACCCGCTGTTCCCGCTGACGATCGGCGGTCTCTCGGCCGACTGGCGGGTGCCGGCGGCGGTCGTCCACGCCCAGACCCGCGTCGACGACGCCTGGGCGCGCATCCCCGGCGCCGACCCCACGACGGTGCTCTCCTCCTGGCACTGGCTGCACGAGTACTGGCTTGCAAAGCGGGTTCGCGATCTCGACGTGATGGCGCCCCTGACCCTGGTTGCCTGCGTCGTGCCGGTCATCGTCGGGCTCGGCACCTGGGATCCCGGTCGGCGGCGGCGACTGCTGCCGATGCTCGCCGTGGTCGTCCCCAGCGCACTCACCCTCGTCGTCTGGTTCTTCACCGCCCCGGACCCCCGCTTCGCGTGGGCCCCGATCTGGCTCGTGCCGGCCGGCCTCATCGCCTGGGCGCTCCCGCCGTTCCGCCGACTTTCGGCTCGGTGGTGGCTCGCGTTCGTCGGCGCCACTGCGCTCGCCGCCCTCGTCCTGGCGTTGATCGGCATCTACCACATCACCTGGATCGTCCCGGCAGCCGTGATCGGCTGGGCCCTGATCGCCGTCCTCACCGGGCGCCGCGCGGCGCCGTTCGTGGCCTGGGGAGCCGCGCTCTCCGTCATCGTCGCCGGGGCGTCGATCGGCCTGAACAACGGCAGGGTCCACACGAGCCGCGCGAACGGGAAAGGCCCGCTCGGAATGCCGTTGCTCCCGCCGCCGAGCCTGATAGCCGTGACCACGAGCGCGGGACTCCAGCTCTCACAGCCCGTGAACGGCGGCGACCAGTGCTTCGCCGTCACCCTCTGCGTGCCGTACACGCCGAACCCCCGGCTGCACCTGCGAGGGCGAACGGTCGCCCAGGGGTTCAGCGTCGAGCCGTGACGCTCAGTCGCGCTCGGCGACCCGGGACTCGAGCAGAGCGAGTCGCTGCGCCAGGATCGTGTTCTGGTCGGCGAGCCGCGAGATCACCGTCGAGTAGTGCAGGAGCACGAGGATGACGAACAGCAGGCCGACCGCGAACAGCACCGCGGGCGGGTAGCTGCGCACGCCGAGCCAGCGAGCGATCGTATTGAGCCCGCCGCGCCAGGCCGACAGCGCGACGAGCACGAGACCCGTCGCAAGCCACAGGAGCGCGTAGCGCTCCCGCAGGCGCCGGGAGCGGATCAGCTCGAACACGACGAGCAGGAGCACGATCGAGACGATCGTCGCGACGATCGAGATCCGGAGCGGAGTCATCAGTCGTCGAGGGGCACGACGTCGCGGCGGAAGAGATCGACGAACACGGCGAGCAGCACCTTGATCATGTAGTAGAAAGCGGCGAGCGTCCCGATCGACGAGCTCCCGTGCTCGCGCTCGCGCATCGTCACCGGCACCTCGCGCACGCGGAGCTTGTGCCGGATCGCCATCACGAGCCCCTCGACCTCCGGGTAGTCCCGCGGCAGGTCGGCGGCGAAGAGCGCGATCGCCTTGCGGTTGAGTGCCTGGAAGCCCGAGGTCGTATCGGTGAGACGCTCGTGGGCGATCCACGAAACGACGCGGGCGAGGACACGGATCCCGAACCGGCGCGCCGCCGAGGAGCGGTAGCCGCCGTCCGAGAGGAAGCGCGAGCCGATGACGAGGTCGGCCTCGCCCCCCACGACGGGCGCGACGACGGCCCGCAGCTGCGTCGGATCGTGCTGGCCGTCCCCGTCGAGGCGCACCGCGAGCTGGTAGCCACCCTCCCAGGCGAACCGAAACCCGGTCTGCACCGCCCCACCGATGCCGAGATTGAACGGAAGCGAGACGACGTGCGCGCCCGCCTCGGCGGCGACCTCGGCTGTGCGATCGACCGAGCCGTCCGAGACGACCACCACCTCGAGATCGGGGTCGAGCGCCTTCAACTCGCCGAGCAGGCGCCCGATGTTCCGCTCCTCGTTGAACGCCGGGACGACCGCGATCCGACGGACGGCGGCAAGCGGCCCGGCAGCCTCGGAGTGGGCCGTTCCCTCCTCCGTGGCCGAGAGGTCAGCGGACATGGGCGGCGACTCCGAGGTCGAGCAGGTCGAGCAGGCGGCGCGCCCGATGCCGGTAGGTGTGCTCGTCGAGGACGCGCTCCCTTGCCCTCCGCCCCATCTCCTCGGCCTGCGCCGGATCGTCGAGCAGAGCCCGGTAGGCGGCGACTGCATCCTCCGGGTCGGAGACGACGAGCAGCTCGCTGCCGGGCTCGAACCAGCGCTCGATCCCGCTGTAGGGGTTGGACACGATCGCCGCCCCCGTCGCCGCAAGCTCGAACGGCCGGCACGACGAGGAGGCGTAGACCGACGCGTGAGAGCGCCGGGTGATGCACAGGTTGACCCGGGCGGCCGAGATCGCGCGGGGGAAGGACGGGAACGGCACATCCCCGACGAGGCGGGCCGCACCGGTGTCGCCCAGGAAGTCGTGCCCGCCGAGCGAGAAGTCCACGTCCGGAAGGGCACGGGACGGGTCGCCGACGAGCGCCGCAATCCACTCCCGGCGGAACTTGTCGCCGTAGCCGTAGAAGAAGACGTCCGTCTCCTTCTCGACCGGCTGCGGTGCGAAGAACTCCGGGTCGGCCGCCCAGAACACGGCCTCGGCGCGGCGCGCGCCCAGCGCGAGCAGGCTCTCGAGGCCGCCCTCGGAGTTCGAGACGACGAGGTCGTACTCGCCGGGATCGGCGCCGTGGTAGTAGTTGAAGCCGGTGTCCATGCCCCCGTACTCGGGCAGGCTCATGGGCACGTCGCCGTCGTAGAAGACGACCGGGATCCCGAAGCGTTCCCGGAGAGCGCCCGGGATGCCACGGAAGTGCGCCATCGGCACCGTGAACACCACCACGGCATCCGGGCGCTCGCGCTCGACGAGACGCGCCAGGTGCTGCTGCCAGCGGGGCGTGACGAAGCGCCAGATCGCCTCCCGCGTCAGCCGGTCGGCGCGCGAGTCGTCCGGCGAATGCTCCGCACGCCGCAGGTGCCGGTCGCCCCGGAGCCGAGCCGCGAGCTCGCGGACGCGCACATACGACTCGCCCTCCAGGTAAGCCGGATTGGGCGCGGCGCGCCAGTAGGGGGTCTCGATCGGCCGGCCCCGGTACGGCGCGACGACGAGCTCGGCCCCCTCGTCGTTCAGCCCCTTCCAGAGCTGCCACCATGCCGGCGTGCATCCGTAGCGGAAGTCGAGATCGACCGCCGATGCGACGCAGAGAAGCTTGGGCGCGTGCACGGGCGTAGTGTCGCAGGCAGCCTTTACGACGCGGTAAACGAGCAGCCCAAGCGTCAGAATGCGCGCGAGATGAGCGGCGTCGACACCGAGCTGGCCCTCGTCGCGGTGGCTGCGATGCTCTCGCCGACCACGCTGACCTTCTCGATCCTCGTGCTCGTCCTCGGCGAGCGTCCGCTCCGGACCGGGATCTGGTTCTACCTGGGGGCGCTCGGCGCCACGCTGGGCATCGGCATCGTGGCGGCCTTCGTGCTCGGCGACGCGGCGGCGTCACACACCTCGACGCCGAAGACGTGGGTCCTGGTCTTCGACCTCCTCGCCGGCATCCTCTTGCTCGGATGGGTCGTCCGGGCGCTCCGCAAGCCCAGGAACCCCGAGAAGGAGGCCAAGATGGCAGCGCAGATGGGCAAGGTCGCCTCCTCGCCGGCGGTGGCGATCCTCGGCGCAGGCGCCGCCCTCGCGAACCCCGGCGCGTTCATCCCGATCGCCCTCAAGGCGATCTCGCAGACCGACCCGTCAGCGGCCGGCTACGCCGCCCAGTGGATCGCGTTCTCGCTCATCTCGCTGCTCCCGCTCGCAACCGCGATCGTGCTGCTGCTGTTGGTGCCGGACCGCGCCCGTCGGGTGCTCGCCGGGGCAAGGCGGTGGCTCGAGCGAAACGCCCGGACGGTGGCCGCGGTCATCGTCGTCGCCCTCGCGCTCGCGTTGATCCGCAACGGCATCGCGGGTCTGATGTAGCCGACGCTAGTACGCCCCGCGCCGGGCGGCGACCGCCGGGATCGTGCGGGCGAGGATGGTGATGTCGAGCCAGAGCGACCAGTTCTCGAGGTAGTAGAAGTCGAGCCGGACGAGGTCGTCGAAGGTGAGGTCGCTGCGCCCCGCGATCTGCCAGAGGCCGGTCATCCCCGGCAAAACGTTCGAGCGGCGGCGGTGCCACGCCTCGAGACGAGCGTGGTCGCGAAGCGGCAGCGGGCGTGGCCCTACCAGGGACATCTCGCCCCGGAGCACGTTGACGACGTTGGGTACCTCGTCGATCGAGAAGCGCCGCAAGAACCTCCCCACTCCCGTCACGCGTGGATCGTCTCGGATCTTGAACAGCGCGCCCGTCGCCTCGTTTGCCTCCTCGAGCGCAGCCTGCCGGCGGTCGGCGCCCACGACCATGGTGCGGAATTTGAGCATCCTGAACGTCGTCTCGCCGAGACCGACTCGGTCATCGGCGTAGAGCACCGGTCCCCGCGAGGTGAGCTTGATCATTGCGGCGATCACCAGCCACAACGGCAGGCCCAGCACGATCACGAGAGCGGAGACGACGAGGTCGAACGCGCGCTTGAGAGCCCAGTCCGCACCTGCGAGGATCGGCGGTCGAACCTCGAACAGCGGCACCGCCTGCCCAGGGACGTACTCGCCGCGCTCGACGAGCAGGTCGGTCGTGCGCGGAGCGATCATCACCTTCACGCCCTGCCGGTGTGCAGCCTCGACGATCTCGAGCAGCTGGGCCTCGCCGACCCCGTCGTCGGCCACGATCAGCTCGTCGAGCTGGTCCTCTCCGAGTGCCGCCTGGACGCCCGGGCCCCACGCCACGTCGCCGGCGAACTCGTAGTCGATGCCGCTCCTGCTCGAGCCCAGGGTCGAACGCAGATGGGCCACCTGCTCTCCCTCCCCGACGAGCAGCACTCTCCGCGTGACCCCCAGCGAGCGAAGCATCGACCCGCTAATCGACTCGTAGCTCCAGCGGAGCAGGCTGATCGCGGTCGCGATCGTGACCGTGCCGACGAGATAGAGGCCGAGCGTGGCGATGTGCTGGCCGGTGCCGATCGCAAAGGCCAGCGAGAGCACCGCCACCAGCACGACGGACGACACGACCTTCCCGGCCCCTTCGCGCAGCTCGCGCGGACCGTAGAGCCGGTTGCGCCAGAACACGAGGACGAGCAGAAGCATGAGGAAGGGAAGCCAGTCTCGCTCCGCCTTCCAAAGCAGGTCCCAGAGGATCGGCCTCGGGTCGCGGACGAGCGACCGGGCCACGATCGCCACGTACAGACCGATGGTCAGGCCGAGTAGATCGATCGCAACGAGCGCGACGATGCTCACCAGGCGTCGGACCACGGCCTCCAGCGGGCTCCTCCGAAGCAGGTAGGGGCGCGAGGAGCGGACATCCTCTGCGCCGAACGGCTCCTTTGCCGGTATCGCCACGCCTGAATCCTAGGACGGCGAGGCCTTGACGGTGCCGTGAATCTCCGGCCCGTGCAACCGGATCACGACTCCCGGAAGCGGGCCCGAATTCCAGGTCCAGGCGACCGGCTTCCCGCCGAGGGTGACCCGAAGGGGCCTGCGCGAGCCGGGGACGAACAGCTGGACGTCGTGCGGAAGCCCCTTCAGGTCGACCAGGGCGCCGTTCCCGACCAGGAACCCCGCCCGCCCCGGGTGCGTGAGCTCGTCGACGCCCCACCAGGATCCCCGGGCGGTGCGCAGCTCGAACGGAAAGACGGCGCCCGCCCGCGCGTACAGCGGGAACTGCAGCAGCGGCGTCTGCCGCGTGAACGTCCGGCCGCCGCGCACGGCCTGCCCGCTGTACAGGTCGATCCAGTGCCCGGGCGGAAGGTAGACGCTCGGCGTGGTGCCCGGTCCGGTCACGGGAGCCGCGAGCAGGTCCGGGCCGACCATCAGCTCGTAGTTCGTGCCCCAGGACGCCGCATCACCCGGAAAGTCGAATGCGAGCGGACGGAGCACCGGCTGGTGGGCCTCGAGCAGGCCGTAGAGGTACGGGAAGAGCTCGTAGTGCAGGACGGCGGCGGCCCGGAGTCCGTCCATCGCCGCGGGGCCAAGCGTCCAGGGCGTTGCATTGGGTCCTGCGCCGCCGACCTCCATCACCGGAGAGATCGCTCCCAGCTGCGCCCAGCGGACGAACAGCTCGGCATCGTCGACCGGCGGGGAGGCGTAGCCGCCGACATCCGAGCCCCACGTCGGGAAGCCGCTCATCGCGGCGGTCAACCCCGAGACGATCGCGCGCTGGAGGCCGACGAACTCCTGCGGTTGGTCGCCGGCCCAGATCCCGGGAACGACCGACTGGGACCCGACGGTGGCGGCGCGGAAGATCGCGGCGTCGCTCCCGGGCAGCGCTTCCATCACGGCCTTCTGGAAGAGCAGCGGGTAGTCGTTGGTCAGCGTCGGGTCGAGCTCGGAGAAGTCGTTCTCGTCCGCCCGATCGCCCTTCACCCCGTCGATGCCGATCGCCACGAGCGCGCGAATCCGCCGCTGGAGCTCCGCCACGACAGCGGGGTCACGCAGGTCGAGCACCTGATTTCCCGGGTCGCCGAGCGGCGTCCCCGGATAGCCCTGCGGGCAGTCGGCCCGGGGCGAGACCCAGAGCATGAACCGGACACCGCGATCGTGCACCCGCCGGATCAGCCCGGCCGGGTCGGGGAAGGTCGTCGAATCGAACGTGAGGAGGCCGTTGCACTGCTCCCAGGGGTTGTCCAGCAGCACCCAGCCGATGGGAATCCTCGCCGCCTGAAACCGATTTACGTCCTCGAGCACGTCTGGCGGGCCGTTCACGACGTCACGCCACTTGATCAACGCGAGCTCCGACGGCGGCGGAACCGCCGGCACACCCGTCTCGGTCTCGTAGTCGGCAAGCGCCTTCGGCAGCGAGCCGACGTAGATGCGCTCGTCGAGATTCGGAGACTGGACGCAGATCTCCGCCCGGTCGGACAGCGCGGGGAAGGCGCACCCCGGCTCGTCCCCGACCTGGCAGCCCTCCCCGCCCGGCGAGCCGGGGAACGCGAGGGCGGAGGTGGCCTGGCTCGCGATCCTGAGCCCCCATCCTGCCGAGCTCGAGAAGAACGGGATCGGCGCGTAGCTGCAGGTGTCGCCGACCTTGACCGAGAGGATCTGACCGCGAAGGTCGACCGTCTCTCCGTGCTCGCCCCCGCCGAGGAAATGCTCCGCCGGCAGCGTGTCGAAGGAGTCGTACACCTGCTGTACGCCGGTCTCCGGGTGCAGCGAAAGCTGGATGCGGGCACCGGTCGCGGTGGTCGTGACGGTCACGATCGCGCTCCTGCCCGGCTCGTTCGTGGCCACCTCGTAGACGTCGCCCTTGGACGAGATCACGTGCGTCAGCGTGTGCTGCACGCCCGAGGAGCCGAGCTGGTAGCGGAGGCGGGCGACCTTGTCCTCGGCGACCACAGTCTTGCCGTCGTTCAGGATCGTGATCCGGAACGGGTTGCGGTCGACGCGGACAGATACTCCACCCGCCGCCGATCCGGACCCGCAACCCGCCAGCGCGAGGAGGGCGCCGGCCGCAATCAGCCTTCGCATATGTCGCCCCAGGCGACGTCTCGATCCGCTTCGAGCGCGTCGAGACCGACCGGACGCCTGCGGCGGGCGAGCAGCGCGAGCGTCGGCGGAAGCACCGCACGCCGCGGCAGCTCGAGCAGCTCGTAGTCGTGGAAGTGCATGTGCACGATCAGTGGTAGCGGGCGAGGGAGCGATCGCGCGGCGTCGCCGAGCGAATGCGTCGTCGGCAGCTCGAGCACCTTGCGCCCGTCGCCGAGCACGACCCAGGCCGGCTGGTCGAGTCCGGCCCGGGGCGAGCCTGCCGGGAGATACGGGGGCCGGCGGGACGTGGCGGTGCAGTCGACGTAGCCGAGGTCGGCCACCGCCCCGATCACGTCGGCGTCGATGTACCACCCGCCGCCGCAGAAGAACCGCGGCTGCAGGCCCTGCTCGCGGAACCAGGCTCCCTCCCTCCGGACGGCAGCTGCCGGGTCGGTCGCGGTCGGCCTCGCATGCGTCGGCGAGGTCCAGTGGATGTGGTGGCCGAGGGGTCCGTGACCAGCCGCCTCCCGTGCACGCTCCACGAAGGCCGCGCCGTCCTCCCCCTCGGCCGGCGGCCTCATGAGCGAGGCGATCGGAAAGCCGCCGGGTCTTCGTTCGAGCAATCTCGAATACCGCTCCCAGACGGCGTCGTCGAGCGGACGCTCGACGTGACAGGACACGACCGCGTAGCCTTGCGGACCGGGCATGAGCGAAACCGACTCCTCGAGGCAGACACGCCCGGCCGGACGGCCGAGCTGGGTGTAAGCAAGCAGCGTGAAGCAAGCAGAGTGAAGCTCGAATTCTAGATATGCCCGAGTGACCCGGCGCCGCGCCTACATCCTCGTCATCGCCGCCTGCACGCTTCCGCGACTCGCGGTGTTGCTGCACGAGCGATCGTCCATCCTCGACAACTTCGAGAAGTCGAAGCAGCTCGCTCAGATGTACCTGAGAAACGGGACGTTCGGCTACGTGCCGGGACACCCGTCGGCCTACACGCAGCCGCTCTACGGTTGGTTCCTGGTCCCGGTCTTCTGGATCGGGGGCTTCCACTGGTGGTCGGTCGGGACGGCCCAGCTCCTGGTTGCAGTGGCGACGTCACTCTGCGTGCTCGAGATCGGGCGCCGGTTCCTCTCGCTTCGAGTCGGGCTGATGGCCGCCGTGATCGCAACGCTTCAGCCCTACCTCGTCTGGCACGACCTCCACGGCAACCGGGAGATCCTCGACCAGCTGCTCGGAGCGGCGATGTTCGGGCTGACGCTCCTCGTCGCCGAGCGCCGCTCGACGTGGCTCGGCGCCGCGCTGGGACTCGTGTCGGGAGTCGCGATCCTCTCCAACGCGCGCCTCACCGTGCTGCCGCTCGTCCTCGGCGCGTTCCTCGTCTGGCGCGGGTGCGGCTGGGCCGTCGCGGTGGCCGTGCCCGCGCTCGCGATCATCGCGCTCGCGCCCTGGGTGATCCGAAACAAGGCAGACGTCGGTTGCTTCGCGATCACGACCGACGCACGGGCCCTCTGGAAGGCGAACAACCTGAATACCTACCGCTACCTGTCACACGGGCTCTGGCTCGACCAGGTGCAACCCGACATCCCGCCCCGGCGGGCGAGGCCGATCCCCGACAGGTGGCTGACACCCGACGAGGCGGGCGGCGACTACACGGCGCACGGAACGATCATCAGCGTGCCGGAATGCGCCCAGCAGAGCTACTACGAGCACCTCGTCGTCAAGTTCTGGGAGCACCATCCGACGGCGAAGGCGAGACTGATGGCGCAGGCGACCTGGATGATGTGGGACCCGCAGGTCGGCATCGAGGGCGCACAGGAGAGCGGCGTCGACTCCATCCGCAAGTGGGTCGAGCCGCTCTACACGGTGCCGCTGTTCCTGCTCGCGATCGTGGGTCTCTTCTTCGTGCCCGTCGCGTTCAGGGTGCTGGCGCTGATCTTCGTCCTCTACGAGACCGCTGCCGCCTGGGTTTTCGCCGGGACGACTCGTTATCGCGTGCCGTGGGACTTCGTGCTCGCGCTGCTCGCGGCCGCGGCTCTCGACCGCGCCCTCGGGTGGTTCACGGCCCGCCGCTCCCCGGGCTGACGCTCCGCTCGAGCGCGCCGTCGACGAGCGCACGCATGCGGTCCGCGTACTCGGCCGGAGAGGCGACCCAGCGGGCGGCGCTCTCGCCTGCAGCCGCGCCCAGGCGGGAGGCCAGGTCGTCGTCGTCAAGGATCCGCTCGATCGCAGCGGCGAGGGCCGAGGCGTCTCCGGGCTCGACGAGCAGCCCGTTGACACCGTCCTCGACGATGTCCGGAATCCCGCCCGAACGGGTCCCGACCACGGCACGTCCGCGCATGAACGCCTCGATCACCACCCGTCCGAGCCCCTCGATCGCAGACGGAAGAATCAACGCCCGGGCCCGGTCGAGGGCGATCGCCACCTCGGCGGCATCGATCCGGCGCTGCCATTCGACTCCAACGTCGGCGAGCGTCTCGACCACCGGCGCCTGCGTCCCGGACCCCACGAGGTGGAGCTGCGAGCCGGGACGGCGGGCGGCGACCCTGCGCCAGGCGGCCGCGAGCACCTCGATGTTCTTGTAGCGTTCGAGCACACCGACGAAGAGCACCCTCGGCTCGGCGGGTAGTGGCTCACGCTCGCCGGCGAATGCGTCCAGATCAGTGAATGCGGCGAACTCGGCGGCAGGCTCGACACCGAGCCCACGGACGAGACCGCTCGTGAAGGCGGAGATCGTGCGCACCGCGTCGGCCCTGCGCACCCCGAGCGCTCCCACACGGTCGGTGAGGGGCGCGAGCAGCCGTCGCAGCGGCGAGCCGTAGAGCCGCGGCGCTGTGCGCCAGTCACCGTGGACCTCGACGACGAGCCGGGCTCCCGGCGCGGACCACCGGACGAGCGCCGCCTCGTACGGGCTCTGCGTCACAAGGGCCTCGGGACGATGGCTCCGCGCGAGCCTGCGGACGCGAAACGGGAGCAGCACGTAGAAGAGCGGGCCGTCGAGCACCGGCAGCCGGCCGACCAGATGGAAGACGCCGTCGTCGCGGGCGGCGCCGTCGGCCGACGTCGCGAGCACGCGAAGGTCGAACCGCTCCCGGAGCGCCGCGAACTTCCGCCCCGTGGTCTCGGGCAGAGGAAGCAGGTAGCGGGTACGGGCGACCATCAAGAGGCGCGGCTTGCGCTTCAAGCGAGCACCGCCTCCACCACGTCGGCGACGCGACCGGCGTACTCTGCCGGTGTCGACACCCAGTGCGCCGCATCCGCCGCGGCGCCGGCACCGAGCCGGGCAGCGAGCTCGTCGTCGGTGAGCACACGCTCGATCGCGGCTGCGAGCGCCGCTGTGTCTCCGAGGTCGACGAGCAGGCCGTTGACACCGTCCTGAACGAGGTCCGGGATCCCGCCGGCGCGCGTCGCCACGACCGCCCGCCCGCGAAGGAAGGCCTCGATCCCGATCCGTGGAAGCCCCTCCGAGGCGGAGGGAAGCAGGAGCGCACGCGAGCGGTCGAACGCGGCTGACACCTCCACCGGCTCGAGCCGGTGGTCCCAGGAGGCCCCTGCGCGGGCGAGGTCCTCGGCGACATCCGTGAGCGTCCCGGAGCCGACCAGGTGCAGGTGCGCGCCTGGAACGCGCTCCACGACGATCCGCCACGCCCTGGCAAGCCCCTCGACGTTCTTGTACCGCTCGAGCACGCCGACGAAGATCACCCGCCGCTCGCTCGGCACGGGCACCGTGGGCCCGGTGAACGACGTCAGGTCGGAGTAGGTGGTGAAGACGCCGAGCGGCCTCCGTCCGCGCCCTTCGAGTAGGGAGGCCGTGAAACCGGACACCGCCCGCGACCCGTCGGCGTGATCGACCGCCCAGCCGGCAACTGCGTCGCTCACCGGCCGCAAAAGCGCCCGTGACCGCGAGCCGTAATGACTGCTCCAGACCCGCCAGTCGCCGTGAACCTCGACGATGACCTTCGCCCGAGAGCGCGCGAGGGTGCGCGCGAGCTCTGCCGCCGCAGCCTCGTAAGGGCTCTCGGCGATCACGACGTCCGGCCGGAACGAGCGAAGTTCGGAGGCGAGGGCGAGCGGCAGCGCGAGGTAGAAGCTCGGCCCGTCGAGCGGACGCGGCGGAACGAGGTGGAAGCGAGGATCGGAGCCGGTCCCGCTCGCGACCACACGCAGGTCCATCCGCTCGGCTAGGGCGTCCCATTTGCGCGCAAGCCCGTCCGAGAGCGGCAACCGGTAGCGCGTGCGCCCGACGAACAGGACGCGGGCCTTCATCGCACCGCCGAGACGAGAATCCGCTCGAGGCGGCCGTAGACCCTGTCGGGAGCGTAGGCGGCAACCGACGGCGCGGCGCCCTCCTCCAGCCGCGCCGCGAGCCCTTCCTCCGAGAAGTACCTCTCGATCGCATTCGCGAGGGCGTCGACATCTCCGGGCTCGACCACGAGGCCGTTCACGCCGTCCTCGAGCACCTCGGCCACCCCGCCCGTCCTGGTGGCAATGACCGGAGTACCGACCGCGAGGGACTCAACCACGGTATGCGGGAAGTTCTCCCAGGCGGACGAGAGCAGCGAGGCGTCCGCGGCCAGGAAGAGCTCCAGCACCTGCTGACGCGGTAGCGGGCCGAGGAAGCGACCGTAGTCGAGCTGTTCGAGCGCTCCCCGGTCGGGCCCGTCGCCGGCGATCACGAGCGCGACGCCCGCGCGCCGGGCCGCCTCGATGCCGAGATCGAGCGACTTCTGCGCCGTGAGCCGGCCGGCGAAGGCGAGCGTCGGGCCGTCGAAGCCGAGCTGTGCCCGCAGCTCCTCCCGGGTGGCGAGCACGGGGAGCGGCGGAA
Organism: Gaiellaceae bacterium; assembly: GCA_035517795.1. GTDB lineage: Bacteria > Actinomycetota > Thermoleophilia > Gaiellales > Gaiellaceae > PALSA-600. Next base: position 7,370 of record DATIYE010000017.1, on the reverse strand, counting down.
CCGGATTCGGAAGTAGCGTCACGCGATCCGGAGCGACGCCCCACCCCACCGCCAGCTCGCGCAGGTACGCCGAGGGCGTCACCACGTGAGCCGCCCGCCGGACGTCTACGTCGCGGGCGACTCGCAACGGGAGGGACCTCGCACCCGGGTCGCGCTGGAACTCCTCGAGCGAGCCGTTCACGAGGCCGAAGCGGCGTGCCCGCTCGTAGGCGGGGTCAGCCGTCAGCTTGGTCACGAACGGCGTGCGGCCGAGCAGGGAGCCGAGCGAGGAGCGTCCGAGCATCCCGGTGGTGTAGACGACGGCCGAGCGGCGCGCGAGCGAGGCGAGCAGGCGGATCGTGGCCACATGACGAGCCCCGGGAGGCAGCGAGCGCCGCACCCAGTGAACCGGGTAGTCCTCGGGGGCCGGCTCGGCGTCCGCGGTAATCAGCACCTCGACCTCGTGACCGCGCCCTCGCAGGAAGGAGGCCACCTCCGGTGCGTGCGACGCAGGCCCGCCGACATCCGGCGGCCAGATGCCCGAGACGACGAGGATCTTCAGGGTGCGACGGCCCCCGCAGCGTGCCAGCCCGCTCGGAGCCGCAGGATGACAACGGCCCAGATCGCGCAGAAGACCACGGTCGAGACGAGCATCGCGCCGGCAGCGCCCGTGGCGCCCCAGCGCGAGGCGAACACGAGCAGCAGGGGAACGAACACTGCGATCTCGACACTCTGGACGATCACGCGCAGCCCGGGGCGTCCGATCGAGACCGGGAACGACTTCGTCCAGCCCCAGATCACCCGGAGCGCGGCGGCGACGAGGACGAGCCGGGCCGCAGCCGCGGCATGCTCGCGAAAGTCCGGACCGTAGAAGAGGCCGATCAGGAACGGCATCAGGAGCCAGAAGACCGGTACGACGACGAGCATCAGCCCGCCGGTCGAGATCACGTAACGGCGCAACATCGAGTAGACACGATCGTGACGACCGGCCTCGAAGTCGCGGGTCTGCTCGGTCAGCATCACGAGGCGGGCAGGTGATGACAGTGCCGCGAGGCCTGTCGCAGGCGCCTGAGCGTTGCGGAAGTAGCCGGCCTGCACGATCGGAGCCACGGTCGGGACGAGGGAGGTGCCGAGCGTCCCTCGAGCCGAGTCGAGCGACGAAGCCAGCGTCGAGGAGACGAGGAAGCTCCTGAGGGCACGGCGATCGTCACCAAGAGATTCGGTCGGGGCGACCGGGAAGCGACGGTACGCCGAGATCCCCGCCGCGCCGATGGCGGCCGTCGCGACCACCTGGGCGACCGCCATCCCGACCACCGCGCCCACCACCCCGTGGCGACAGCCGATCGCGAGCCCTGCCAGCCGGAGTCCCATCGAGGCGGCCAGGAACCATCCGCGCACGTCGTACCGGCCCCGGAGGATGATCGCGCCGGCGGCGACGTTCTCGGGCGACTGAAGGAGCGGGATCGTCGAGGCGACGAGCATCGGCACGACCACGCCGCTGCTCCCCCAGATGTCCGCCGAGAAGGGCGCGAGGATGCAGACCGCGAGCGCCGCGGCCAGACCTCCGGTCACCTTGAAGACCACCGCCACCTCGAACAGCCTGCGCAGGCGACCCCAGCGCTCCGCCTCGACGTAGCGGAAGCCGAACTTCACGAGTGCCTCCTCGATCGTCAGGTCGAGGAGCAGCTGGAAGAACGCGGTCGCAGCCACCACCGCCGCGAAGCGGGCGTATGCGTCGACGCCGAGCTCGCGGGTCGCAACTACGGTGGTGAGGAAGCCGAGCGCCGTTGCGATATACACCCCGATCGCCGTCGCCGAGCGGCGCCAGATGACCCGGGAGCGCACGAGGTTGCCAGTATAGTGGCGCCTCTTGACCTCCCGCGTGCGCGCAGCGGACGTCCTCCCGCTCGTCGCGGCAGCCTCGATCCCTCTCGTCTTCCTGCACGCCATGTATCAGGCGCACGCGAAGATCGGGCCGCTCGACGTCTACTCCTCCGACGTCGCGATCGCCCTGACGGTCGGCGCTGCGATCCTCGCCGGCTTCAAGTTCGGGTGGGAACCGCTCGCCCGGGGCAGGCCTCTCTGGGTCGTCGCAGGCGCCCTGCTCGCATTCTTCGTCATCTCCTGCTTCTGGCGCCCACTCGAGCTGCCGACCAAGCACCTCGTCACCGCCGCGAAGACGATCGAGTATGCGTTGCTCGCGCCGGCGATCGTGCTGCTCTTCCGTCGTCGCGTCGACGTCGATCGCTTCCTCGCCGTCTTCGTCGCGTGGGCGGCGGCGGCGGCCGCCTGGGGAGTGCTGATGTTCTTCGCGATCGTCGACGACCCGGAGGGGCCGCGCCCCGGACAGCGGGAGGTCTCGTTCCTCGGCCACCAGGATCTCGGCGCCTTCACAGGTGCAGCACTCGCGATCGGCTTCGCCGCGATCGTGTTGGCGGTCCGGCCGCGGCTCGCTCTGGTCGCGGTGATCGCCGGGTCCCTGGGCGTCATCCTCGACGCCTCCGTCTTCGCCTATCTCGGCACGGTGCTGGCCGCGGTCGCCGCAGGCTGGATCGGGCGCCGCGTCGGCACCCTCACCCTGCGCCGCGCTCTCGCGATCGCCGGGATCCTGGTCGTCGTCGGCTCCGGCGTGTACGTCTTACGTGGATCCGACGTGTCCAACTACCTCTCGTTCCTCGGTATCACCCCCGCGACGACCTCGGTCGCCGGCCAGGTCGAGACGGGCTCGCAGCGGACGATGCTCCTCTGGATCGGCTGGCGGATGTGGCGGGACCACCCGGTGCTGGGGCTCGGATTCGAACGCTCGAACTTCGACTTCAAGCCGTATCTCGCAGCGGCGCGGCGCAGGTTCCCGAACCTACCCGCTGAGGCCTTCCCCTCGGATCAGCACCGCTGGGGGGTGCAGAACCTCTGGATGGAGCTCCTGGCCGACACCGGCATCGTCGGGTTCGCACTCGGGGTCGCCACGTTCGTCACCGGGCTCGTGCTGGCGCTGAGACGAGCGGGCCAGCGATCGTTCTTCGCGCTCGTCGCCGCCGGCTTCATCCTGGTCGCCGCAGGCACGTGGAACGCGCTCGGCCTCGTCGCCGGCATCCCGCTGGACGCGGTCATGTGGCTCGGCTTCGGGCTGAGCGTCGTCGCCCTGGAGGTAGCATGAGCCAGGCGCTGGTTACCGGCGGAGCGGGGTTCATCGGCTCGAACCTGGTCCGGGCGCTACTCGACCGGGGTGACCAGGTCCGGGTGCTCGACAACTTCTCGACCGGCTCGCGGGCCAATCTCGTCGGCCTCGAGGCCGAGATCGTCGAGGGCGAACTGCGCAGCTACGAGCGCGTCCACAACGCCGTGCGCGGGGTCGAGGTCGTCTACCACCTCGGCGCCCTGGGGTCGGTACCGAGGTCGGTGCAGGACCCGCTCACCTCGAGCGCCGTCAACGTCGAGGGCACGCTGAACGTGCTGCTCGCCGCCCGGGACGAGGGTGTTCGCCGGGTCGTCTTCTCGTCGTCGACGTCCGTCTACGGCTCGAGCCGCGAGCTGCCGACCCGGGAGGATTCCTTGCCCGACCCGATCTCGCCCTACGGTGTCGCGAAGCTCGCGGCCGAGCGCTACTGCGTCTCGTTCTCGCGGGTGTACGAGGCGTTCGAGACGGTCGTGCTGCGCTACTTCAACGTCTTCGGGCCACGCCAGAGCCCCTCCTCGCAGTACGCGGCGGTCGTGCCCCTCTTCATCACCGCGATCGCCGCCGGCCGTCCGGTCACGATCCACGGCGACGGCGAGCAGTCGCGCGACTTCACCTACGTCGACAACGTCGTGGCGGCGACGATCTCGGCGGCGGAGGCCGAAGGCGCGAGCGGCCGTGTGTTCAACGTCGCCGGCGGGGCCCCGGCGAGCGTGAACCACGTCGCCGACACGATCGGCGAGATCCTCCGGCGTCCGGTCGAGAAGGAGTTCGCGCCGCACCGGCCCGGCGACATCCGCGACTCGTGGGCCGACCTCTCGGCGGCACGGGAGACGCTCGGCTACGAGCCGGCGGTGTCGCTCGCCGAAGGCTTGCGCCTGACCGCCGAGGCGCTGCTCGGCTAGGTGGCCGGCTCGCGCCCGAGAGCGCGGAGCCAGCGGCGGAGCCCCTCGTCGAGATCAACCTCGGGCTTCCAGCCGAGGATCTCCCTGGCACGGGTGATCTCGGGCCTGCGCTCACGCGGGTCGTCGACCGGCAGCGCCTCGAACACGATCTGGCTCGAGGAGCCGGTGACGCGGATGCAGGCCTGCGCAAGCTCGACCATCGTCACCTCGTGGTTCGGGTTGCCGATGTTCACGGGCATGTGCTCGCCCGACATGGCGAGGAGGTAAAGGCCCCGGATCAGATCGTCGACGTAGCAGAGAGAGCGGGTCTGCGACCCGTCGCCGAACACCGTGAGCGGCTTCCCCTCGAGCGCCTGATGCAGGAAGGTGACCGTGGCGCGGCCGTCGTTCTTCCTCATCCGCGGGCCGTACGTGTTGTGTGCCATCACTCCGCTCCCGGCCCAGAAGTTCTCGAACCCGGGCACGGAGAAGTCGTAGACGAGGGGCGTCGCCTCTATCTCCTCGATCGCAGTGACCTTGGCCCAGACGAGGTCGCCGGTCGCCCGAGCGTTCAACTTCTGCTCGACTCCCGCATCCCATTCGAGCATGCTCCACGGACTGACGCGGGCCAGTGTCAGGTGCCAGAACGGGTAGCGCCTGTCACCCGTCTTGTTGCGAATCCGGGACTCGTACCAACCGATCGAAGGCACGAGCCCGAAGCGGGCGAACGCGACGACCAGGTCGTCCTTGAGCTCCTCGTGGACGGTTGAGAACTCGTGCCTGACCGCCTGCTCGAGCTTCAGCCCCGAGTGGACGCCGTCTCCTTCGCGATACCCCTCCAGAAACCACTTGAGGCGATTGAGCGGCAACCCGAGGATCCACCCCGGGATTCGCTTGCGGTTGCCGTCGAACCCGAGATGGTCCATCAGCCGGAGGAGCAATACCGAATGCACGAAGAGGGATGCAGCCCTCGCCGGACTTGCCGGCACACGAACGACATGGAGCCCGAGATCGCGCCGGATGATCGCCTCGGCACGATCGAGGAGATCGACTTCGCCGCTCAGCGTGAGCAGGGCGTTCTTGCCGCGTTCGTGCGTCGAGCCCTCGGCGACCCAGAGCCCGAGCAGCCAGAGGACGTCGTCGGTGATCCGGATCGTGGTCGGGAGGGAAGCCCGACGACCGGTGCCGTGGAGCCGCACGGTCGAACCCTCGGGCAACTGCTCCCCGAGCCGGCGGAGGACGGCGAGAGGCATCCGGTCCGTCTGTCGGATCCGGATCAGCTTCGTCCAGGCCCCGTTACGCCAGTTCTCCCCTGCGTTCCGATTCTCGCTTACGAGCAGCCCGAAGAGATCGCGCCGGAGCTCCCACGCCGAAGCACCAAGACCCGGGGCGTGCACGTCGAGCTTCCACGGGTCTCCCTCGGCGGCGTGCCAGACCTCGAGCATGCTTACCTCCGGCCGTTCCCTCTCAGGGACCTGGATCCGGCGAGCGATCGCGACACGGTCTCCAACCTCGATCTCGGCGACCGGGCACGGCTCAGGCTCTCCCGATGTCCCCTCGACGAACACCGAATGGTGTCCAGTCGTCCTGATCGAGCGCCCGTACCGGGTGCGGATCTCGAAGCACGGCTCGTCCGTCGGGTGAGCGATCAGGGAGGTCGCCCGGGCAGGCTCCACGGCCCCTCCCGCGGCGAACGCCGGGACCGAGAACCCGTCGAGGGGATACTCGACCGCCGTTGAGAACGCAGTGCCCGGCGGGGCGATGCTCGCCGGGGTTGCTGCGGGCACGAATCCGGCGGCGACCGCCTGCCCGGCTGTGCGCGCTGCCACATCGGAGACCCGCTCGCGGCGCAGTTCGCGACCGTCGTCCACGAGCACCTGCTCGTCGGCGAGGATCGAGTTGAAGATCCTCGCGATCGCGGTGTCGACGCCCTGCTGATTGTGGTAGGCCATGGTCAGCGCCTCGGCGTAGCGCTTGGCCTCGTCGTAAACGCCTCGAGGGCCGATCGGGTTGACGTTGCCCCAGTAGCTCTCGGGCTGGGGGTGCACCTGCGGATCCCCGTAGACCTCGCTCGTCGAGCTGATCAGGAACCGTGCGCGCTTCCACTTCGCGAGCCCGAGTGCGTTGTGTGTCCCTTGCGAGCCGACCTTCAGCGTCTGGAGCGGAAGCCGGAGGTAGTCGATCGGGCTTGCCGGGCTCGCCAGGTGGAAGACGAAGTTCACCGGCTCGTCGATCCAGATCCCGTTGACGACGTCCTGGTGCACGAACGAGAACGCACCGTCGTGCTGATGCTCGATGTTCTCGAGCGATCCCGTCTCGAGGTTGTCGACGCAGATCACCCGGTGCCCCTGCTCGATCAGGTAATCGCAGAGGTGAGAACCGAGGAACCCGGCCCCTCCGGTCACGACTGACGTCGACACAGCGGGCAATCGTACTCGGCGCCGCGGAGATCAGCCGCGATCCCGACCCGATAGGTTTCCGTCGTGGGCGCGGGCACGGTCACGGCGTCAGCCCCGGGCCATCCCGCAGCGGATCGAGGAGCGACCTCCGCGAGCATCGCGGCGTTCGCCGGGTATGCGGCACTCGCCTTCCTGTTCTTCGGAGTGCGGCCGCTCCTCGAGTCGGGTCACCAGTACATCGGGCTGCCGGACGACCCCCAGATCCCGATCTGGTCGTTCGCCTGGTGGCTGCACTCGATCGAGCACGCTGGAAACCCGCTCGTCACGCACGCGGTCTGGGCGCCGAGCGGCGTCGACCTCGTGTGGGTGAACACCGTGGCGCCGCTCGCGGTCGTCTTCGCGCCGCTCACTGCGCTTGCCGGGCCCGTGGCCGCCTACGACGTCGCGGCAGTGCTGCTGCCCGCGGTCGCCGCCTGGGCCGCCTACCTCCTGTGCCGCCACCTCACCGGGAGGCTCTGGCCGTCGCTGGTCGGTGGGTACCTGTTCGGGTTCTCGAGCTACGTCCTGGGTCATGTGCTCGGCCAGCCACAGCTGACCGCCGTCTTCGTGATCCCGCTGGTGGCGCTCGTCCTCCTGCGCGGGCTCGAAGGCGAGCTCGGCCCGGGCGGGCTCACCGTCAGGCTCGGACTGCTGCTGGGGCTGCAGATCTACCTCGCGACGGAGATCGCGTTCACCCTCACGGTCGTCATCGCGATCGCGCTGCTGCTCGCGTTCCTGCTCGCACCCCGGTCGCGCCCGGCGCTTCGGCGCCTGCTCGCGCCGATCGCCCTCGCCTACTTGATCGCCGCCGTGATCGCCGCGCCCGTTCTCTACTTCGCGCTCACCGACCTGCGGACGGCCGGCTACCAGCCACCTGCCGCCTACACCGCCGAT
>DATIYE010000016.1:0-3851 GCA_035517795.1 Gaiellaceae bacterium | reverse complement strand
CGCGCAGCGCGATCCGCTCGAGGGCGATCGAGCCGCCGGAGATGTGGCCAGCCATGAGCGCACGCACGCGCTCGGCGTCCTCGCCGCTGCACCCGGTGCGCTCGAGCCACGGCTCGAGCTCGATCGGGAAGTCGAACGTGCGGACCTCCTCCACCTCGATTCCCGCCGACGCGAATAGCTCCCGCCATTCGGCCTCCGTGTAGTTGCGGACGTGCGACGGGTCACGGATCTTCTCGGCGCGCTCCGCATCGGCGCCGCCCTTGAGGTTGTCGACGACGACGACCCGCCGGGCAGCCACCCGGCCGAGCTCACGTGTCGCCCGGACGACATCGGCGAAATGGTGGGCGGCGACCCGCGTGACCGCGAGGTCGAACGCGGCGTCGGCGAACGGCAGCCCCTCTGCGTGGCAGACGACGTCGGGCTGCATCCCGGGCGCCGGGTCGCAGCTCACGACCTGCAGGCCGGCCTCGCGGAGCCTCCTGGCGACGTGTCCGCCTCCGGTCGCCACGTCGATGGCCGTCGAGCAGCCCTCCGTCCACTCGACCACCAGATCGAGGTCGGGCCCCGAGCTGTGGGCTGCGCTCGTCCGGTACAGCTCGGCCCGGTCGCTCCAGAAGTCGCTCACGCCGCGAGCTCCACGGCGCGGCGGGCAGCGTCGAGCATCGTCGGCTCTACGTAGAGATCGGGCCTGGCCGCCTCTGCCAGGATGCTTCGCCCCTCGACCGCGTTCGTCCCGTCCAGGCGCACGACGAAGGGGACCTCGAGCCCGATTCGGTCGAGGGCCGCGAGGATGCCGCGCGCCACCTCATCGCAGCGGGTGATGCCGCCGAAGACATTGCACAGGACGGCGCGCACCTGAGGATCTCGCGCGATCACCTCGAGCGCGGCAACCACGCCGTCGGCCGAGCCTCCGCCGCCGAGGTCGCAGAAATTCGCAGGCCGACCACCGGCGACCACCACGACGTCGACCGTTGCCATCGAGAGCCCGGCGCCGTTGCCGAGGATCCCGACCGAGCCGTCGAGCTTGACGTAGATCACGCCGCGCTCGCGCGCGAAGGCCTCGAGCGGGTCGGCAGCCGAACTGTCGCGAAGCTCCGCCAGGCCCGGGTGCCGTGGCAGGGCCGAGTCGTCGATCGTGACCTTCGCATCCAGAGCGCGCACCACACCCTCCGGCGTCACGATCACCGGGTTGATCTCGCACAGCGTGGCGTCGCTCTCGACGTAGCAGCGGTAGAGCGCCTCGACGATCCGCTCGACCTGTGCTCGCTCGCCCGCGTCGTGGAGGCTCGCGAGCAGCTCGCGAGCGTGATGGGGCTCCCAGCCCTCGAGCGGGTCGACGTGCACGAGGACGAGAGCATCGGGGTTCTCGGCCGCCACCTGCTCGATCTCGACACCGCCCTCCGTCGTGAACATCAGCAGCGTCCGCCCCGCGCCCCGATCGAGGGTGACCGAGAGGTAGTACTCGCGGGCGATGTCGGACGCCGCCTCGACCCAGACGCGTCGCACCACATGTCCACGGATGTCGAGACCGAGGATCTCCGAGGCGCGGGCTGCGGCCTCGTCAGGATCGGCGGCGAGCTTCACGCCCCCAGCCTTGCCGCGCCCCCCGGTCAGCACCTGGGCCTTCACCACCACCGGAACGCCGAGCTCTTCGGCGGCCGCCCGAGCCTCGCCGGGAGACGAGGCGATTCGGCCCGCCGACACGGGAACTCCGAATCGCGCGAGCAGCTCCTTTCCCTGGTACTCGTAGAGGTCCACGTGCTCGACAGTAATACAGCCTCGGCAGGCGTATCCTCCTCGTGGATGACATTCGCCGACCAGCTCACCCTGGCGCGCATCGCGTGCGCTCCGATCGTGGTCGTCCTGTTCTCGGTGAACTTCCACAATCACGACTACTGGGGCACCGTGGTCTTCTGCCTGGCGATGTCGACGGACTGGTTCGACGGGCGGGTGGCGCGGCGCTCAGGCAGGACGACCTCGTTCGGATCGCTGCTCGACCCGGTCGCCGACAAGGTGCTCGTGCTCACGACGCTGATCGTGCTGCTCGGGCCCGCGGTCTTTCCGGCGTGGATGGTGGCGGCGATCGTCGCGCGCGAGCTCCTCGTCAGCGGCCTGCGACTGGCCGCGCTCGAGCGCGGCGTGGTGATCGCTGCTCGCGACCTCGGGAAGCTCAAGACGTGGTCGCAAGCGGTGGCCGTAGCCGCGGGCGGCCTCGCAGCGGCAGGCGTCTGGAGCACCTCCGTCTCCTGGTGGCTCCTGCTCGTCGCCGTGGCGCTCACCTGGGTCTCGGGACTCGACTACGCTCGCTCCGCTCCGAGTGTCTTGCGGGCCCGCAGGGCCGTCGCGCCCTCCTGATCACTCTCTCGAGTTACTCGCCGGAAGTGAATTCGGCCCTTCGAGGGAGAAGATCCCTCGACCGGGATCGGCGCGTCGATCGGGCCGGTCGACATCACACGCATGCGCCGGGTCGGTCCTCCGTCCACTCGACCTGAACCAGGCGCCGTAACGCTCCCGCAGAGCTGACGTCGAGGTCGACGTCTCCGTAGCCGCCGGCGTGCCGCAGCCGCCGGCGGCTACGGATACGCTCGGCAGATGCCCCGCGTCGACCGGTCGACCATCTGGCCGTATGACGAGAACGGCGAGCCGCGGGAGTTCTTCTATGCCCGGTATGCCCATCCGACCGGCGCAGCCGCCGAGGATCGCCTGGGCAAGCTCGAGGGCGGCGAGGCGCTGCTCTTTGCATCCGGGATGGCGGCCGAGACGGCCGTCGTGCTCGCGTTGGCGCGTCCGGGTACCACCATCGCCCTGGCCGAGGGCGCGTATTTCGGCACCTCCGTCCTCTTCCGGTCGCTCGAGGACTGGGGGCTCCGCTTCGTCGAGTTCGACCAGAGGGGAGCGCCGCCGGGTGAGGCCGACATCATCTGGCTCGAGTCGCCTTCGAACCCGATGCTGACCCTTCCCGACTGGGAGGCCGCCCGGGCGCACGGCGGGCTCGTCGTCTGCGATGCCACCGTGTCGACGCCCGTGTACCTCCGGGCTCTCGACGAGGGCGCCGACGTGGTCATCCACTCGGGCACGAAGTTCCTCACCGGCAGCCACGACGCTCTGTGCGGCGCGGTGGTGACACGCGATCCCGACCGGTCGGCAACCCTGCGCACCGTCCGCACGCTGACAGGCGCTGCGTGCTCCCCCCATTCAGCAGGATCGCTCCTGAAGGGCCTCGACTCCCTGCCCAGGCGGATGCGCCGGATCACGGCGACGGCGTCCGAGCTCGCCGCGAGGCTGCGTGGGCATGCCCAGGTCGGCGTCGTTCGCTATCCGGGGTTCTCAGGCCTGATCTCGTTCGACGTGCCCGACCCCCGAGCGGTCGAGACGCGGACACGCGTGATCGTGAACGCCACGAGCCTCGGGGGCGTCAACTCGACCATGGAGGACCGGCATCGGTGGGAAGGCGACCGCATCCCGGCGGGGCTGCTCCGGCTCTCGGTCGGACTGGAAGACGTCGACGAGCTCTGGGAGGATCTGGTGCTCGCGCTCTCGTGATGCACGCAACCGACTACCTGACGTTCGAGACGCCCCACAGGCGCGACTACGTGAACATCACGGACCGCGTGGAGCAGTTCGTGCGCGGGTCAGGCATCCAGCACGGCCTCGTGCTCGTGAACCCGATGCACATCACTGCAGCGGTCTACGTGAACGACGACGAGGGCGGCCTGATCGCCGACATCGACGACTGGCTCGAACGACTCGCACCGCACGAGCCGGTCTCGAGCTACCGCCACAACCGCGGCGAGGACAACGCCGACGCGCACCTCAAGCGCCAGCTGATGGCGCACCAGGTCGTGCTCGCG
>DATIYE010000015.1:0-4210 GCA_035517795.1 Gaiellaceae bacterium | reverse complement strand
CTCCTCCTCGAGCCACGGGTAGAGCGGCACGCGGTGGGCCGCTGCCCAGCCCGACTCCTCGCGGATCTCCGTCAGCGCCCCGGTCGGACATGCCTGCGTGCACTTCAGGCAGCCCTTGCAGTACTGGTAGTCGATGCCGCGCAGTCGCACTCCGCCGCCGTCCTCCGTCTCCCACACGAAGCAGAGGTCGGGGCAGACCACGTCGCAGAGGCCGCAGTGAACGCACTTCTCGAGGTCGAGAGCAGGCAGAGATCCTTCGCGAGACGCACTCAGGTCGCGCATGATGCTGCTGCCCGGTGCGAAGATGGTCCCGCCGACCGGCGCCTCGAGGTAGCCGTATGCCGGCTTCGGGCGATCGGTGGCCGATACGTTGTCGGCCGCCCCGGTTCCGGCTTCGAGCACGAGCTCGGCGAAGCCGCGGTCGAACGAGCGGAGGTTCGCGTCGACCAGGTCGGGATACCGGCGCCCGAGGTGCTCGGCGATCACCTCGCGGATCGCCTCGGCTCCGAGGAAGGTGCAGACACGCGCAACCGCTCCGAGCATCACGGTGTTGATCCTCGTCGACTCTTCGAGGGCGATCGCGAGGCCGTCGACGGCGCCGACCGCGGCGCCGGCGAGACCGAGTCGCTCACGGAGCTCAGCCACGCTCTCGGCCGTGTTCACGAGGATCGTTCCGCCGGGTACGAGACCCGCGGTCACGTCGATCGACCCGAGCAGCGCCCGATGGAAGACGACGACGAGCTGGGGCCGCTCGATCGGGTCGCTCCTTCGGATCGCCCGGTCGGGTGCACAGAAGCGCACGTAGGAGCGCACGGGCGAGCCCTTCTTCTCCGAGCCGTACGACGAGAAGTGTGAGCCGTTGAGGTCGCGCCCGAGCACTCCTGCTTCAGCGAGCATCTGGCCCGCGAGGTGAGCGCCCAGCCCGCCTATCGACTCGAAGCGGACGCCGTAGAAGCCGTCCGGGCCCGCGCCCTCGAGGGGCTCGTGAACCTGGTCGGCGACGGCGGACATCTCACCACCTACCACTCCGCGATCTCGGGTGGAAAGTCGACCTCCCCGCTCGGCTCGGGGCAGGGGCTGTTCGCCGACTTGACTTCGGCAAGCGCGTCGGCTCGGCGCTCCAGCGCCTCGGCAGCGCGATGCGCGAGCCTGGCCGTCTCGCTCTCGTTCTCGTCGGCGAGCTCAGCGACGAACGAGCAGAGCCGCGCGGCGCCCTCGACGATCGCCCGCGCCCGGCTCGGGCCGAGCCGTAGCACCGAAGCCGGCGCGCCCCTGCCGCCGACGAGCTCGTTGCGGACCTCGAACAGCTCGACCGCGAGCGGGAAGAGCTCCCTCGCTGCGAGTTCGTGCTCAGGTCCGTCGAGCAACCGCGAAACGAGGCTGAACTTCTCGGGTGCCGGCAGCGGCGCGACCGTGGACCAATCGTCGGGTTTCGCCGCCTGAAGGACGCGGTTCAAGCGCGCCTCGACCGCGAGCGCGGCGAACGCGGCGGCAAGGCGGCAGGAATCGAGGCGTTCCAGATGCGTCTCGTCATCGGACACGACGCGCTTGACCTTGCGCGGCTTGAAGGAATCGCTCCCGGACGCGACGAGCTTCGCGCGCCTTCCCTCCGGCACGCCACATGCGTCGAGGAGCGACGCCAGCGCGTGCACGAGCCACACGTCGCCGATATCGGAGACCTCCGGCATACCCGGTGCCAGCGGAATCCCGTCTTCGAATCGCGGGATGGTAACCGACATCTTGTACCTCCAAGCCTGAAACCGTGGACTCGAGTTTTCTGGCCTTGGCCCCAACTGTCCCGCCACCGAGGTGCGGTCGCATCCGCAGATTCCACGCCCGCGCTTGCCCGGAACTACGAGGGCTCGAACGTGGGTCTGCGCCGGCACCGGCCTCGGTTGCAGACCACGATCAGGTCCGCTTCGGCCCCTGCTCGAGCAGCACCGCGGCCAATCCTCAGGATCGCGTGCGCTACTCGGTTCTGCTGAACTGCCAGATCGCGAGGAGGAGCGCACTGCCAGACGCCGGGTACGTAGTTGTCCGACTGGAAGTGCGTGGCTCTTCCGATGGCCCCGCCGCGGAGTGCGGCGAGAGTTAGCTCAGCCTGATCCGGGAGAACGAGTGACGCGCGGCATCGACGAGCGGAATCGGAAGTGGTGGACGCTGGGAGCCGTGTCGTTCGCCCTGTTCATGATCATGCTCGACAACACGATCGTGAACGTCGCGCTCCCGTCGATCGGGCGCGGTCTCCGCGTCGGTGTCTTACAGCTCGAGTGGGTCGTGAACGCGTACACGCTGGCCTTCGCCGCCGTCATGTTGACGGGCGGTCGACTCGCGGATCTCTACGGACGCCGGCTGTTGTTCGACGTCGGGCTGGTCGTGTTCACGCTCTCGTCGCTTGCATGCGGACTCGCTGCGAACGCTGAGACTTTGATTGCCGCGCGCGGCCTCCAGGGAGCCGGTGCAGCGCTGATGATGCCGGCCTCCTTGTCGATCATCAGCGCCGCCTTCCCCCGTCAGGAGCGCGGGACGGCGATCGGGATCTGGGCCGGCGTCGCCGGCAGCGCACTCGCGATCGGGCCCTTGCTCGGCGGCGTGCTCACCGAGCATTTCGGCTGGAGCGCGATCTTCTTCGTCAACGTGCCGGTCGGCATGCTCGCGTTCGCCGCCTCGCTCGTCCTCATCGACGAGACCCGTTCGACCGAGCCCGGGCAGGGTCTCGATCTACCCGGACTGCTTACCTCCGGGCTTGGACTGCTGGCACTCGTCTATGCGCTGATCGAGGCCAACCGCTACGGCTGGACCTCCCCGAGAATCGTCGCTCTCCTCGCCGCCGCGGCCATCCTCCTGGGCACGTTCGTGCTGATCGAACGGTGGAGCGCCAGGCCCATGCTCGATCTGGCGCTGTTCGAGGATCGCACCTTCACCGGCGCGAACGTCGCCGCTCTGCTGGTCTCGCTGGCGATGTTCGGGATCTTCTTCTTCGTGTCGCTGTACATGCAGAACGTCCTCGGCTACAGCCCCGTGCATACGGGGCTCGTCTTCCTGCCGATGTCGTTCCTCGTCGTCGTCAGCGCTCCGCTCGCGGGAAAGGCGACCGACGTCGTCGGGCCGCGCTGGCCGATCGTTCTTGGTATGACGCTGCTTGCGATCGCGCTGACCATCTTCTCGCGGCTCGGCGCCCATGCCGACTTCCTCCAGCTTCTGCCCGGGATGCTCATCGGCGGCGTTGGCACGGGAGTCGCAATGGGCCCGATGACGACCGCGGCGCTCAGCACCGTCCCGGTCGACGAAGCCGGAGTCGCATCCGGTGTGGTCACGACCGCGCGACAGGTCGGAGGTGCGCTCGGCGTCGCCCTCATGGGCGCAATCGTCGCCGCGGCGGAAACGGTCGCCCCGGCCGATCCTCGCTTCGCCCTGCAGTTCGTCGACGGCTTCCAGCACGCACTCGAGGTCGGTGCCGTGATCACGGTCGTCGGTGCAGCCCTCTCTGCGATCCTCGTCCGTTCGAAGCCCGCCCCCACCACGGACGTCGCGGCCGAGCGGCCTGGCGTGCGCCTGCGTCACGCTCGACGCCGCCGAACGACGCCCATCCGGCAGGCTTACGACTACGCACCTGTCGTCAGCGATCTCCCCGATGCCGACGGGCGTACCCGCAGGCGACGATCAGCTCCAGGAGACGCCGAGCAACAGGAGTAGGCGTATGCAAGAGATGCTTCCCGGTCGGGGCGGGGAAGGGGTCGTTCTCCCCTCGCGGACGCCGGCCGACACGGTCGCCCGCGCAGGATCTTCGGTGCAAACGCCGGGCGCGGTCGAGAGCTCCGCATGAGCTCCGAATTGACCTTGCTCACGGTCCCGGTCGAGAAGCCCGAGGAGCTCAACGTCATCGTCGGCCAGGCGCACTTCATCAAGACGGTGGACGATCTCTACGAAGCCCTGGCCGGAAGCTCGCCCCACCTGCGCTTCGGCGTCGCCTTCTGCGAGTCGTCCGGCCCGAGACTCGTCCGGCGGGCAGGGAACGACCGCGAGCTCGTCGAGCTCGCCGTCCGCAATGCCCTCACGATCGGGGCGGGTCACTCGTTCGTCGTCTTCCTCCGAGAGGGCTATCCCGTCAACGTCCTCAATCAGGTCAAGGCCGTTCCCGAGGTCTGTCGTGTCTTCTGCGCAACCGCCAACCCGCTCGAGGTGGTCATCGCCGAGACGCCGCAGGGCC
>DATIYE010000014.1:0-17057 GCA_035517795.1 Gaiellaceae bacterium | reverse complement strand
GAGCTCGATCAGCTCTCCCCGCTCGCGGGCATCGATCCGGCCCGCGGGCCGGTGCGTGGAAGGCTCGATCCCGCCGCGCTCGGTCCCGTCGCCCAGCGTGACGAGTCGCGCGCCGGCGACCTGCTCGAGGCGCCCGACCCGCCGCAGCGGCTCGGCGCGTGAGTAGCTACTCGGCGGCATCGCCGGCGAACCGCTCGACGTCGCGCCGCTCGATCCTTCCGTCGGGCCCAGAGCCGGAAACCAGGGCGAGCTCGACGCCGAGCTCCTTGGCGAGCATCCTCTGAGCGCCGGCGGGGAGGGTCTTCCCCCCGTACCCCGCCGGCCGCCCAGGGGACGCACGTCGCAGAGGCGTAGGATCACGGACATCGCCGCGCGGCCATCGATCCCGGACGACGAGCTCCGAGCGCGGCCCCGTGCTCTCGGCGACGCTCTCGCCGAGTCGGGATTCGATGCGTGGGTCGCCTACGGCGACGACCGAGCCGTCGCCGGCCCCGATCACATCCGCTTCCTCGCCGATCTCGCTCCGCATTTCGAGCCTGTGCTGCTTGCGGCGCGAGTCGATGGCACTGCGACCGTCATGCTCACCGGGCCCGAAACGGTCGGCTACGCGGAAGTCGTGACCGCACGGGCTGCGGTCGGGGAGGTCCTCGCCATCGACGAGCTCGCCCACCCCGACGAGGAGTACCCGACGATCTCGACCAGCAGCGGCCTCGCCACGCTCAGGCAGATGTTCGTGGGGGCCCGGCGAATCGCGGTGCTCGGCGCCGGCGCTGTGCCCTCGCCGCTCTGGCAGCAGGTGATCGCTCCGCTCGCCGCCGAGGGAAGGGAGATCGCCTCCGGTGACGAGGTCGCCTACACGCTGCGCACCGTCAAGACTCCGGCGGAGCAAGGGGTGATCGACGAGGCGTATCGAGTTGCCCGGCTCGGGCTCGAGGCAGCTGTTGCGGCGATCCGTCCCGGCGCGACCGAACGCGAGGTCGCCGCGGCCGCAGAAGGGGCGATGCGAGCCGCCGGTGCCGAGGGGTTCGGCATCGACACGATGGTGGCCTCGGGCGTGACCAATGCAGCACCGATCCTCGCCCGGTCGTCGTTCCGGAAGATCCGCGCGGAGGATCTCGTCTCAGTGACCGTCGCCCCTCGATACGAGGGTTACCACGCAGCGCTCGCGCGACCGTTCCTGTTCCGGCCCAACCGCGAGGTCGAGCATGCCGTCGACACCGCACGGTTGGGCCAGCGTGCAGCGCTCGAGCATTTCCGCATCGGCACCGAGGGTCGAGACTCGGCCAGGGCGCTACGCGACGTGTTCGACGCAGCTTCCACCGGCGCCGAGTTGCCGTACGTTCCGGTCCACAGCATCGGCGTGATCGAGTTCGAGCCGCCCATCTTCGGCTCTACCTCCGAAGTCGAGATTCAGGAAGGAATGGCGCTGTCGATCGACGCTGCACTCTTTCACGCCGACTGGGGCGGGCTCAGGATCGAAGACGGTTTCACGATTCGCAGCGGGCGAGCCGAGCCGCGCTTCCCAGACTACGAGGCGATGGTCCCCGTTTTCGTCTAGTCGCGTGGCTTCGCGGCCCAGACTGAAGCCCAGCCGTAGAAGAGGAGCTCGCCGCTATTCCCGGACACAGCGACGTACTCTCCGTGCGGGAACGTGAACTCGACGTGCCCGGTGCGAGCGTCCGCACCGACTATCCGGTGCGCGAAGGTGGCCGCGTAGACGACACCGTCGATGACGGTCGGAGACCCCGAGATCGGGGCCCCGACGTTCAGCGTCCAGAGGACAGCGCCGGTCGAGGCCGAGACGCAGTAGAGCTCCCCCGTGTAGGAGCCGAAGTACACGCGGCCACCCCACACGGCCGGCGCCGAGTAGACGAGGTTGCCCGTTGAGACGCGCCAGAGCTCGCTCCCTCGCAGGTCGAACGCGTACAACGCGCCCGCATCGCGGGAGGGGACGAAGACGCGCCCGCCGACCACCGCGGCGGTTCCGTAGACGGGACTCCCGGCAGAAGCTGTCCACACGACGCGCCCGTCTGACTGGCGCAGCGCAACCACCCGGCCGCAGTAGTCGCCGAAATAGACCGTCCCCCCGGAGACCGCCATGCTGGCGGTGATCTTGCACCCGTCGTGGTGGACCCAACGCGGCCGGCGGGAACGAAGGTCGAGCGCATAGACGTCGCCGGCCCAGTCGCCGAGGTAGTCGACGTCCCGTTCCACGACAGGCGACGACTCGATCTCACCGGACACCGGGAACCCCCAACGCACCGTGCCGGTGGAACGGTCGACAACCACAACCCGGCCGGCTTTCAGGTGCTCGATGAGGTCAGGGCCGGCGACGGCGGGTGACGAGGCCTGCGCCGTCGACCGGAAGTTCGCCGCCCAGAGGGTGCGGCCGGTGGTCATCGAGAGTGCGTACAGACGCCCGCCGTAGTTGTTCACGTAGGCGATGCCCTCGTCGACGACCGCCGGGTACTCGATGAGCGAGCCCAGGTCCCTCGACCAGACAAAGCGGAACGGCGGGTGGAGTCGAATTCCGGGTTGCGCCTGTGTCCGACCCGGATCGACGCCGTACATCAGCCACTGTCCGTCGCTGCGAAAGAGGCGAATCGTCAGCCGATCCGTCCGGCTGAGGAGGAACCGCCTGGTCCCCGACGCGTAGCCCGGCGCCGACCCGGTCACGGTCAGCTCGCGCCTGCCGGCAAAGGTCAGGAGCCAGCGGCCGCGCCGGGTGGTCCCGGGCGCGGTCACTACGGCTCCACGGACGACCTGGCCCGTGTCGCCGTCGATTACCTGGACATTGAGCTTCCGTCGGCGCACGACGGGTGTCGTCTGCGTCGTTGTCGCCGATGTCCCCGCGGGCCCGCCGGTCGAGGTCGTATGACTCCCGCCGCCGCAACCTGCCGCCGTGACCAACATCGCCACGCCGAGCGCCAGGCATCCCCACGTACGTCTCCTCCAGCGCCCCGACCCTCCTACCACGCATAGTCAGGCTAGCCGGATCTGCGGCGCGTGGGCGAGGAGTCGAACCTGCCCACCCGGCATAGAAGCGTGATCGACCCTCAGTAGTTTCAACGGTCGGGACGCGAACAAACACGGATGTGCACCGCGGTCGCCGAGAAGATAGTGAGCCTCGGAAAGCTCGATCGTGAGCGTGGAGGTGCCGGAAATGGCCGTACGCGTCAGCCGCGGGCAGGCGATTGAGATCGCCCCGGGTTGGCCGGAGCCCGCGGATCTAGCCGACCTCTGGCTGGGTCATGCGCTCTCGAGCCTCTTCGATGCGTGTGAGGTACCTCTGACCGAGCGCCCCATCCTGGTCGAGTCCGGCGCCGTGTCCCCTGAGCTGAGGGTGAACTTGCAGCTGGACACCCCCGAGGCTCGGCTCGCGCGGCTCGACTCCTGCCGCCTCGCCGTCCTCTTCGCGGCGCTCGCAGTCGAGGCGCGCCTCGATCGCCTTCTGCGGCGATGTGACGCGACCGACTGGCCGGCCGTCGCACATCTTGCGCCGGTCGAGCGCTTCCGCATCGCTCGACGGCTGCTCGACGGGGTCGAGCCGCTGCCGGAGGAGGCCGGACTGGACGGTTTCGCCGTCGAGCTCTTCGACCTGCGCAACGAGCTGGTCGACGCCGTCGGACGTCCCGGCGCCGCCATGACCGAGATGTCGCCCGAGTTCAGTCCAAGTCGCGCGAGCGCGATGGTGAGCGCAGGCGCCAGACTCTGCGACTTTCTCGCCATGCTCGCAGGTGGAATCGAAAGCGCAACGGCGCGGATCGTCCTGCAGGCCTCCGGGGCCCTCTCACGGCGGGCGGCCGAGCTGACGGCGAGCGGGTCCCGCAGGCTCGAGTGGGACAGCGGCGCCGACGTCGACTTCCCCCCCGACCTCATCGGTTCGTAGGAGTGGGATGGACGCGCACACCACCCGCGGTTCGCCGGCACGCGGTGAGCGAACGTCCCTTCCGGGGTCCGGCCCCGACGGGTCCTTCGGGATCCGCTTCGAGTCGATCGGCGGGCTCGGCGCGCACCTAGCGGGGCAGATCCTGGCCGAGGCGGGCGTGCTCGGTGCCGGGTTGAACGGGTCTCATTTCTCGTCGTACGGGTCCGAGAAGAAGGGATCTCCGGTGCGGTCGTTCGTTCGCTTCTGCCCGGCCGATCGTGAGATCCGGGCCAGCGATCCCATCGAGCGCCCCCAGGTGGTCGTTGTCTTCCACCAGGCGCTGATCGCCTCGGCCGACGTCGCCGCGGGCCTCGTTCCCGGCGGGACGATCGTCGTGAACGCGTCCGCGAGCCCGGCTGAGCTCCACGAGAGGCTCGGCCTCGGAGACGTCACCGTCGGCGCCCTCGACGGCCTTAAGATCGCCTTGGAGGAATCGACCCGGCTGAACTCTGCGATGCTCGGCGCGACCGCGCGCGTCTGCGAGCTCGTGGACTCCGACGTCATTCGCGAGGCCCTCGCCGCACGGCTCGGACGCCGCTATCCGGATCTCGTCGACGCGAACGTTCGGTCGTTCGATCGCGGCTACGCGGAGCTGCGGCTCGAGACGTTCGCGGCGGCGCACGAGGCTCTGCGCGAACCCGAGCGCCCGAAGCCCGCGTACGGGTACCTCGAAGCAGCGATCGGCGGAACGATCGTCGCGCCGGGCAGCAGCGTCGTGCGCGATCTGAGCGCGTCCCGCGAGGGGTTCCTGCCGGCGCTCGACCTGGACACGTGCGTCCACTGCGGACTGTGCGACATCGTCTGCCCGGACCTCTGCTTCGTCTGGGAGACCGAGGACGCGGGCGCCGTTCGGCTGCGCGGCATCGACTACCACTACTGCAAGGGATGCCTCAAGTGCACGCAGGCCTGCCCGACGGGGGCGCTGACGGAGATCCGCGAAGAGGAAGGCTGGGCCGAGGCCAACCGGGTGGCGCTCTACCCGTGGCTCGAGCGTGAGGTGAGCGTCTCATGACCGCGACGCTCGCGCCCGCGCTCGCCGAGCAGATCACCGGCTTCAAGAGCGGCAACGAGATGGCCGCGATCTCGGCGAAGCACATCGACTTCCACGTGATGGGGTACTACCCGATCACCCCGTCGACCGAGATCGCCGAGAACCTCGACGAGATGCGGGCCGAGGGCGAGCACTCGATCGTCATGATCCCGGCCGACGGCGAGCACGGAGCGGCCGGTATCTGCTACGGCGCCTCGACCGGCGGCGGCCGCGTGTTCAACGCCACGAGCGCCCAGGGCCTCCTCTACTCGCTCGAGCAGCTTCCGGTGCAGGCCGGGACCCGCTTCCCGATGCTGCTCGATATCGCGACGCGGGCGGTGAGCGCACCCCTCGACATCAGGGGCGACCACTCCGACATCTACTTCGCGCTCGACACGGGCTGGCTCATCTTCCTCGCCCGCGACCCGCAGGCCGTCTACGACCTCAACGTGATCGCGCTGCGCGTCGCCGAGCGGCCCGAAGTACAGCTCCCTGCGATGGTCGCCTTCGACGGATTCTTCACGAGCCACCAGAAGCGGCGGGTTCGCTACTTCGCCGATCCGCAGGTCGTGCGGGACTTCCTCGGGCCGGTCCCCGATCGGGTGACCGCGCTCGATCCGCGCAACCCGGTGACGATCGGGCCGTACATGAACGATCCCGACCTGATCAACAACAAGTACCAGCTCACGATCGCGATGCAGTCCGCCGAGCGGGTCATCGACTCCGAGCTTGCCGCGTATGAGGCGCTGAGCGGTCGCCGCTATGACCGACTCGACTCCTACCGGATGGACGACGCCGAGGTGGCGCTCTTCCTGCTCAACTCGGCAGCCGAGACTGCGAAGGACGCCGCCGACAGGCTGCGCGACCGCGGCGTCCGGGCGGGCGTGGTGAGCCCCAACGTGATCAGGCCGTTCCCTGCGGCCGCCGTCCGCGAAGCGCTTCGGCACGTGAGGGCGCTCCTGATCGGCGAGCGCGCCGACTCCTACGGCGCGCACGGCGGGAACCTCGGACACGAGGTCAAGTCGGCGCTGAAGGACGATCGGGAGAACCAGACGCTCTGCCTCGACCGGATCTACGGCCTCGGCGGGCGCGATTTCTACGCCGAGGACGCCGACGCGCTCTTTGCGCTCGCGCTCGAGGCGGCCGAGAAGGGACGGGTCGAGGTCCCGTTCGACTACTACGGCGTCGTCGCGGAGACCCGCCCGGGAGGGCGGAAACACCTGCCCGCGATCACGCCCGAGGAGACGCGGACAGAGGGCCTGATCCGGGTCGAGCCCGGCGCGGACGGTCTGTTGCAGGTCGAGACGCCTCCCGCCTGGCGACTCGCAACTCGGCCGAAGGTGGTGGCCCCCGGCCACAGCGCCTGCCCCGGTTGCGGCGTCTTCCCCGCGCTCAACCACTTCTTCAGAGGGCTCGAGGGCGACGTCGTCGTCCTTTATCAGACCGGCTGCGCGATGGTGGTCAGCACGGGCTACCCCCTTACCTCCCACCGCATCACGTATGTCCACAACCTGTTCCAGAACGGTGCGGCAACGCTCTCCGGCCTCGTCGAGATGTTCCACGAGCGGATCCGCCGCGGCGAACTACCTGCGGGCGACGACATCACCTTCGTGATGGTGACCGGCGACGGCGGCATGGACATCGGAGCGGGCGCCGCGCTCGGGGCGGCGATCCGCAACCACGGCTTCATCATCGTCGAGTACGACAACCAGGGCTACATGAACACAGGCGCCCAGCTCAGCTACTCGACCCCGCTCGGGCACATGACCTCGACGAGCCACGTCGGGCCGGCTCAGGCCGGCAAGACCTTCCACCACAAGGACATGCCGCAGATCATGGCGGCCACGCACATCCCGTACGTCTTCACCGGGGTCGAGGGCTTTCCCGACGACCTCTTGTCCAAGGCGGCGAAGGCTCAGTGGTATGCAAACCACGAGGGCATGGCGTACGGAAAGCTCCTGATTTCCTGCCCGCTCAACTGGCGCACGGACGACCGCGAAGGCGTCGACATCGTGCAGGCGGCGGTCGATTCCTGCTTCTTCCCGTTGTACGAGGTCGAGTGCGGACATACGACGATCACCTATGACCCCGAGGCGGTCGGGCGGCGGGTTCCCACCGCCTCCTGGCTGAAGCTGATGGGCAAGACGCGGCACCTGTGCAGACCCGAGAACGCCCAATCGCTCGCGTCGATCGAGGCCGAGGTCGAGCGCCGGTGGCAGCGCCTGAAGGCAATGAACGAGCACCCGCTTCTGTGACCGCGATGAACATCGAGACGACAGCCACGATCCTCGAGAAGCAACAGCTGACGGACATCACGACGCTGTTTGTGGTCGGCGCGCCGCTCGTGGCCCGGAACGCCGCTCCGGGGCAGTTCGTCATCCTCCGCGTCAGCGAGACCGGCGAGCGCGTGCCGATCAGCCTCACCGACTTCGATCGGCGGGCCGGCACGATCACGCTGGTCGTCCAGGCGGTGGGAAGAACGAGCGCGCTGATCGGCGCCCTCGAGGAGGGCGCCGAGATCCTCGACCTCGCCGGACCGCTCGGCCGCCCTGTCGAGCTGCCCTCAGACGGTCATGTGGTTCTGGTCGGCGGCGGGTTCGGCGCCGGCGCGATCTTCCCGCTCGCGCGGGAGCTCCGCTCGCGCGGCGTGAAGGTGTCTGCGATCGTCGGCGCCCGCACCGCGGCGCTGGTGATCCTGCGCGACCTGCTCGAGCCCGTGTGCGACGGCTACCACGTGTGCACCGACGACGGCTCGCTGGGCTACCACGGATTCGTCACCGGCCGGCTCGAGGAGCTCCTCGCAGCGGGTGCGGGCTACGGGCGCTGCTTCGCGGTCGGCCCCATGCCCATGATGCGGGCGATCGCCGAGACGGCGAAGCGGTGGAACCTGCCGGCAACCGTCTCCCTCGACCCGGTGATGATCGACGGGACGGGGATGTGCGGCGGCTGCCGCGTCACGGTCGGCGGCGTAACGAGGTTCGCCTGCGTCGACGGCCCGTTCTTCGACGCCCAGGCGATCGACTTCGACGAGGCGGAGGCGCGCAAGACCATGTATGCCGAGGAGGAGCGTATCGCGTGCGAGCTGGCGGAAGTGGAGGTGGCGGTCTAGCGATGCCGATGGTCTACCCACACAAGATCGAGATGCCGACGGCCGATCCGCAGGAGCGGCGGTCGAGTTGGGATGAGGTCGCACTCGGGTACACGATCGAGCAGGCGGTGTTCGAGGCACGGCGGTGCCTCCAGTGTCAGGACCCGGTCTGCGAGCTGGGCTGCCCCGTGAACGTCCCGATTCGCGACTTCGTCCGCGCGATCTCCCTGCGCCGGTTCGACGAGGCGGTCCGGATGATCCGGCGGCGCAACATCCTGCCGGCGGTGTGCGGCCGCGTATGCCCAGTCGAGCACCAGTGCGAGCTCAGGTGCGTACTCCGAGCGAGGCAGGATCCCGTCGGGATCGGGCGGCTCGAGCGCTTCGTGGCCGACTGGGAACGCGACCACGGCGGCTCGACGATCGTCGCTCCGCCCGTGCGCCGACGCGAGAAGGTCGCAATCGTCGGCTCGGGCCCGGCTGGCCTGACCGCCGCGAGCGACCTCGCTCAGCAGGGCTACCAGGTCACGATCCTCGAGGCGCTGCACGCGCTCGGCGGTGTGCTGCGCTACGGGATCCCCGAGTACCGGCTGCCGAAGGCGATCGTCGACGAGGACCTCGAGCATCTGGGCGCGATGGGCGTGGAGTTCGCCCGCGACGTCATCGTCGGCAAGACGGTCACGATCGACCAGCTGCTCTCCGAGCTCGGCTACTCGGCCGTCTTCGTCGGCACCGGGGCCGGCTTCCCGGTCTTCCTCGACGTCCCGGGGGAGAACTTGAAAGGCGTTTACTCGGCGAACGAGTTCCTGACCAGGGTCAATCTGATGCATGCGTGGGCCTTCCCCGAGTACGACACGCCCGTGCGCCGACCGAAGCGGGCCGCCGTCATCGGCGCCGGCGACACGGCGATGGATGCCGTCCGCTGCTCGATCCGTCTCGGAGCGGAGGAGGCGCGCATCGTGTACCGCCGCTCGGAGGCGGAGAAGGGCGCGCGGGACGAGGACTACCGGCGCGCGATCGAGGAAGGCGCGATCTTCGACTGGCTGACGCTGCCGACGCGGTTCCTGGCCGACGACAAGGGCTGGGTCAGGGCGATCGAGTGCGTCCGCACCGAGCTCGGAGAGCCCGACGAATCCGGCCGCAAACGCCCCGCACCGGTAGCCGGATCGGAGTTCGTGCTCGAGGCCGACCTCGTCGTGATCGCGCTCGGCACGAGGCCGAACCCGCTCGTGCCGCAGGCGACGACCGGCCTCGAGGTGGACGGCCACGGCTGTATTCTCGCCGACCCGGATACCGGCGCCACGAGCCGCGACGGGGTGTTCGCGGGAGGCGACATCACCACCGGCGCCGCGACGGTGATCCTCGCGATGGGGGCCGGCCGGCGCGCGGCGACGGCGATCGATCAGTACATCAACGGCAAGTCGAGCGAGCAGGAGGTGCCCCATGTTTGATCCCGTCCACGTCGAGTTCCCCTGTTCCTGCGACGCAGCCGACCTGGTCGAGTTCCTGGCTGCACGCGGCCTCACTGCATCCGTGACCCGCTCGACCGACCACTGCACGCTCGAGGTTCGCTACGCCGTCGACCCCGACGTACGGTTGCACCGGGATGTCGAGACAGCGCTCGCGGCCTGGCTGGAAGCGGGCAGCCATCCGCTCGTCCCGGCGCTCAACCGCGAGCACGAGTACGTGCTCCGGCCGCCTGCCGACTGAGCGGACAAGCCGCTGGGGGCCGGATCGGGTAGGCCGCTGCGCTCGGACGGCCACGACCTCTTGGTCACGATTCGACGCGGACGACGGCGGGTGTGGCCGAATCGATCGGACTCGCCCGCGTGGTCTGGAAACCGGCCTGCCGGCGTCGAATGCCTGGGCGCCGGAAGCCTGTGGTGGGCAAGGCCGTCCAACTCGGCGCGACTTTGTACGTATTAGTATCCGGTACCCCGAACCTACCGAGAGGAGTGAGTTCCGTGACGACCTTTGGCGATCGGAGTGTTTCCAGGCGCGACGTGCTTCGCTATGGCGCGGTGGGGGTCGCTGCGATCGCGGCCGGAGGAGTTCCCGGAGTTTCCTCCGCTGCTCGGAAGACCCTTCGGCGGTCGAGCGTCACGCGAGGAGGAACGCTCAACTTCGCGCGGAGCATCGCTCCGACGACGCTCGATCCGGCGAACACGATCATCGCCGGCGACATCTACACGCTGGACAAGATCTTCGAGCCGCTCTACATCACCTCCCCGGCTGGAAAGCTGACGCCGTGGCTCGCGACCGGATACACGGTCAGCAAGGACTTGAAGACGTACACGTTCAACCTGCGGCAGGGAGTGAAGTTCTCGGACGGTAAGCCGCTCACCCCCGCCGACGTGGTCTTCTCGATCGACCGGGCCCGCACCGACAAGAAGGGGCCGCTCAGCTTCCTCGACTTCGCGATCACCTCGCTCGAGGCCAAGGGCAGCTCGCAGGTGGTAGCACACCTCTCCGCGCCCTGGGCCCCGTTCATCTCGGACATCTCCGCGTTCTGCAACTCGATCATGCCGGCCAACTTCGGGGGCGCCACCGAGTCCGCGTTCTTCCAGAACCCGATCGGTACCGGACCGTTCACGACAACGGGCTTCAAGCCGAACGCCGCCTCCATCACGCTGATGAAGAATCCCTCGTACTGGCAGGCAGGCAAGCCCTACCTCGACGCGGTCGACTTCAAGTTCGTCGACGACGACAACCAGCGGCTGCTCCAGATCAAGGGCAGCCAGGTGGACGCGATCGACCTCGTTCCCCCGTCGCAGGTCTCCGCGCTCAAGTCGGATTCGAGCCTCAAGGTGTCGTTGTGGCCCTCATGGCAGGTCGACCTGCTCGTCATGAACGAGAAGCTCCCGCAGTTCGCCGACCGCTACGTCCGGCGAGCGATCAACCAGGCGATCGACCGGAACGCCCTCGTCAGCGCCGCGAGCTTCGGCACTGCGAAGCCGGGCGGGTCGTTCTTCCCGCCGAGCCTGCAGTACTACTGGGCAGGGACGCCGACGCTCGCCTACAGCGTCTCGGCGGCCAAGGCGACACTCGCGAAGTCGAAGTACCCGAACGGCTTCAGCACCGAGCTGCTGATCGACGGCGGCGTCCAGAAGTGGCAGACCTTCGCGCAGATCATCCAGCAGCAGCTGAAGGCGATCGGCATCAACGTCAAGCTGCGGCCACTCGATCACGCCTCGTTCGAGTCGGCCTTCCAGAAGTTCGACTACGACATGTTCATCGACTACGCGATCAACGACATCAGCGATCCCGACGAGATGGCGTCGTTCGAGCTCGACTACCACAACGGCGGCTCCAACTCGTACTGGTCGAGCTACAACAGCCCGCCGGTCACGAGCCTCGTCCACGCCGCACAGAGCGAGTTCAACCCGGCCAAGCGCGCCAAGCTCTACGCCAAGATCCAGGCGGCTGTGGCGCAGGATGCTCCGTTCGTGCCGCTCGACTATCCGCCCTACATCTACGCGACCTCGACGAAGCTCAACGGCTTCGCCGTCAACCCCGGAGGCGCCTACAGGCTCGAGAACGTCTGGCTAGCCTGACCGCGTGCTGCGCTACGCGGCGAGAAGACTCGCAGCAGCGGTCGTCGTCATTCTCGGGGTCACATGCGTGACCTTCCTGCTCCTGCACGTCGAGCCGGGTGATCCGGCGCGCGCGATTCTCGGGGAGCACGCGACCCCGCAGGCGATCCAGGCGCTCCGTCGCCAGTGGGGGCTCGACGCCTCGCTCGGCAGCCAGTTCACGCGCTTCATCGGCGACCTCGCTCGAGGGAACCTCGGCCGCTCGTTCGTCGATCAGACCTCGACCTCGTCGCTGATCGCCGCGAGGATCGGGCAGACCGCGGCGCTCGTGGCCATCGCGGCGGTCTTCGCGGTCCTGATCACCGTGCCGCTCGCCTCGGCCGCCGCGATCCGGAAGGATCGCCTCGCCGATCACGTCGTCAGGGCGCTGTCCGTCGTCGGGCTCGGGCTGCCGGCCTTCTGGTTCGGGATCGTCATGATCGAGGTCTTCTCGCTGCAACTGGGGCTGTTCCCCGTCGGCGGCTGGGGAAGCTCGTTCGAGTCGCATCTCCGGGGTCTGATCCTGCCGGGCCTCACCGCCGCGCTCGCGATCGTGCCGGTGTTGATCCGCTCGCTGCGAGTCGGGATCGTCGAGGTCCTGGAGGCGGAGTTCGTGGCCACTCTCCGCTCGAAGGGCCTCGGTGAGCTTCGCGTGCTCATGCACGTGATGCGAAACGCCCTCATCCCGACGCTGACCCTGCTCGGCGTCAACATCGCCTATTTGATCGGAAGCACGGTCATCGTCGAGCGCGTCTTCGACCTGAACGGCATCGGCTCGCTCCTGCTGACGGGCATCTCGCAGCGCGACTTCCCGGTGGTGCAGGCCGTCACGTTCGTGCTCGCGATCGGCGTCGTGCTCGTGAACCTTGCAACCGACCTTCTCGTCGCCTGGCTCGACCCGCGAATTCGCCTCGGATGAGCCTGACGGTCGATTTGACCGAGCCGTTCGTCCCCACCTCGGGCTCCGGGTTCTGGCGGCGGGCCCTCAAGAGCCGCTCGCTGGTCGCCGGCACCATCATCATCGGCCTGATCGCCCTCGCCGCCGTCCTCGCGCCGGTGATCAGCCCGTATCCGCCGGATCAGCAGGACCTCTTCCACGTGCTCGGCGGGTTCTCGTCCAGGCACCTGCTCGGAACCGACGAGCTGGGACGGGACGAGCTCTCACGGCTGACCTACGCCGCGCGCACCGACCTGAAGGTCGGGTTCCTGGCGATCGTCTTCCCCTTCTTGTTCGGCACCTTCATCGGCACGGTGGCCGGCTACTACGGCGGCATTCTGGACACGATCACGATGCGCATCGTGGAGGTCGTGATGGCGTTTCCGTTCTACGTGCTCGTGATCGGCCTCGTCTTCATCGTCGGCACGGGCGTCCGCGGGATCTACATCGCCTTCGCTGTCGCCGACTGGGTCGTCTATGCCCGTGCGGTGCGCTCGACGACGCTCGTCGTGCGCGAGCTGGACTACATCGCGGCTGCTCGCGCCGGAGGGCTGTCCGATCTTCGCATCCTCGGTCGGCACGTCCTCCCGAACACGATCACCCAGGGAATCGTCTACGCGATGAGCGACATCGTGCTCGTCATCGTGGCGGTGGTGACCCTCGGCTACCTCGGTCTCGGTGTCCAGCCGCCGACCGCGGACTGGGGCGCCATGATCAGCTCGGGGCAGGACTTCCTGACGACCAAGTGGACCCTCTCGACCTTTCCCGGCATCGCGGTTGCCGTCACGGCTCTCGGGCTCTCGCTGATCGGTGACGGGCTGTCCGACGTGCTGCGCCCGTCGTGAGCACCCTCGCGGTGGAGACGGCGCTCGCCGTCGAGGACCTGACGGTGACGGTGGCACGGCCGAGCGGCCGGTTCCGAGCCGTCGACGGCATCTCGTTCGAGGTCGCGAAGGGCCGCGCCCTCGGGCTCGTCGGCGAGTCGGGCTCGGGGAAGAGCCTGACGTTGCGCGCGATCATGTCCCTGCTGCCGGCGGCAGCGCGTATGGACGCCGGCGTCGTGAGGCTGAAAGGAACCGAGCTCCCGCACACCGTTCGCGACGTGCGGAAGGCGCTCCGCGGCCGCATGGCAATGATCTTCCAGGACCCGCTGAGCGCACTCGATCCCCTCCAGCCTGTCGGAGCGCAGATCGCCGAGGTGCCGAGGCGCGTTCTCGGGCTCTCGAAGCGGCGGTCGTGGGAGCGCGCAATCGAGCTGCTGCGGCTCGTCGGGATTCCCGATCCCGCCCGCCGGGCGCGCGCCTACCCGCACCAGCTGTCCGGCGGGATGCGCCAGCGGGTGGTGATCGCGATCGCACTCGCGGCCGAGCCCTCCGTGCTTCTGTGCGACGAGCCCACGACCGCGCTCGACGTCACCGTTCAAGCCCAGGTGCTGGAGCTGCTCGAAGACCTCCGCGCCCGGCTCGAGCTCGCGATCGTGTTCGTCAGCCACGATCTGGCGGTGGTCAGGCAGCTCTGCGAGGACGTCTGCGTCATGTACACGGGCCGGATCGTCGAGACCGGCCCCACTCCGGAGGTGCTCGCCCATCCGCTCCATCCCTACACTCTGGGACTGCTCGACGCGATCGTCGATCTCGACCATCCTGTCGCCGCGCCGGAGCCGATCCCCGGAGCGCTCCCGGACCTCGAGCAGATCCCCGGCGGCTGCAGCTTCCACCCGCGGTGCTTCCTCGCGACTGAAGAATGCGCGACGGCTGTACCTCCGCTCGCCGAGATCGTGAATGCGCCGCCGTCGCACAGGTCTGCGTGCATCCACTCCGACAGGCTGCGCGCCGGATGAACGCCGAGCCGCATGCGGCGAGGCCTGTCGGCCCGGATGTGCTCGAGATCGAGAATGTGACCGTCACCTTCCACACCCACGGCGGACGGCTCGTCGCCGTCGACTCGGTCTCGCTGTCACTCTCGGAAGGAGAAACGTTGGGGCTCGTGGGCGAGTCGGGCTGCGGGAAGACGACGCTCGCTCGCTGCGTCACGGGGCTGATCCCTCCTGACCGCGGCCTGATCCGCCTCGACGGCACAGAGCTCTCGCGCCGCCGAACCAAGCGCGACCACCGGGCCGTGCAGATGGTGTTCCAGGACCCGTACTCGTCGCTCAATCCACGTCTCACCGTGCGATCGGTGCTGACCGAGCTCCTCTCCGTGCACGGGCTGGCACGCGGGCGCGACGCCGAGAGCAGATGCAGGGAGCTGATGGCGCTCGTAGGGCTGCGCCCGAACGCGCTCGACGGCCACCCGGTCGCGTTCTCGGGCGGACAGCGGCAGCGGCTGGCGATCGCGCGCGCGCTTGCCGTCGAGCCGCGCGTCCTGATCGTCGACGAGCCGACATCCTCGCTCGACGTGTCCGTCCAGGCAACGATCCTCGCGCTCTTCGACGACCTGCGCTCGCGGCTCGGGATCAGCATCCTGATGATCTCCCACAATCTCGCCGCCGTCCGCTTCCTCTGCGACCGGATCGCGGTCATGTACCTGGGCCAGGTGGTCGAGCTCGGCAGCCGCACCGAGGTCTTCACCGACCCCCGCCATCCCTACACCGAAGCGCTGCTGGCGGCGGCCCCGCGGATCAGGCCGGCAGGCGGCGAGACCGTGAGGCTTCGCGGCGAACCCCCGAGCCCGACCGACCGCCCCTCGGGCTGCGCCTTCCACCCTCGTTGCCCCCGCGCCGAGGAGGTGTGCGCCGTCGACCCGCCGGCGCTCGCGCCCGCCCGCGGCACCGCGGCGCTCGCCGCCTGTCATTTCCGGGACGAGCAACGCTACGTGGACCGCTCGCGATGAAGGCGACGATCGTCGGTGCCGGCGTGCTTGGGGCCGCGCTGGCGCGGAGCCTCGCCCGGCGGGGGCTCGAGGTGACGCTCATCGAGCAGTACGGGCCCGACGACCCGCGGAGGGCATCGCACGCCTGCTCGCGCATCCTGCGCCTCGCCCACGGGGAAGACGCCCGCGAGACGCGGAGCGCGTGGCTCTCGCGGCAGCTCTGGCTGGAGCTCGAGCGCGATAGCGGTAGATCGCTCTTCAGCGAGGTCGGCATGGCCTGGCTCGCCCCGTCCGGTGAGGCCACCTGGGAGGGAGCCGGGCGCAGCGCCCTCGCGGACGAAGGGATCGAGGCCGAGCTGCTCTCGCCCTCGACGGCCGCCGGACTCCTTCCCGGCCTGCGAACAGACGATCTCGAGCAGGTTTTGTACGAGCCGCAGGCCGGCCTGCTGAGAGCCACCGAGGCGGTACGCGCGCTCGTCGACGACGCCGTCGCCGCGGGCGCCGAGCTGCTCCGCGGTCGGGCAGCACCGGACGGAGCGGCCGTGCTCGTCGGCGGGCGGCGTCTCGAGGGCGACCGGGTCGTCTGGGCCTGCGGCGCCTGGACACCGCGGCTCTTCCCGGAGCTCGTACACGGCAAGGTGATCCAGCAGGACGTGTCGTATTTCGCCGTCGGCGAGGAGTGGGCATCCCCGCCGGCGCCCGCATGGGGTGAGCGGAGCAGGAACGCCAGCGGAAGCGGCGATCTCCTGGGCTTCGGGCTCAAGGTGGGTCTCGACACACCCGGGCCCTCGCTCGATCCCGACGCGACTGCCCGCCTACCGGTTCCGCAGCACGGGCGCGACGCCCGGGCCTATCTCGCGCTGCGGTTTCCGGGCCTCGTCGACGCTCGACTCCTCCGCACAGAGACGTGCCAGACCGTCGTCCTCGACCCGGCGTCGAGAGACGAGACGGCGATGCTCGGAGGAGAGGTGCGCCTTCTCCGGCATCCCGAGCACCGCGACGTCTGGCTGCTCGGTGACGGCTCGGGCCACGCCTTCAAGCACGCACCGGCGATCGCAGCGGAGACTGCAACCATGTTGACTCGAGCCGGGAAGGAGATCGCATGACCGTCGTGCCGGAGACCGCCGTCCAGGAGATCGTCCCTATCACTGCCGCCGAGTACGCTGCGATCGAGGGCCGGCTCGCCGGCCTGCTCGGGACCCGGCAGGATGTCCTCGTTCTTCAGGGCGAAGCCGTACTGCCGCTCGAGGCGGCGGCGCGCGGCCTCGGCCGGGACGGCTTGCGCGCCCTCAATATCGTCACCAGCGAGTACGGGGCCAACTTCGGCGACTGGCTCCGGCAGGCCGGCTCGGACGTCACCGAGGTCGCGATTCCCTTCGACCGCGCCGTTTCGGCCGGCGAGATCGCTGCCGAGCTCGAACGCCTCGGCGAGATCGACCTCGTCTCCTTCGTCCACGGCGAAGCCGCCTCCGGCGTCCTCAACCCGCTGCCCGAGCTCGCCGAGCTCGCAAGGGGCGCCGGCGCACTGGTCGTCGTGGATGCGGTCGCGTCGTTCGGCGCCGACCCGGTCCCCATCGACGAGCTCGAGCTCGACGTCGTGGTGATCTCGGCGCAGAAATCGCTCTCCGGGCCCACCGGCGTTTCGGCCGTGACGCTCAGCGAGCGGGCCTGGGCTCGCATCGAATCCAATCGAT
>DATIYE010000013.1:0-3187 GCA_035517795.1 Gaiellaceae bacterium | reverse complement strand
CGGTCGCAACTGGGAGCGCCTCGAGCGCGGGGATGGGAACAGCCTCGCCGCTCGCGCTGATGCCCTTGCCGGGCCCGCTGCTCGGGCCGCTCGCGCGCTCGCTCACGCTCGATCCCGACTCGGGGACCGTGTCCAACGCCGAGGCTGCCAAGAACGCCACCCGCCCGACCAGCGCCGCTCGGCTCTCGAGCCTCGGCCGCCGCACGGGGTACAGGCTCGACTACCACGATCCGACAGGTGCCGCGCTCGTGGAAGGTCACGGGCTCCTTCGTGTCAGCACCGAGGTCGACCGCTATCGCGACGAAGGAGCGACCTCGGCCGGACTCGTGTTCGTGCGAGACGATGCGCTCAGCGTCGCGAGCCTCGCCTCGTCGCTGCTCGAGGTGCGGATCTCGCCGTTCGCCCCCGGGAAGCTCGGCGAGCAGAGCTTTGGGCTCATGGGCACGGTCGTTCCTAAGGGCGAGCGTCCCGGCTACGAGGTCGACGTCGGCTTCCGCACCGGGCCCTACCTGGCGTCGGTGTCGGTTTCGGCCGCCGCCCCGGTCGGGCTGCGGTCGCTGGCGCAGGCGCTCGCGTCCAAGCTCGAGAAACGCGTCGCGGGCGTCCTGCGCGGCCGTGTCTCGGGCAGCCCTGTCACCCTCCCCTCGAAGCTGAAGGCAGGGCCGCCTCCGCACGGGCCCGATCTGTCGAGGCTCGCCCTCTCGCCGGGCGATCTCGGGTCGGGGAAGGTCTCCCATGAGGGGTACCAGGTCGACGCCGATCTGGAGCCGATCTCGGAGTACGACCGGCACATGGAGCCGGCCGGTCCGTTCCCGATCCTCGACAGCGAGGTGGCCCTGTTCCACAGCCCGATCGAGGCGAGCTACACGACCGGGTTCGCGATCGGCGGGTTCGGATCGACCACCGAGGTCAGGTGGGTGTTCGGGCAGAGCATCGCCGGGGTCAAGATCACGACCGTGACTTCGAAGCCCGTCGCCGTGACGGGGCGGGGAGTCGACGAGGCGAGAGCGCTCGTGGTGACGATCCGGCTGGCCGACGGAGAGCGCCTCGACATCCTGTTCGCGGCCGTGCGGAAGGGGAGCACGGTCGATCTCCTGACCGCCTTCTCGCCGCTCGGGCAGGCGATCGCGCCGGCCGCTCTCCGGAACTTGGTCAGCATTGCCGCGCGGCGGCTGAACGGCGGGAGCAGGGGCAACATCGCCTGAACCATCGATCGAGTCCGCTAGCTTCGTGCGCGTGGCGAGGAGCTACGTGCGGGAGGCGCGGAGGCAACTGGGCCCGAAGAAGGCACGGATCAGGCCCGTGATCGATCGGCTCGTGGTCGAGCACACGGACGCGCAGATCGCCCTCCGTTTCCGGGGCCCGCTCGAGTTGCTCGTGTCGGTGATGCTCTCGGCGCAGACGACCGACGTGAACGTGAACCGGGTGACCGAGCGGTTGTTCCGGAAGTACCGGCGGCCCGAGGACTACCTTGCGGTTCCGGTCGAGGAGCTCGAGCGGGACATCTTCCAGACGGGCTTCTACCGGCAGAAGGCCAAGGCGCTCCGGGGCACGATGACGATCCTGATCGACGAGCACGGGGGAGAGGTGCCTGACGAATTCGAGGCGCTCCTGAGGCTCCCAGGCGTCGCCCGGAAGACCGCCAACGTCGTCTCTGCCGAACGGGGGAACCCCGCTGGGATCGTGGTCGACACGCACGTACGGCGCCTGTCTCAGCGGCTGGGGTTCACGAAGGAGGAGGATCCGGTGAAGATCGAGCGCGACCTGATGCGGCTCGTGCCACGCGGGGAGTGGGCTCGCTTTCCGCATCTGCTGATCTGGCACGGGCGGCGGATCTGCGACGCGCGCAGGCCGGCGTGCCAGTCGTGCGTGCTCAACGACCTCTGCCCCTCGAGCCGCGTGTGACCCTCCGCTTTCTCGACCGCGCCGAGAGCTGAGCAGCGGGGCCGGGGTGGGCGGTTACTCGGGCGTGAGCGCGACGAGCAGCCCGCCGTCGTCATCGTAGGCCGGAAAGAAGTCGGCGACGACCTTCTTCTCCAGGCCGGCGTGCGTTCGGACAGAGAGTTCCTTGCCGAGCTGGCGCACGCCCCATTCGCGCACGGTCTCGATCGCCGAGACGTCGGAGAGACGGAACGCCTCGCCGACATCTCGGCCCATCAGCTCGGGCTCCTCGTAGCCGGTCAGCTCGAAGATCCCGTGGCCGCTCGCGAGGATGCGGCCTTCCTGATCGCAGACGACGAAGCCCGTCGCCTGCGCGGGGTAGTAGTCCTCGAGCAGCTCGAACATGAACCCGAAATCGCAGTGGTGGCACGACGGCGGTTCCTGCGAGAGCCCCTCGCGGCCGTCTTGGTCGACGCGACGGGTCTTGCAGCGCGGGCAGATGAAGAAGGGCACAGATCCAGGCTAGCCGGTGGGATGGGCGTGCCGACCTGGTCTCAGCTCCACTGCTTCTACCTGGAAAACGCGAGCCGAAGGATCGTTGTCACGATGATCAGGCTCCGCGACCAGGGTAGCCGAAGCCCCCGGTGGGGCTCCGGACGACCCGAAAGTTCCGGCCGCTTCGATGCGGTCGTCGACGTGCACGGCATCCCGCGTAGGCGTGAGGGTGCGGCGGGCTCCCGGCGGGCGAGGCGGAGTCTCGAGATCCGGTCTCGGATCTGTTACGCAGCGACGGCGGCGCCCGACCCGGCAGCCGTCTCGGCCAGGTACCGCTCGGCGTCGAGGGCGCCCATGCACCCCGACCCGGCGGCCGTGACCGCCTGCCGGTAGACATGATCCTGGACATCACCGACCGCGAAGACGCCGGCGACGTTGGTCTCGGTCGACCCGGGCCTGGTGATCAGGTAGCCGTTCTCGTCGTGGTCGAGCTGGTCGAGGAACAACTTCGTGTTCGGATCGTGGCCGATCGCGACGAAGAAGCCCTGCGCGTCGATCTCGCGTGTCTCGCCGGTGTCGGTGTTGCGCAGAAGGAGGCCGGTCACCGACATGTCGCCGAGAACCTCTTCCACGACATACGGCGTCAGGAGCTCGATCTTCGGGTTCGTCTGTGCCCGGCTGATCAGGATCTGCGAGGCGCGAAAGTCGTTCCGGCGATGGACGAGCGTCACCTTGGTGCCGAACCGTGTCAGGAAGAGCGCCTCCTCGAAGGCGGAGTCGCCGCCGCCGACGACGACGATGTCCTTCTCCT
>DATIYE010000012.1:0-17626 GCA_035517795.1 Gaiellaceae bacterium | reverse complement strand
AGCCGCCGCATACGTATCACCCTCTCCGCCCATCCCGACGATGATCCGCTCAGTGAACAGGACCCAGATCTCCTCGTCGTGGTCGAGCTCGGGGTGACGCTTCACCTCTGCGAGCGCCGCGGCACGAGCCTCCTCGTACCGGCCGGGCTCGAGCTCGAGCCCGTAGCGAAGGCCGAGATCGCGGTATCCCTGCGGCCCGAGGTCGGGCCCGGGCCTTGCGAGGGTGAAATCGACGTCGAAGACGACGGCACGCAGCATCCCCCGAGGATAGAAGCGACGGCGGCGCCAAGGCGTCGGGCGCCGGGGAGAGCCGAAGCTCTGCCCCGGGCGCCGTATCGGGGTGCCCAGATTTGAACTGGGGGCCTCTCCGACCCGAACGGAGCGCGCTACCAGGCTGCGCCACACCCCGAGGAGAGCAATCGTACCGCCGCCCGCGCCCCGCTTGCAGCACGGCCGCCCGATGCACTATCGTTGAGACCATGAGCAGGTGTCCGACAGGGCAGGGCGCGTAGACGATGCCTGCCGAAAGCGTTTCCGCGGAGTGAGCAACCCGTCGGCGCCAGGGGCGCGGCGGGTTTTTTGTTGCGACGACGAGAGGAGCGACATGGCAAATCACTTGACGCCGGAGGAGTTGTCGAAGGAGGTCGGCATCGACCGGTCGGAGGTGATCCGCATCTGCATCGAGGAGCACGTCCCGATCTACCAGGGAAAGATCGACAAGACGCTCTTCCAGGCGCACCTCTCGATGATCGACGCCCTTCCGCCGCAGCACTGATTGCGCGCGGCATGCAGAGCGCTCGCCGCCTGACCGTAGTCCTCAGAGCGCGAGCACGGGCCCAGCCCGCGCTTGGCGCGCGCTCGGCGCGTTCGCCGAGGCGCTAGAGCCGGCCACGGCCTCCTCGCAGGAGGATGCCCTACCAGGGCGAAGGGTGGGGATCCTGCCTACACTTCTTCCTGCTCATGCGCACAACCTGGAACGGCTCCATCTCCTTCGGGCTCGTCAACATCCCGGTCGGGCTCGCTCCGGCCACCGCCTCGTCGGCTCGCCAGTCGGACGTGCAATTCAAGATGCTGCACCGCGAATGCCTGACGCCGATCAAGCAGAAGCGCTGGTGCCCGGTGCACGAGATCGACCTCTCACCCGATGAGATCGTCCGCGGCTGGGAGGTTGCGAAAGGGCAGTTCGTCCCGGTCGAGGACTCCGAGCTCGAGGCGATCGAGAACATCGACACCTCGCGTTCCATCGAGATCCGCCGCTTCGTCCCGGCCGCCGAGGTCGACCCGATCTACTATGACCGGACGTATTACCTCGTGCCCGCGGCGACCGAGGCGCAGCGCCGGCCCTACGCGCTCCTCGTCGAGGCGATGCGCGCCTCGGGAGTGGTCGGGCTCGGAGCCTTCGTGCTCGCAGGGAAGGAGAAGCTCTGCCTGGTCCGGGCGAAGGGCAACGCTCTCGCACTCGAGACCCTGTTCCTCGCCGAGGACGTCAAGAGCCAGGAGGAGATCGACGAGCCGATTGCCGCGACCGCCGTTCGTGACGAGGAGCTCGCGCTCGCCCGTCAGATCATCTCCGGGCTCGAAGGCGAGTTCGAGCCGACCGAGCTCAAGAGCGACTACCGCGCGCGGCTCCGGGAGCTGCTCGAAGCAAAGCTCGAAGGCCACGAGCTCGCCGCTGACACCCCGACGAGCACCGACGAGGCGCCTGTGATCGACCTGATGGAGGCGCTGCGCGCCTCGGTTTCCGCGGCGCAGAGCAGTTCGGGAAACCAGCGCGGCCCAGAGAAGAAGACGCCGGCGTCGCGCGGCAAGAAACGCGCCGCCGCGAGCTCCTAGCCGCTACAGAACCCGCCTGGCTCCGACGTAGCTCGCCGCATACGAGCCGCTGTCGAGGCTCGAGACCTGCACCACGGTACCCGTGTGGGGCGCGTGGACGAACTCGCCTCCGCCGATGTAGATCCCGACGTGACCGAGCCCGTCGAAGAAGACGATGTCACCCGGCTGGAGCTGGTCACGCGGCACCGCCACGCCGTCGCTCCACATCGCGTAGGAGGAGTGGGGCAATGAGACTCCAACCTGCGCGTAGGAGTACATCACGAGCCCGGAGCAGTCGAACCCGCCCGGCGAGGCGCCCGCCCACTCGTACGGCGTGCCGACGTACTGCATCGCGACGCCGACGACCCCCGAGTAGCTCGACGGCGGAACGACGCTGGCCCCCTCGGGCGTCTGCGCCGTCACGCCGACGGCGGTGTCGGCAAACGCCTGGGTTGCCTGGGATTGAGCGGCGACCACCTGGGCCTGCGCTGCCTGGGCGGCCCTGAGCTGGGCGGCCTGCTGCTCGGCGATCAGGCGCTGCACCTCTCCGTTCAGCGAGTCGAGCAGCGCGCGGCGCTCGCCGAGCCTCACCTCGATCGCCCGGCGCTGCTGGGCCCGCTCGGCCACCAGCCTGCGCACCTGGATCCCCTCGGTCGCGAGCTCCGAGCGGTGTCGTAGCACCGCCCCCTCGAAGCGCTCCACCTGGCCCGCCACCTGCGCGTCGACGCTCGAAACGCGGTCCTCGGTGTCGATGCGGGTGAGGATGTCCCCGATGCTCTGAGCGCCGAGGATCACATCGAGGGTCGACGCCGAGCCCGTCGTGTAGAGGTTGACGAGCCGCTTCGCGATCGTGAACCGGCTCGCTGTGAGGTTGTGCCTCGCGATCACGAGCTCACGGCGGTTCACTGCGATGTCGTGCTTGACCTCCGCGAGCCTGAGATTGGCGAGGTTGACGAGCTCGTCGGAGCGGTCGAGGTTGACGTTGAGCTGGTTGATCTCCGCCACCACCTGCCGGGCCTCGACCTCCTTCGCAGCGATCGTCGGAGACGGCTGCGCGGCCGCCTGCGAGGAGGCGAGCAGCGCTGCGACGAGCGCGAACAGGACGTACGGCGCCGGCCCGAGCGTCCCCCTGCGTAGAGCCCTCGAGGCGCCACAGGCACAGCGCACCGGGTGGGGCCGGCGCGTCACGAGCCGGGGACGTTAGCAACGTGGACGGATACGGGCAACCGGCTACCGTCACGAAGCTGCCGAAACCTTCTTCTAACCTCGCACCAACAGTAGGAAATAGCGGTCGAACTGTGGTACGGTCCCGCCCTTGCTCTGGCGAGCCAAGGGGAGGTGGGGGCTGCTGCTGGGGGGCGCGGCGTGCCTCTGCACGCTCGCGATCCCGACCGCGGACGGTGCCGGCCCCGGACGACTCTCCGTCGCGGCGCTTCGGGCAGACGATGCGGGTCTAGCCGCGAAGGCGCGTGCCGCCGTGCTCGATCTCTACTCGCTCGACACCCGCCTGACGAGCGCCGAGCAGCGCCTCGCGGCACTCCAAGGTGCGACGTCGAGGCTCCGCGAGCAGCGGGCCGCACTGTCGCACGAGCTTGTCGTGGCGAACGTCGACGCTCGACTCTCGCAGCACCGCCTGGCCTCGAGGCTGCGCTTTCTCTACGAGCACGGCACCACGACCTCGCTCGACATCGTCATGGGGGCCTCCTCCCTCGAGGACGCGATGACCCAGCTCGACGACTTCAATCGCTTCACTGCCGCGAACACCGCCGTGCTGCTGCAGGTTCGCGCCGCACAGCACCGCCTCACGCTGCTCCGCGGTGAGCTCTCACAACGCGAGCGCAGCCTGGTCGCCACGACGCGCGCGGCCGAGCAGACGGTGGCTGAGCTGCGGCAAGTGGGGACCCAGAGGGTCGCCTACATCGCCGACCTGGCGACGCGGCGCTCCCTCGACGCGGCCCGCATCGCACAGCTCACGGCCGAGGCGACGGCCGCGGATACCAGGTCGCAGACGCTGACGAGCCGCCAGACGGCGCAGGCCACTCCTCCCGTGCTCGGCACCCCGCCCGAGCCGGACGTGGCACTCCCCGCCGCGGCGGGGCCGGCGGACGGCACAGCCGGAGGGCGCAGGATCACGGTCGTTGCGACCGGGTACGACCTGCCGGGGAGAACAGCGACGGGGCTGCCGGTCGGATGGGGCATCGCCGCCGTCGACCCGAGCGTCATTCCGCTCGGGACGCACATCGTGGTTCCCGGGTACGGGGTGGCGGTGGCGGCGGACACCGGGGTGTACGGATCGTCCATCGACCTCTGGTTCCCGACCATCGCTCAGGCCTATGCCTGGGGTCGACGTACCATCACGATTGCCGTCGACTAGGCTTCATCTCCTGTACGACCGGTCGGGCAATGAGATTGCGGAGGCGACCGACGGGACCGGGACACTGACCGAGTCCGCCCCGCGCGTAGTCCTCGTCGACGACCACGACCTGTTCCGCACTGGGCTCCGCACGTTGCTCGAAGGTGAAGGGGTCGACGTCGTCGGCGAGGCTCGCACAGGCGCCGACGCGGTTTCGGAGATCCGGGCCCTCGCGCCGGATGTCGTGGTGATGGACCTCAACATGCCGGGGATCTCGGGCGTCGAGGCGACCGCGAGGATCGCCATGAGCGCCCCCATGACCCGCGTTCTCGTCCTTTCGGCCTCGGACCAGGACGCCGACGTGATGGACGCGATCATGGCCGGCGCCTGTGGCTATCTGCTCAAGGACTCGTCGATCGACGACCTGCTCGCCGGCATCAGGGCGGCCGCCCGCGGCGAGTCGCTGATTTCCCCCGCGATCGCTTCGAAGGTGCTCCAGCACCTCCGGTCGGCCGACTCTTCGCAGCCGCAGGATCCGGTCGCTCCGGATCTCTCGGAGCGCGAGATGCAGGTGCTCCGGCTGATCGCCAACGGCGAGGACAACGCCCAGATCGCCGCCGAGCTCCACATCAGCCCGAAGACGGTCAAGAACCACATCTCGAACATCCTGATGAAGCTCCAGATCGAGAACCGGATCCAGGCTGCCGTGTTCGCGGTCCGCTCCGGCCTCGCCTAGCGGCGCCCGCGACCTTCACCCGGAAGGTGACCGGCGCATCCCGCAGAATGCCGGGTGATGCGCCTCCTCGCCGCCGCTCTGTCCATCCTCGCCCTGTCGGCCGGAGCGGCCGTCGCCGACACGGGAAGCCTTCACGCGAAGCTCGCCGGAACGTTCGCCGTGCCGGGTGTGAGCTCGACCTCCTCGACGGCCATGGTCGTCTCGCTCCCGAGCGGCCGCGTCGTCTTCGCCCGGAACGCCGACCTGTCGCTGGAGCCGGCTTCGAACGAAAAGCTGTCGGTGACCTACGCCGCGCTCGTCGAGCTCGGCCCCTCGTACCGCTTCCCGACCGAGGTGCTCGGCGAGGGACGCCGAGTCGGGAGCACTTGGGAAGGAAGGCTCATCCTCAAGGGCTTCGGCAACCCCGCTCTCACCTCGAGCGACCTACAGCGACTCGTCGGGATCCTCTGGCGCGAGGGCATCCGTCGGGTGACCGGCGGCGTCGCCGGCGACGAGTCCGCCTTCGACTCGGATCGGGTGGCACCTGGATGGCTGCCCTCGTTCGCCGGAATCGAATCTCCGCCGCTCTCGGCGCTCGTGGTCGACAGGGCGGCGCGAAACGGCCGGATCGTCGCCGCTCCCGCACTCGCAGCAGCAGCGCGCCTCGACCAGCTCATGCGCCGGCGCGGCATCGTCGCCCGCGGCGCGTTCCGCGGCAGGGCGGCTGCGCACGCCGTCCCGCTCGCGGTCATCTACTCGGAGCCGCTGTCACAGATCCTCCAGTTCATGGATCACTGGAGCGACAACTTCACGGCTGAGATGATCCTGAAGGCGATCGGCTACAAGGCACTCGGACAGGGAACGACCGAGGCTGGGGCTGCGGTGACGCGGCGGGATCTCGTCTCGGCCGGCATTCCGGTGGCCGGGGTGCGGATAGCCGACGGCTCCGGGCTTTCACGTGACGACCGCGTGACGGCTCGCGAGCTCACCTCTCTGCTCGTAAAGATGTGGAACGACCCCGAGATGCGGCCGGTGGTCTGGAACTCCCTCCCGGTTGCAGGCCAGCCCGGCACGCTTCAGAACCGCCTGCTCGACAACCCCAAGCACCGGCTCGTTCGAGCCAAGACGGGCACCACGGACATCGCCTCGGCTCTGTCGGGGTACGTGGGCCGGCGCTTCGCGTTCGTGGCGATCGAGAACGGCAACCCGGTCGACTACTGGGCCGCCCACTCCGCAGAGGACGGCGTCGCCGACGCCCTCCTCGACGAGATGCGCTAGCGCCGTCCGAGCAGCGTCTTCAGGTCGTCCTCGGAGAGGATCGGAAGGCCCAGCGTCTCGGCCTTCGCCGCCTTCGAGCCGGGGTTCTCTCCGACGATCACGCCGGTGGTCTTCTTCGAGACGCTGTCCCCGACCTTCGCGCCGAGTGCCTCGAGCGCGGCCCTCGCCTCCTCGCGCGTGAACGCCTCGAGAGTGCCGGTGATCACGTACTGCCGGCCGGTGAGCGGACCCTCGACCGGCCGGCCCTCCTCGTCGGACTCGAAGACGAGTCCGAGCTCCTTGAGCTCCTCCACGAGCCGCCGGTTGTCGTCGTCGGCGAACCACTCGGCGATCGCCTCCGCGCGCTCCGGACCGATGCCCTCGCAGCCGACCAGATCCTCCGGGGTCGCGGCGATCAGCGCATCGACCGAGCCGAAGTGGCGCGCGAGGTTGCGCGCCGTCACCCAGCCCACGTCCGGGATGTTCAATCCGAAGAGCACCTGGCGGAACGGAACCGCCTTCGAGGCCTCGATCGCCGCGATCGAGTTGCGGGCGGAGATCTCGCCGTAGCCGTCGAGCTCGATCAACTGCTCGGCGGTGAGCCGATACAGATCGGGCATCGACCGCAAGAGGCCCTCGTCCCAGAGCCGCCGCACGAACTGCTCGCCGACGCCTTCGATGTCGGCCGCCGCCTGCACCCAGTTGATCAGGGTCTCGAGCCCGCGTGAGGGGCACGCCCGGTTCGGGCACCGGTGCATCGCCTCACCCTCGGGCTTGACGATCTCCGTTCCGCAGAGCGGACAGTTCGTGGGCATCCGGAACTCGTGCGTCCCCGGGGCGTGCGAACCGGCGGGGCCCACCACCTGCGGGATCACATCACCCGCGCGCTGGACGATGACCGTGTCGCCCTCGCGGATCCCCTTGCGATTGATGTCCTCCTCGTTGTGAAGAGTCGCACGGGAGACGGTGACACCGCCGACCTCGACGGGTTCGAGCAGGGCCCACGGGTTCAGGGCACCGGTGCGACCGACGCGAATCGCGATCTTGACCAGCTTCGTCTGGGCCGTCATCGGTGGCCACTTGAACGCCCGTGCCCAGCGCGGCCGCGAGTGGAGCGCCCCGAGCACGGCCTGCTGCGCGTAGGAGTCGACCTTGATCACGATCCCGTCGATCTCGTAGTCGAGCTGGTGGCGCTTGCGCTCCCACGCCCGGCAGGCCTTCGCCACGGCGGCGATCGAGTCGAACCGCTCGGAATGGGGATTCGTCCGGAAGCCGTGCTCGCGAAGCCAGGCGAGCGTCTCCCAGTGGGTGTCGAGGCCGAGCCCCTCGCTGCGGCCGATCCCGTAGACCCAGGTCGCGAGCGGCCGCGATGCAGTGATCCGCGAGTCCTTCTGGCGGAGCGAGCCGGCGGCGGCGTTCCGCGGGTTCGGGGCGAGCTTCTGGTTCGTGCCCGCGAGCCGGGCGTTCAGCTCGCGGAAACCCGAGATCGGGAGATAGACCTCGCCGCGCACCTCCAGTACCTCCGGTTCGTCCGATCCGATCATGCGCAACGGAACGGTGTCGATCGTGCGCAGGTTGACGGTCACGTCCTCGCCCTCGATCCCGTCTCCGCGCGTCGCTCCGCGAACGAGGAGGCCGTTCTCGTAGGTGAGGTTGATCGCGAGCCCGTCGATCTTCGGTTCGATCACGTAGACGACCGGTTCGTTCGAATCGAGTCGCTTGCGGACATCGTCGGCCCATTTCTCCAGGGCCTCCTCGTCCGTGACCTTGTCGAGCGAGCCCATCGGCTCGAGGTGCCTCACCTTCGTGAAGCGATCGGCGGGCGGGGCGCCGACCCGCTGCGTCGGCGAGTCGAGCGTCACCAGCTCCGGATGCTCGGCCTCGAGCTGGACGAGCTCGTCGTACTCGCGGTCGTAGACCGCGTCCTCGACCGACGGGTCATCGAGGACGTGGTACTCGTAGGACCACCGGGCCAGATGGTCCCGGAGCTCGGCTGCCCGCCCGGTCAGGTCAGAGCGAGGCAAGGAGCTCCCTGGGCGTCTCGACGACCTCGTCCGCCTCGCTAAGCAGCGAGCGGTCGTGGACTCCGCCCCAGGTCACGCCGATCGCGTGGAGCCCTCCGGCCTTCGCGGCTGACATGTCGAATGGCGAATCGCCCACGTAGACGGCGTCCGCCGGAGCGGCGCCGAGCCGCTCGAGGGCGACGAGCAGGGTGTCGGGCGCCGGCTTCTGCCTCGGCGCCTCGTCGCCCCCGACCACGACGTCGAACAGATGACCGATTGCCGTGGCGGCGAACGCGAGCTCGACGGTCGTCCGCCGCTTCGCCGAGACCAGCCCGAGCTTCCGACCCTCCTCCTTCAGGCGCAGCAGGACGTCGTCCATGCCCGCGAACAGCTCGAGGCGATCGTGAAGAGGCTCGTTGTGCGCCCTGTAGACGCGGACCAGCTCGTCGAGGTGCTCGTCGCCGCCGAGATCCCGCATCTGGGCCTCGAGCCCGGGCCCGCCGACCGCCGCCATCAAGGCTTCGTCGGAAATCTCCCGTCCGAGCACCGTGCGCGTGGCATGGCGCATCGAGGCGAGGATGATGCCGCCCGAGTCGACGACGGTGCCGTCGAGGT
Source organism: Gaiellaceae bacterium (assembly GCA_035517795.1). Lineage (GTDB taxonomy): Bacteria > Actinomycetota > Thermoleophilia > Gaiellales > Gaiellaceae > PALSA-600. The sequence goes on along the minus strand of DATIYE010000012.1, from coordinate 8,871 downwards.
CGAAGAGAACCACCGGAAAGCGCACCCGGCCGATCGTAGCCTCAGGTCTCGTCGAGGTCGTAACCGACCTCGACGAGGTAGAGGCCGCAGGGTGGTGCAGTCGAGCCGGCGGCCGAGCGCGGGGCTCCCTGGAGCAGCGGGAGCAGTTCGTCCGGGTCGCGCTCGAGCATCGTCCCGACGAGCGTCCTCACCATGTGACGCAGATACGAGTCGGCCGTGATCTCGAGCTCGACCGTGTCGCCGCGATCGCGCCAGCGTGCATCCTCGACGACGCGAACGAAGACATCGTGCTGGGTGTCGGTCGGGGTGAAGGCGCGGAAGTCGTGCTCTCCGACCACCATTGCGGCCGAGGCCTGGAGGCGTTGGAGATCGAGCGGCTGCGGATGCCAGAGCGAGCGGTCGACCTCGAACGGAGAACGGAACCGACGCCGCCAGATGCGGTACCGATACGAGCGCGACCCCGCCGAGTGGCGCGCGTGGAAGCCTGGGGCCGCCTCCTCTGCGTGCACCACTGCGACATCGGCCGGCAAATGCGCGTTCAGCGCCTCCGCCGACCTGCTGGGAGGCGGGCCACCGGTGACGTCGACCGAGACGACGTTCGCGAGGGCGTGCACGCCCGTGTCGGTGCGGCCGGCCACCGCCAACCGGTGTATCGCGCGGTAGACCTGCTCGAGCGCCTTCGTGAGCTCGCCCTCGACGGTTCGTCTGTCTGGCTGGCGCGCCCAGCCACAAAACGCGGTGCCGTCGTAGGCGACCGTCAGCTTCAGCAGCACGTCAGGCGCTCCTGACTTTACTTGTCAGGCTTGCCTTATGCTCTAGTTCATTGCACTTCTTTTGGTAAGATATGGCTTTGTGACCGTCCGTCAGGAATTCCTCCTCCAGCGCGTCCAGCCGGCGATGGTCGGCCTGATCGACGGCTCGCTCTCGACGCTCGCCCCGATCTTCTCGGTAGCGATCATCAGCCACAAGCCTTTTTACGCGTTCGTTGCCGGCCTCGCCACCTCGTTCGGCGCAGGAATCTCGATGGCCTTCTCGGAGGGCCTCTCGGACACCGGTGAGCTGACCGGCCGCGGCAACCCGTTCGTCCGCGGCAGCATCACCGGAATCGGGACCTTCATCGGCGGGATCCTGCACTCGCTGCCGTTCCTGATCCCGGCCTACCACGCGGCGCTCGTGACCGCTCTCGTCGTCGTCGCCTTCGAGCTGATCGCCCTCGCAGCTCTGAGGGCGCGCTACTTCAGCACGAGCTTCACGACCTCACTCGCGGCAGTGTCGCTCGCAGGAGCGGTGATCGTCGCCGTCAGCGTCGCTCTCGGCGTAGCTCTCTGAGCTACTTGTCTTCGGAAGACGCGGCTTCGGGGTCTTCCGGCTGGTCACCCGGATCCGCGGCCGCCTCGGGCTCGGCCGCCTCGGGCTCGGCCGTCTCGGCTTCCGACTCCGGCTGCGAGTCCTCAGCGCCCTCGTCGGCTTCCTCGACCGCGTCGTCGGCGACAGGCTCCGCCTCGGCCTCGGGCTCGTCCTCCGGAACGTCGGCGAGCTTCGTCTTGAAGACGAGGGGGGTGTCGACGAGCTCGAGATAGACCATCTCGGCGGCGTCGCCGGGCCGCGGCCCGAGCCTCACGATCCGCGAATAGCCCCCCGGGCGCTCCGCGTACCTCGGCCCGAGATCGTCGAAGAGCTTGTGGACGATGTCCTTCGAGCCGAGGAACGCGACTGCCTGGCGACGGGCGTGGATGTCACCACGGCGGCCGAGCGTGATCATCTGCTCGGCGATCGGCTTGACGGCCTTCGCCTTCGTGACCGTGGTCTTGATCCGCTCGTGCTCGATCAGCTCCGAGGTCAGGTTGGCGTACAGCGCCCGGCGATGAGCCGAGTCGCGGCCGAGCTTCTTGCCGGTGCGCTGATGCCTCATCCCTGTCCCTAGAGCTCCGAGGAGCCGCCGTTGTCGCCGCGGAGCCGGAGGCCGTGCTGGCCCAGGGTCTCCTTGACCTCCTCGATCGACTTCTTGCCGAAGTTCGGGATCGAGGCGAGCTCGTTCTCGGTTTTCGTGACGAGGTCGCCGATGGTCTCGATCCCGACACGCTTGAGGCAGTTGTACGAGCGAACGCCGAGCTCGAGCTCTTCGATCGGGAAGTTCTCCATCCCGTGCGCGAGCGAGACATCGACCATCGCCCCGCCGTCGAGCGCGGGCGCCTCGGCGCCGAAGCCCTCGATCTTGTCGAGGTCGGTGAAGATCGCGAGCTGGCGGATGAGGATCTCGGCAGCCTGGGCGATCGCGTCCTTCGGCTCGATCGAGCCGTTGGTGGTGACGTCGAGGATGAGTTTGTCGTAGTCGGTGCGCTGTCCGACACGAGCCGCCTCGACGTCGTAGGCGACGCGGCGGATCGGCGAGAACATCGAGTCGACCGGAATGACCCCGATCGTGTGGGCGTGGCCCCGGTTGCCCTCCGCCGGCACGTAACCGTGGCCGCGACCGATCGTGAGGGTGATCTCGAGACGTCCCTTGGACGAGATGTTCGCGATCTCGAGCTCGGGGTTGAGGATCTCGAGATCGGCCGGGCACTCGATGTCGGCGGCGGTGACGGTGCCCTCACCTTTGGCGGTGAGCCGCACCTCGATCTCCGGCGAGTCCCCGTGCAGCACGCAGACGAGCTGCTTGAGGTTGAGCAGGATGTCGGTGACGTCCTCCCGGACACCCGGCAGCGTAGTGAACTCGTGCGCGACGCCCTCGAGCTTGACCGAGGTGACTGCGGCGCCCTCGAGCGAGGAGAGCAGCACGCGGCGCAGCGAGTTTCCGAACGTGTACCCGAAGCCGCGGTCGAGCGGCTCGATGACGAAGACCCCCCGGTGCTCCTTGACCTCCTCGTGGGTGATCTTCGGGACCTGGAAGTCCATCACAGTTGAGCGACTAGCCAAGATTCTCCTTCCGTCTCTCTAGCCAAACGGCGTCCGCCGTTTGGCTGTTACTTGCTGTACAGCTCGACGATCAGCTGTTCGGCCACCGGCGTGTCGATCTCCTCGCGCTCCGGCCACTTGAGCACCTTGCCCGTGAGCCCTTCGTGATCGGCCTGGAGCCACGGGGCGACGGCTGCGGTGAGGTCGGTAGCGTCACGGATGACCTGCTCAGCGGTTGAGCCGGACTTGAGGGTGACCACGTCGTCGGGGCGGACGCCGTAGCTCGGGATGTTCACCCGACGCCCGTTGACGGCGAAGTGGCCGTGACGAACGAGCTGGCGGGCCTGGGCGCGTGAGGCGGCGAAGCCGAGGCGATAGACCACGTTGTCGAGACGGGTCTCGAGCATCCGCAGCAGGTTCTCGCCGGTAACGCCGCCCTGGCGGCTCGCCTTCTCGTAGTAGGTTCGAAACTGGGTCTCGAGCAGACCGTAGTACCGGCGAGCCTTCTGCTTCTCGCGCAGCTGGAGCAGGTACTCGGACTGCTTGATGCGGCCGCGGCCGTGCTCCCCCGGCGGGTAGCTGCGACGCTCGACGGCACACTTCTCGGTCAGGCAGCGCTCACCCTTGAGAAAGAGCTTCATGCCCTCGCGGCGGCACTGCTTGCACTTCGGTGAGCGGTCGCGGGCCATCAGACGCGGCGCCTCTTCTTGGGCCGGACACCGTTGTGAGCCTGCGGCGAGACGTCCTTGACGCCGAGGATCTCGAGGCCGGCCGCCTGAAGCGACCGGATGGCCGTGTCGCGCCCCGACCCCGGGCCCTTCACGAAGACCTCGACCTTCTGCAGGCCATGCTCCATCCCCTTGCGGGCGGCCGCGTCCGCGGTCACCTGGGCGGCGAAGGGTGTCGACTTGCGCGACCCCTTGAATCCGGCCGAGCCGGCCGACTCCCAGACGATCACGTTCCCCTGTGGGTCGGTGAGCGCCACGATCGTGTTGTTGAACGAGGTCTTGATGTGCGCCTGGCCGATGGCGATGTTCTTGCGGACACGCCGCCGCGCCCGACCCCGGGTCGCCGCCTTCCTCGGGGGTGCCACTACTTCGCCTTCTTCCCGCGGCCGACGGTCTTCTTGGGGCCCTTGCGGGTGCGGGCGTTCGTCTTGGTGCGTTGGCCGTTCACCGGCAGCCCGCGGCGATGACGGAGCCCGCGGTAGGCGCCGATCTCGGACAGGCGCTTGATCGCCTGTGTCCGTTCGCGGCGGAGATCGCCTTCGACCTGGTGGTGCTCGTCGATGTAGTCGCGGAGCTTCGCGACCTCTTCCTCGGTCAGATCACGCACCTTCGTGTCGGGCGAGAGCCCGAGAGCAGCGGCGATCTCCAGCGAGGTCGGGCGGCCGATCCCGTAGATGTACGTCAGGCCGATCTCGAGACGCTTCTGGTTTGGGAGGTTCACTCCGGCGATGCGCGCCATGGCGTTAGGAAATCACCGCCTAGCCCTGCCGCTGCTTGTGACGGGGGTTGGAACAGATGACGATCGTGCGCCCGTGGCGCTTGATCACGCGGCAGCGCTCACACATCGCCTTGACTGACGGACGGACTTTCATGATCTATGCCTGTAGGTGATGCGACCGCGGGTGAGGTCGTAGGGGCTGAGCTCGACCTTGACCTTGTCCCCGGGGAGGATGCGGATGTAGTGCTTGCGCATCTTTCCCGAGATCGTCGTGAGGACGTCGTGACCACCGTCGAGCTTGACGCGGAACATCGTGCTCGGTAGGGCCTCGGTGACCTCGCCTTCGACCTCGATCTTCTCTTCCTTGGTGGCCAATCCCCCTCTTCTCAGAGCGAACGACAAACGACACAGAAAGACACGGCTTTCGCCGCGCAGGAGGTCATGGTACCAGGACCGGTGCGGCTTTCGTGAGCACCCGAGGGCCTTCAGAGGTGATCGCGACCGTGTGCTCGAAGTGGGCCGTCAGCGAGCCGTCGTCGGTCGAGATCGTCCACCCGTCGTCGTGGAGGTGGACTTCCGGCGCCCCGGCCGTGATCATCGGCTCGATCGCGATCGTCATCCCCTCCACGAGCTCGGGCCCGCGGTACGGCGAGACGAAGTTTGGAACCTGGGGCTCCTCGTGGTAGGCCTTGCCGACCCCGTGACCGACCAGACTGCGGACAACCGCGAAGCCGCCGTCCTCCACCACCGTCTGCACGGCGGCGGAGATATCGCCGATCCGCGCGCCGAGCTGGGCGGCGTCGATGCCGGCCTCGAGCGCAGCGCGGCAGATGTCGAGCAGCCTCTGCGCCTCGGGGGCGATCTCGCCCACCGCGAACGTTGCCGCCGAGTCGGCGATGAGCCCGTTCTTGGTGACGCCGATGTCGAACGAGATGATGTCGCCCTCGCGCGCCTTGTACTCGCCGGGGATGCCGTGGACGATGACGTCGTTCGGCGAGATGCAGGTCGCAGTCGGGAAGGGAACGCCTCCTGCACCCCGGTACCCCTTCGAGGTCGGAACGCCGCCCTGCGAGACGATGTACTCGTCGGCGATCAGGTCGAGCTCGGCCATGGTGATCCCGGGCTCGAGCCGCTCTTCGAGCAGCGCCAACGTTCCCGCGACGAGAGCGCCCGATGCCGCCATCAGCTCGATCTCACGCAGAGACTTGCGGACGATCACGCCGCTCCCCCGTCGATGGCCTCGAGCGCGTCCTGGATCTCGGCGTAGACCTCGGGGATCGTTCGCTCGGCATGGAGGGGAACGAGCCTGCCCGTGAGTCGGTAGTGCTCGACGATCGGCTCGGTTTCGGCATGGTAAGTCGCGAGGCGCTTCGCGATCACCTCGGGCGTATCGTCGGGACGGTTCTCGTCCTCGGCGCGCAAGAGCATCCGCTCGGTGGCAACCTCGTCGGGCAGGTCGAGGAAGAGGATCGCGTCGAGTCGCCTGCCGATCCCGGCGAGCATCTCGTCGAGCTCCACGGCCTGGGCCTCGTTTCTCGGGAAGCCGTCGAGGATGAATCCACGCAGGGCGTCGGTCTCGGCGAGCCGTTCCTTGATCAGGGCGACGGTGATGCCGTCGGGCACGAGCGCGCCACTCGCGAGGATCGGCTCGACCTTCAGGCCGAGCTCGCTGCGGGCCGCGATCGCGGCCCGGAACATGTCGCCCGTCGAGACGTGCGGGATCGCATAGTCCGCTGCGATCCGCTTTGCCTGTGTCCCCTTCCCCGCCCCCTGCGGCCCCAGGACAAGCAGATTCACGCGCGCCCCTCACCGGTCTGGGCTCGCGCCGGGCGAAGCCCGGTTCCGCCCACGCCTGACACCGCTCGCGGCACGGTGCTCTCCGGGCCCGTACCAGCCGTACTGTGCCCTCCGGCCCCGCACCGCGAGCGGCGCCCGAGGAACGCGCGGGGCATCACCTCAAGAAGCCCTCGTAGGATCGCATCATCATCTGGGACTCCATCTGGCGCATCGTGTCGAGTGCGACGCCGACCACGATCAGGACCGAGGTACCTCCGAGCGCACGCGAGGTCGCCTGCGAGAAGTTGAATTCGTTGATGAAGATCGACGGGATCACGGCGACGGTCGCCAGGAAGATCGACCCTGGGAGCGTGAGCCGCGTGAGCACGCGGTCGAGATAGACGGCTGTCGGCGGGCCGGGCCGGATGCCCGGCACGTAGCCGCCGTGCTTGCGGAGCTCGTCCGCCTGGTCGACCGGGTTGAACTGCACCGCCGTGTAGAAGAAGGTGAAGAGGATGATCAGAAGCGCCTCGACGGCCAGATAGGTCCACGACCTCGGTGAGAGGTGGGTGTTGATGAAGCTCTGCGTGGTCGGGAAGAACGAGCCGATCGTCTGCGGGAGCGCGAGCAGCGTCGCCGCGAAGATGACCGGGATCACGCCCGCCATGTTCACGCGCAGGGGCATGTAGGTCGACTGGCCGCCCATCTGGCGCCGGCCCACCATCCGCTTCGCGTACTGGATCGGGATCCGCCGCTGCCCTTCCTGCACGAACACGACCGAGACCACGACGCCGATGGCGACGATCGGGAAGAAGAGCTTCTCGACGGGACTGCCGTTGAGCCATGCGCGAATACCTGCCGGAGCCGAGGTGAGGATGGACGCGAAGATCAGCAGCGAGATGCCGTTCCCGATCCCCCGCTTGGTGATCTGCTCGCCCATCCACATCAGCAGCGTGCAGCCGGCGGTGAGGGTGATCACGATCAGCACAAAGCGGCCGGTGTCGAGCGGGAGGCCGCCGCTGCGGTGGAAGAGATACGCGTACCCGGCAGCCTGGGCGGCGGCGATGCCGACCGTGCTGTAGCGCGTGTACTGGGTGATCTTGGCGTAACCAGACTCGCCCTCGCGCTTCAGCTGCTCGAGGGTCGGCACGGCCACGGCGAGCAGCTGAAGCACGATCGAAGCGGTGACGTACGGCATGATCCCGAGCGCGAAGATCGAGAAGCGTGCGAGCGCGCCGCCGCTGAAGAGGCTCAGCAGGCTGAGGACGCCGCCACCGAAGAGCCCCGAGATCGCCGAGGCGTTGACGCCGGGCGCCGGGATCCAGGATCCGAGCCGGTACGCGGCCAGCACCCCGGCCGTGAACAGCACCCGGCGCCGAAGCTCCGGAACCCGCCATGCGTTGGCGAGCCAGGAGAGAATTTCTACTCCTCGCTTTCCGGTTCGGGCTCGGGCTCTGCGGCCTCGGCGACGGTCGTCTCCGCTGCCTCGTCGACGTCGTCATCGGGCGTGGAGGCTGGAGCGGCGCGGTGCTTCTTCGCCTTCTTGACCTTCGGCTCCTTGAGCAGCGTCAGCGTCCCGCCGGCAGCTTCGATCTTCTCGCGGGCGCTCGCAGAGGCGGAGTGGACGCTGATCGTCAACTTCTTGCTGAGCTCGCCGACACCGAGCAGCTTGACGTCCTTGCGGATCGAGCGGATCAGGCCCTTCGCCTTCAACGCCTCGGGAGTGACCTCTTCACCGGCCTCGAAACGGTCGAGGTCGCGAATGTTGACGGGCTGCGAGTAGGTCCGGAACGGGCCTACCGGCATCGCGTCGCGCGAGGTGGAGCCGCGCAGTTTGGGGATGCGCATCGCGAGCGGCATCTGGCCGCCCTCGAAGCCCGCGCGCATCCGGTGCGAGCCGGCACGGGACTTCTGGCCCTTGATCCCGCGACCCGAGTAGCGCCCCTTGCCCGAGCCGAGGCCCCGGCCCACGCGCTTCCGCTCCTTGCGCGGCTGCGCCGGGGTCAAATTCGAAAGAGTCAGGTTCGACAGATTCGGCTCTTCGGCCATTTTTCAGATCTCCTCGACCTTCACCAGGTGGCGCACCTTCCGAAGCATGCCCTCGAGCGACGGGGTGACGTCGTGCTCGCGGCTCTTGCCGATGCGGCCGAGACCGAGCGCGCGGAGCGTACCGCGATGACGCGGCGACTGGCCGATGGCGCTACCCGTCTGAGTGAGCCTAAGCTTCGGCATCCTCGGGCTCCTCGTTCGCCGCCGGCGTCTCGGGCTCCTCCGCGACCGGGGCCGCCGCGGGAAAATCTCCCGGTTCCCCCGAACCCCCTCCAGTGGTCCGCTCAGCGGAAGCAGCCCCGGCGTTCGCACCGCTGTCGTCGCGGACAGGCGGCTTCGTCGCCGGAAGAACATCCCGAATCGCCTTGCCACGCGCAAGCGCCACCTCCTCGGGGCGCCGCAGATCGCGCAGCGCCGCCTCGGCGGCCTTGAGCATGTTGATCGGGTTGGTCGTCCCGAGCGACTTCGCCAGCACGTCGCGGATGCCGCCGAGCTCGAGCACCGCGCGCACACCGCCGCCGGCGATGACGCCGGTACCGGGGGAAGCGGGGCGCAGCAGGACACGCGCGGCTCCGAAGTGGCCGACCACCTCGTGGGTGATCGTCTGGCCGTGCTTGGGAACCGAGAACAGGTTCTTCTTGGCGTCGTCGACAGCCTTCGAGATCGCGAGCGGCACCTCGCGCGCCTTGCCGTAGCCGACGCCGA
>DATIYE010000011.1:0-15317 GCA_035517795.1 Gaiellaceae bacterium | reverse complement strand
CGGCGAGAAGCGACGCGACGGAGAAGTTCTCGCCCGGGGCGCGGTCGAACACCTCCTGCGGCCCCGGGAGCTCCTCCGCCTTCACCTGCCTGCTCGGGATTCGCAGGCCTCTACTTGCAGCGTCGGCCATGGCGGCATTGTCGCGGTTTCGGCGCAGGCGGGGCAAGCGGGCCTCGGAGCGAAAGAAAAACGCCCGGTTAACCGGCCCTGAACGCGGCGTCCCTAGCGTGGAGGCCCGATGAGGAGAGTCGTCCGGCAGGCGGGCGTCGTGAGCCTAGCGGCGTCGGCTCTCTGGTTTGCGCTGAGCCTCGGGCCCGGGCCCGCGCACCGGGCCGTGGCGTCCGCCGGCGCCGCCACCGCGACGGGGATCCACAAGATCAAGCACGTCGTGATCGTCATGCAGGAGAATCGCTCGTTCGACGAGTTCTTCGGCACCTTTCCGGGGGCGGACGGGATCCCGATGAAGGACGGCACCCCGACCGTGTGCCTACCGGATCCCTACCAGCACCATTGCGTGCGCCCCTACCACACGGATCTCAGGCGGTTGCCCGGCGGCCCACACGACCATGTCGATGCGGTCAAGGACATCAACGGGGGCAAGATGGACGGGTTCATCATCCAGGCGCACAAGGGCCGGAAGCTCGCCTGCGTCGCGAGCATCCAGGCTCCGACCTGCTCGCTCGCGCCGGCCGACGCGGCCTCGGTGATGGCGTATTACGACGCACGCGAGCTGCCGAGCTACTGGACCTGGGCAAAGGACTTCGTGCTCCAGGACCACATGTTCGAGTCCGACACCTCGTGGAGCCTTCCGGCTCACCTGTACATGGTCTCCGGTTGGTCGGCGCGCTGCTCGAGGAAGGGCGACCCGATGAGCTGCCGACCCGCGGTGCAGGCCCCGGGATCGCCTCCCGACAGCCCCCAGAACCCCACGAACAAGGTTCCGGACTACGCCTGGACCGACCTGACCTATCTGCTTCACAAGCACCACGTGAGCTGGGGGTACTACGTCTTCAACGGCACGCAGCCCGACTGCGACGACAACGCCATGTTCTGCAAGGCGGTGAAGCAGAACGCGAAGACACCGGGGATCTGGAACCCGATGCCCTACTTCGACACGGTTCGCGAGGACCACCAGCTCGGGAACGTCCAGCCGTTCCGGAACTTCCTCGCCCAGGCGAAGGCGGGCACGCTGCCGGCCGTCTCCTGGATCACGCCCACGCAGAAGATCAGCGACCACCCGCCGGCGCTCGTCAGCGACGGCGAGACCTATGTCACGGGCCTGATCGACCGGATCATGCAGAGCCCCGACTGGAGCTCGACCGCCATCTTCCTCGCGTGGGACGATTGGGGCGGCTTCTACGACCACGTGCGGCCGCCGACGGTCGATGCCCAGGGCTACGGACTCCGCGTCCCGGCGCTGCTCATCAGCCCGTATGCCCGGAAGGGCTACATCGACCACCAGACGCTCAGCTTCGACGCGTACCTCAAGTTCATCGAGGACGACTTCCTCGGCGGGCAGCGGCTCGACCCGAAGACCGACGGCCGCCCGGATCCCCGTACCGTGGTGCGCGAAAACGCGAAGATCCTCGGGAACCTCGCCTCCGAGTTCGACTTCTCGCAGCCGCCGCGCAAGCCGGTGCTGCTGCCGATCCACCCGCGCTGGACCTGAGGTCAGCCCGTGTTGCGCAGCGCTGCGGCGATGCCGGCGATCGAGCGGCCGAGGGGAAGCCTGGCGCTCTCGTCGCCCCCGCGGTAGCGGCGGAGCAGCTCGACCTGGATCGCGTTCATCGGGTCGACGTACGGGTTGCGGATCCCGATCGAGCGACGGACGACCGGACTGCGCTCGAGCAGCCGCTCCTCGCCGACGATCGCGAGCACCGCCGAGACCGTCCGGTCGTGCTCGGCGGCGATCCGGTCGAAGAACGCCGTCGGATCGAGTTCCTCGGGAACGAGCTCGAGGTACTCGCCCGCCACCTCGAGGCTCGACTTGGCGAGCGTCATCTCGAGGTTGTCGACGAGCGAGCGAAAGAAGGGCAGCTCGGCATAGAGACGGGCGAGCTCGGGTAGCTCGGCGGCCGCGAACGCGGTGCCGCAGCCGAACCAGGCGGGGAGAAGCGTCCGGTTCTGTGTCCAGCCGAACACCCACGGGATCGCCCGCAGCGACCCGAGGAAGTCGGGTCCGCCGTCGGGGCGGCGGGCGGGCCTCGACCCGAGAGCCAGGAGCTCGAGCTCGTCGACCGGTGTGAACGCACGGAAGAAGTCGACGAAGCCGCGGCTCTCCCAGACGAGAGCGCGGTAGTGCGTCTCGGCCAGGCTCGAGAGCCTGCCGAGCAGCGCCCGCTCCTCCGGGCTCGGGGTGTGACCGACGAGCTCGGGGAATGCGCTCAGCACCGTGCCGGTGAGCGCAGCCTCGAGGTTGCGGTAGGCGATTCCGGGAAGCCCGTACTTGATCGAGATCGTCTCGCCCTGCTCGGTCAGCTTGATTCGCCCCGGGGGATGTCCAGGTGCCTGCCCCAGGATCGCCGCGTGGGTGGGGCCGCCGCCGCGGCCTGCGCTCCCGCCGCGACCATGGAAGATCGTCAGCTCGATCCCGGCCTCGCGCGCGACCTCGGCCAGAGCCTCCTGCGCCCGGTAGATGGCCCACTGGGCGGCGAGGTAGCCGCCGTCCTTGCCCGAGTCCGAGTATCCGACCATCACCTCCAGACGGTTCCCGCGCTCCGCAACGCGCGCCCCGTACCGGACGTCGGCGAGCAGCGACCGCATGGTCTTGGCTGCGGCCTCGAGGTCGGCGATCGTCTCGAAGAGAGGCACGACCGCGACCGGCTCGTCGGTCAGCTCGAGAACGGCAAGGATGTCGGCCGGGCTCTCGGTGGCCGACACGATCACGGTGTCGAGCGCGCGGGCACCGTGCTGCTCGCGGCCACGGGCCACGGCCTCGACGACCGCGTGGGTCCGCGCCGTCGGGTTGCGGACCTCGCTCGAGTGGAGCCTGACATCGAGTTTCGCCACGTGGAAGCCGAAGAGCTCGACGCGGCGCTCGAGCGCCGCCAGCTCTCCGGCAGCGATTCGTTCGCCGCGGTTCGCCTCCAGGCTCCGGCGGATCACGGCCAGGTCGGCCGAGAGCTCCTCCGGGCCCGCGTAGCCGTCGTGGCCGAGCTTCCACCAGATGAACGAGAGCTTCTTGCGGTAGCTCTCGGTCGACATCATCTGGACGATCTCGTTGCGGTAGCCGGTGCACTCTCGCTCGTCGCGGGCGATCGAATCCTCGAGCTCCTGCGACACGCCGACGAGTGACCTGCTCGACGAGAACGCGATCGCGAGCGCCTTGACGTCTGCCTGGTAGCGACGGAGCGCCGCCTCACGCGCCTGTCGCAGCGCCTCGAGGACGGTCTCGCCGCTCACCTCGGGATTGCCGTCGAGGTCGCCGCCGATCCAGCTCCCGAACGAGAGCGGCGAGGTGGCGCCGGGGGCGAAGCGCCGGTAGTCGCGCAGGAGGCGTTCGGCGGCGTCGAACAGGCTCTCCTCGAAGAACCAGAGCCCGTGCCTGATCTCGTCACCGACCCGCGGCCGGTCGTGACGCACCTCGTCGGTCTGCCAGAGGACGGTGATCTCCTCGGCCAGCTCGCTCTCGAGCGCCTCGCGCTCGACTGCCGTCAGCTCGGGGTCGTCGTGGCGCGCCAGCAGCTCGGCGATCCGGACGTGAGCCCGCAGCAGCGTCCTTCGGGTGGCCTCTGTCGGGTGGGCTGTGAGCACGAGCTCGAGCGAGACAGCTTCGAGGCGGTGCCGTACCTCGTCCTCGGGAAGCGCCGAGAGGCGCCCGAACGTCTCGGCGAGCGACTCGCGCGGGGCCGGGGTCTCCTCCGAGTATGCGCGCCGGCGCCTGATCCGATGGTGCTGCTCGGCGGTGTTCGCAAGCTGGAAGTAGAGCCCGAAGGCCCTCAGCATGGTCGCCTGGTCGCGCGGCGGCAGCGCGCGAACCGCCGCTCGCACGGCCGAGGGGTCGCCGACCTCGCGGGCCTGCCGTGCGCTCGCCCGCACGCGTTCCTCGGCGGCAAGGAACTCCTCCCCCTCCTGCTCGACGAGTACCTGCCCGAGCAGCGAGCCGAGCAGGCGCACGTCTCGCCTTAGAGGACCGTACGGCCCGTCCGTCCTGACAGGATCGTTCACAGCCCCATCTTCGCGGCTGCGGGTGGTCGTCGTGTCAGGGACTCGGACTCTTGCCGTGCGGGGCAGAACTATGCTTCCCTGTCCCGCAGGCGCTTTCGGCACGAGCGTCGGCTGTCCTGATGACCGAGTCGATCTCCCACCCGGCGCAGCTTCGCGCGCCTGGGCCGAGGACCCGGGCGCTCCGCCGCCGCGGGGTGCACCGGCTCCTGGTCTCGGCGGGGATCTGGCTCTTCGTGCTCGGGAACCTGGCGGCGATCCTCTGGATCACCCTCTTTTCGGGCGACGGCGACGCGCTCGGCTACCACTGGGACTCCTTCGAAACCATCCTGCTCGGGCTCGGGAGGCTCACGGCCTTCCTCGCCGGGTACGCGGCGCTGATCGAGGTCATGCTGCTCGCGCGGATCCCGTTCCTCGAGCGGCTCGCCGGGTTCGACAGGCTCACGATCTGGCACCGCTGGACCGGCCATGCGGTGATCTACCTCGCCCTCACCCACGTCCTCTGCACGGTGTGGGGCTACGCCAAGCAGGACGGCGTCAGCTGGTTCCAGGAGTACTGGAACTGGCTGACCCTGCCGCAGCCGAGGGCGCCGGGTTCCTTCACGGGCTCGGTGGGGTCCGGGTCGGGGCCTGTGCTCAGCATCAACGGGGGGCCGCCCACCACGTCGCCCTACCCCGGGATCATCACCGCGACCGTCGGCACCTTCCTGCTCGTTGCCGTGCTCGTGACCTCGCTCGTGATCGTCCGCCGCAAGCTCTCGTACGAGTGGTGGTACGCGATCCATTTCACGGCCTACGCCGGGATCGCGCTCGCGTGGTTCCACATGATCCCCGACGGGAACGAGCTGATCGCCGACGTCAACGCTGCGAACTACTGGCGCGCGCTCTTCTTCTTCGCGCTCGCTATCGTCGTCTGGTACCGCCTGCTGCGACCGATCATCAACACGTTCCGGTACGGGATCAAGGTGACCGAGGTAATCAACGAGGGGCCGGAGATCGTGTCGCTGCGCCTGTCGGGCCGCGGGCTCGATCGGCTGGGCACGAAGGCGGGGCAGTTCTACTTCTGGCGCTTCTTCACCAAGGGCTTCTGGTACACACAGCACCCGTTCTCGCTCTCGGAGGCGCCGAAGGGCGACAGGTTTCGGATCACGATCAAGAACCTGGGCGATCACAGCGCGAGGTTCGGCGAGATCCCGGTCGGGACGCGTGTGTTCGCCGAGGGTCCGTTCGGAGTGTTCACCGAGGACAGTCGTACCGAGGACAAGGCCCTGCTGATCGCTGGCGGTATCGGGATCACCCCGGTGAGGGCCCTGCTCGAGGAGATGGACGGGGACGTCATCGCCCTGTACCGCGTCGTCTCGTCGGACGACCTCGTGTTCGCCGACGAGCTCGACGAGATCGCGGAGCGGCGCCATATCAAGGTGAGCTACGTCATCGGGGACCACGCAAGCGGGGAGGGCCGGGACCTGCTCTCGCCCACCCATCTGAGGGAGCTCGTCCCGGATATCGCCGAACGCGACGTCTTCATCTGCGGGCCGACCGGAATGATCGACTCGATCGTGCCGAACCTGCGCCGGGCCAACGTGCCGCGCCAGCACCTACATGTCGAGCGATTCGCCCTGTGAGCTGTCGGCGCTGCACTTCGCAAGTCCCTGACCGCGTTTTCCTGCTCTGCGGTGATCGACCGTCTCCCGGCGCGCATCTCCCCGGGCGGCGCTCGTCAACGCCGAGACGCCGTAGTCGCGTCATCGCGTGAACGGCCTGCCGGGGCTCCGGCGTGTCGAGCAGATCATGGGGATGCCGATCGTCGTCGACGTGCGCGACCACTGCCCGGCGGTCCTCCTGGACGGGCTCTTCGACTGGTTCCGGGAGGTGGACGAGCGCTTCAGCACCTACAAGCAGGGCAGCGAGATCAGCCGCCTGAATCGCGGCGAGCTCGCCGTCAGGGATTGTCATCCCGACGTGCGGGCGGTGCTCGCGCGCTGCGACGAGCTGCGTGAGCAGACGGGTGGGTTCTTCGATGCCCGTTACGCCTCGTTGCTCGAGGTCGACCCCTCGGGGCTCGTGAAGGGGTGGTCGGTCGACCGGGGAGGCGAGCTGCTCGAGGCACGCGGCCTACGCAACTACTCCATCAACGCCGGCGGGGACATCCGGATGCGCGGTGCCGCGCTCCCCGACTCCGCCTGGCGAACAGGGATCCAGCATCCCGTGCTGCACGACCGGATCGCGGCTATCGTTGAGGCGAGCGATCTTGCGCTCGCCACCTCCGGGACGTACATCCGCGGCGAGCACATCATCGATCCGCACAGCGGCCGGCCGCCCGCGGGCCTGCTCTCGGTCTCGATCTCCGGCGCCGACCTCGCGACCGCCGACGCGTACGCCACGGCGGCGTTCGCCATGGGCGCGGATGGCGCCGAGTGGACGGCAACGCTGCGTCCCTACGAGGCGTTCACGATCCTGGCCGACGGCTCGTCGCTCTCGACCCCCGGCTTCCCACTCGTTCCGCCGGACGGCTAGACGTCGCGACGGAGGCTCTTGACGCGATACATCGCGCGGTCGGCGGCAGCCAGCAGGTCTTCCTCGCTCTCGAACCTGACCTCGTCGATCGCGACCACGCCGATGCTGGCCGCGACCTCGACTCTCACGTCGCCCGCGGTCACCGTCATCGAGCGAAGCGTGTCGGCCGTCTCGGCTGCGATCTCACTCGCCTGCCGCGGGGTGACGTTGAGCACCAGCGCCGCGAACTCGTCGCCGCCGAGGCGCCCGATCACGTCCGTGGCGCGGAGCCGGCGCCTGAGGACATCGGCGGTCATGCGGAGAACCTGATCGCCCGCCAGGTGGCCTGCGGTGTCGTTCACCAGCTTGAAGTTGTCGAGGTCGAGCAGTACGAGCGCGCCGTACTCGCCCTTTCGGTCCATCCGCCGCAACTCGCGGCGGAGCCCTTCCATGAAGCCGCGCCGGTTGAGAAGCCCGGTCAGGGAGTCGTGGTCGGCGAGGCGGCGCAGCTCGCGCTCGGTCTGCTTCCGGTCGCCGATGTCCTCGACCTGCAGCACGACGAAAGCGGGCTCGCCGCTTGCTCCCCGGACGAGTCTCGTGCTCGCAGCGATCCAGAGCGAGGTTCCGTCGGCGCGGAGGTACCTGGCCTCGCTTCGGGTCTCTTCGGTCTCGTCGACCCGGACCATCGCGTCGCCGGGAACGGTGAGGTCGGCGAGGTTCAAGCCCAGCAGCTCCTCCTCGGTGTAGCCGAGCAACCGGCAGAACGAGGCGTTCACCTGCAGCCACTCGCCCGTGGGCCTGACGAGCGCCGTCCCGACGGGGGCGTACTCGAAGGCAAGGCGGAACCGATCATCCGTGCTGCTGTCCCGATCTTCGACTCTCGTGAGAGCTGCCGGAGCGGGTGAGGCCTGGGCGGGGGCGGGTTCCATCACCAGGTGGGGACGGGCGAGCGGACCGGTTTCCTACCCGGCGTCGAGCGATCCTTGCGTGTCGCGGCGCCCCTGATCTCACGCGCGAGCAGCTCGTCCATTGCATCGACCCAGGTTTCGTCGATCGGCCCCGGTGTGGCCGCAGCTGCCACTGTGGCCGCAGCTGCGACGGCGATCGCCGGAGCAGGCGCCGGCCGCTCTCCGTGGTTCGTCCCCATCGATGTGGTTGTCGGCAATTCCGCCCCCAGCCTGAAGAGAGGCGCGCCGTTCGGGGCCGGCCGCGTTAGGGTTCTCCGCGTGCCCCGTCACCGGTACCTGATCGTAGGCGGAGGGATGACGGCAGACGCCGCCTGCAGGGGGATCCGCGACCACGATTCCGAAGGCTCGATCGGACTGATCGGCGACGAGCCTCACCCGCCTTACAGTCGTCCGCCGCTCTCGAAGGGGCTCTGGCACGGGACGGCGGAGGAGTCGATCTGGCGCGGCACGGCCGACCTCGGGGTGGAGCTCCACCTCGGCACTCGTGCTGCCGCAATCGACCGGGCTGCGCGCACGGTCAGTGACTCGGCGGGCCGGACCTTCGAGTACGAGCAGTTGCTGCTCGCCACCGGAGGCCGTCCGCGGCGCGCCGCGTGGGACACGGGAGACGACGTCGTCTACTTTCGCACCGTTGACGACTACCGGCGCCTCAGGAAGCTCGCCGACGCCGGAGCGCGGTTCGTCGTGCTCGGGGGCGGCTTCATCGGCTCGGAGATCGCCGCCGCGCTCACGTCCGAGGGCTGCGCAGTCCAGCTGCTCTTCCCCGAGCCGGGGATCGGAGCCCGCCTGTTTCCGGCCGAGATGGCTCTGTCGGTCAACGAGCTGTATCGGGCCCACGGCGTGGAGGTGCTACCGGGTGAGCTCGTCTCGGGTGTCGAGTCGAGCGACGGCCCGCTGGCGGTCTCGCTCGAGACCGGTGGAATGCTCGAGACGGACGCGGTGGTCGCGGGCCTCGGCATCGCTCCCGACACCGAGCTCGCCGAAGCGTCCGGGCTCGCGGTTTCAGACGGCATCGTGGTCGACGAGTACGGCCGGGCGGGAGACACGGGTGATGTCTGGGCTGCGGGAGACGTGGCCAGGTTTCCGGCCAAAGTCCTCGGAACCGACATCCGCGTCGAGCACGAGGATCAGGCCAACAGCCACGGTCGGGCCGTGGGCGCCAACATGGCGGGGGCGGGCCTTCCGTACGACCACTTGGCGTTCTTCTACTCCGACCTCTTCGAGCTCGGCTACGAGGCGGTCGGCGAGGTCGACTCGCGGCGCGAGACGGAAGCGGTCTGGGTCGAGCCCTACAGGAAAGGGGTTGTCGCCTACCTCGACGGCGGACGGCGACCCCGCGGCTTCCTGCTCGTCGACACGTGGGGGAAGGTCGATGCCGCAACCGGCCTGATCGAGGCCGCCGATCCCGTGACCGAGCAGATGCTGGAGGAGCTTCTGGAGTAGTACGGCCGTCCGAGCCGGTGCTACCTTGGTCGCGGATGAGCCAGGACGGTCTGCCTGCAACTGCGATCTGCCCGGGATGCGGCACGATGGTGGTTCTGCCGGCCGAGCCCCTCCTTCCCGACTCTCCGCCCGCGATTTGCATCACCTGCGACGCCGAGGTACCCGACTATCGGCGCGAGTCGTACACGGCTTCCGCAGGCCTCCTGGCGGGCCAGGCCTACGAAGCCCCGCAGGCTCCGGTGGACACCACACCGGTCGAGGAGCGGCGCTATTCGCGCGGGAGCCTCTTCCGGTCGCTCGGGGGGATGCTCGCTGAGCGCGGCGCCGAGGCCGTCGAAGACGCGAAGCAGCGGTTCACCGGCTGAGCAGGGCTCGTCGCCGTCGGCCGGCCGATCGAGGACGACGTCGAAGCACAGCCCGGCCTGCCGACTACTCTATGCGCGTGTCTGCCCTGACCCGCCCGGCCGGACTGGTGGCGCTCGGTAATCCGGGCTCGGGAACGAGGGCGCCTTCTGCGAGGCGCTTGCGGTGAGGATCCGCAGCGACGTCGCGGCCGCGCTCGAGCTGCCGGCCGAGGAGCTTCGCATGCTCGAGCAGAAGGCCCGCGGCGGGATCACGATCACCGCGCGTGTCTGATCGGCTTCGCGCCGGGCCCGCGCGCGGTCCCGACCCTTTCGACGATGTCTCGCTCGAGCTGTTGCGGCTCCGACGGGGCGCGAAATGGACGAAGTACCCCGCCGACGTGCTCCCCGCGTGGGTGGCGGAGATGGACTTCGCGCTGGCGCTCCCGATCAGGGAGACCCTGCTTGCCGCGGTCTCCCGGGACGACACCGGTTACCCCGACCTCGAAGGGCTCGGCACCTCGTTCGCAGCGTTCGCGCGGTTGCATTTCGGCTGGGAGGTCGAACCGGGCCGCGTGCGGCTCGTCGCCGATGTGATGTCGGCGGTCGCAGAGCTCCTGCGCGCAACGACCGAGCCGGGCGACGGCGTGATCGTCAACCCGCCCGTCTATCCGCCGTTCTTCTCCGTGACCGAGGATGTCGGTCGGCGGGTGGTCGAGGTGCCGCTCGCGACCTCGGGCGGGGGCTGGCAGCTCGACCTCGACGGAATCGAGCGGGCCTTCAGGGACGGCGCGCGAGCCTATCTCATGTGCCATCCGCACAACCCCATCGGACGGCCGGTGCTTCGCAAGGAGCTCGAGGCGGTCGCAGAGCTCTCGGCGCGGTACGAGGCAGTCGTGATCTCCGACGAGGTGCACGCGCCGATGGCGATGCCCGGTGTCGAGCACAGGCCGTATCTCTCCCTGGAGGGAGCTGCGGCCGAGTTCGGCGCGGTGGTGACGTCCGCCTCGAAGGCCTGGAACATCGCGGGGCTGAAGTGCGCCCTGATCGTCTCCGGCTCCGGCCGTGTCGAGGCGTTGCTCGGGGAAAGGCTTCCGGAGCATCTCGGGTACCACACGGGGCATTTCGGCGTCCTCGCCTCGCTGGCGGCGTTCGATCACGGGCGGGAGTGGCTCGACGCTCTCGTCCGGCATCTCGACTCGAATCGGCGGCTGCTCTCGGAGTTGCTCGCGGACCGGCTGCCAGAGGTCGGCTACGTCCAGCCGGGCGCGGGCTTCCTGGCCTGGCTCGACTGTCGCGCCCTCGAACTCGGAGACGATCCCGCCGAGGTGTTCCTCGAGCGTGGGCGACTGGCGCTCAGCAGCGGGCCGACGTTCGGGGAGCAAGGCCGCGGCTTCGCGCGGCTGAACTTCGGCACGTCGAGCGCCCTCCTCGAGGAGGCCGTGGAGCGCATGGCCGCCTCGCTGGTCTGAGCTTTGGAGCCGCACTCAATCCTCGGGGATCCCGCGGGAGCCGAAGAGCGCCACGAAGGAGCCACCGAGGAGGACGGCGCCCGCGACGAGGAGCCCTACGTGGAGTGCGTGCCCGAACGCGGTCGTGGCCGCGTCGAGGATCTTGCCGAGCACGCCCGGGTTGGCCGCCACGACCGGATTGGCCAGGATCGCCAGCCCGGCATTGGCCGGGAGGCCGCCATGGGTAACCGCGTGCACAACGATCGTCTGGAGATCGGCCGGAACGCCGAGGCCGCCGAGCTTCGTGGTGAGCTCGTCGACCAGGCGGCCGTTGATCACCGCGCCGAGGATCGCCACCGCGAGCACGCCCCCCAGCTCGCGGCTCGTGTTCACGGTCGAAGCAGCCATCCCGGACCGCTCGGCCGGCACGATCGCGAGCACCGACGCAGTAACCGCGACGAGCGCCATTCCGAGTCCGAGTCCGACCACCGCGAGCGCGACTGCGAGCCTTCCGAGCCCGACGCTCGGTGAGAGGATCGCGTCGACGGCGAAGATGCCGCCCGCCGAGACGAGGCAACCGATCACCATCGGCGCCCGGGGGCCGCGCGCCGCCGTCCAGGCTCCCGCCGCCCATCCCGCCACGACCATGGCAACAGCCATAGCAACGAACTGGAGCGCGATCTTCCCGCCCGAGAACTTCGCTTCGATCTGGAGGTACAGGGCGGTGAAGAAGAAGACCGCGAAGAGACCGAAGCTCGTCGCGAACGCCACCGCATTCGCGCTGCTGTAGGCGGGGATCCGGAAGTACTCGAGCCGTACCACCGGGTCACCGGTCTGGCGCTCGATCAGGACGAACAAGGTCGCGGTCACCCCTGCGAGGACGAACAGGAGCCCGATCCACCACGTCCCGAACCCCTCGCTCTCGCCCTCGATCACCCCGAAGGTCAGCGCCGAGACGGCGACCACGCCGAGCGCGAGCCCCGGCAGGTCGAGCTTGCGTCCCTGCGGGTCGGAGCTCTCCGGGAGGGTCAGCGCCGCCGCAGCCAACGCGGCCAGGCCGAAGCCGAGGTTGAACCAGAAGATGCCCCGCCACCCGGCGAGCGCGACGAGCACGCCGCCGAGCACCGGGCCCGCCGCCAGCGAGATTCCGGACACCGCCGTCCACACGCCGAGTGCCCGGGCGCGCGCACGGTGGTCGGGGTAGATCTGCCGGATCAGCGACAGCGTCCCCGGCTCGCAGAAGGCTGCGCCTACGCCCATGACCACCCGGCCCGCGATCAGGGTGTCCGAGTGATGAGCGAGCGCGCCGACGACCGAGCCTGCGCAGAACAGGGCGACGCCGCCGAGCATCACCTTCTTGCGGCCCAGCAGGTCGCCGAGCGTGCCGCCGATCAGCATCAGCCCGGCGAAGGCGAGCATGTACCCGTCGACGATCCATTGCAGGCTCGACACGCCCGCATACAGCGACTTCTGCATGTCGGCCAGCGCGACGCTGACGATCGTATTGTCGAGAAACGTCAGGAACAGCACTGCGCAGAGCGCAGCGAGGGCGAGACGCGCCGACCGCGGCGTGCGTCCTTCGACCACCGCCGGACGATAACCAGCGAGGTGAACGTCACGTGATCGGCGCGGTCGCCGCGGTCAGTGCTGCCTGGGTCGCTGTCCCGGCAGTCGCGGTGACGACGCCGACCAGGGCGTGTCCCGCGTCAGCCTTCGTCGGACGGTACGTGGAGCCGCGAGCACCCGTGATCGGGGCGCAGACACGTCCGTTTCTGTTGCAGCGAAGCCACGCCGTCGCGTAACGCGTCGGCAAGGCTGTCCAGGAGCCGTCGACGAGGCTCAGCGTACCGCCGACCCTCGCCGTCCCCGAGATGGTCGGGAGCGCGGTCGGGGTCAGCGGCGCGTCGGCGCTCGCCACCGGTCCGACGAGGCTCGTGTAGGCGACTGTCGTCCCGGTCGAGTCGGTCGCCTGCAACGTCACTGCGAGCGTGTCACCCGTGTCCTGTGGCGTCAGCCGGTAGGTGCTCGAAGCGGACGTCCGTGCGAGCGAGCAGTGCCCACCGCTGCCGTCGCAGCGATACCAGCGGTAACCGAAGGCGATCGATCCGACCCCCCTCCAGATGCCGGTCGCCGCGGCGAGTTGCTGACCGACGATCGCCGGGCCCGAGACCACGGGGCCGATGGTCTCCTTCGGGCCGCGCACCGACCCGTCCACGATCGCGGGTGTCGCGCTGCTGAACGCGTTCTGGGTGGTCGTGCCGTTCGACGCCTGCACGATCGCGAGGAGCGCGTGGCCGAGATCTGCGCTCCCGGCGGTGTAGGAACTGCTCGAGGCTCCCGGGATCGCGGCGCAGGCACGCCCGTTCCGGTTGCACCGCTCCCAGCGATAGGAGAGGCTCGTCGGGATCGGGCTCCACGTTCCGGTTGTCACCTGGATCGTCTTGCCCACGACCGGAGGGCCCGTTACCACGGGTGACGCGGTCGCCTCGAGCAGAGGCAGTCTCGGCGCGATCGGGCCGATCAGGCTCGTGTACGCCGAAGTCGTTCCTGTCGAGTCGGTCGCCCGGACGGTGAGTCCAAGGGTCTGGCCGACGTCCTTGTCGCCAAGCAGGTAGCTCGGCGAGGTAGCGCCGTGAACCGACAGGCAAGCGGCCCCGGCCGCGTCGCAGCGGTACCACTGGAAGTGATAGGCGATGTTGCCGAATCCGGCCCAGCTGCCGCTCAGCCCGGTCAGCAGCTTGCCGGCGGCTGCAGTCCCGATCAGCGTGGGCACGACTGTCGGTACGGGCCCATCTCCGGACGTCGCTCCCGCCGTGCCCGCCGCGGTCACGAGGGCGGCGAGCACGCCGGCGGCA
Organism: Gaiellaceae bacterium; assembly: GCA_035517795.1. Classification (GTDB taxonomy): domain Bacteria; phylum Actinomycetota; class Thermoleophilia; order Gaiellales; family Gaiellaceae; genus PALSA-600. The sequence continues at coordinate 1,599 of DATIYE010000011.1, read as the reverse complement.
GCGCATCTAAACCTTCGGCGTGCCACCTCCCAAGGATACGGCGTGAGTCGGGGTCAGCTCGTCTCCTGACAGCTCGACCGGCGCCGCGTCCCCGGGTAGCCGCCGCTGCCGGCGAGAGTACGGCCGGCCGCGGGGGAAGCGCTCAGCGGACGCGGGTGGCTCGTGTGCAACGCAGAACGTGCCCAACGTGAGAACGGTGCACTCCGGGTGTTGGCAAGTCCTCAGCATGGTCGTCCTCCTTCCAGCCGGCACTTGCTGATGCCGCGAGAGTTTGCGGACCCGAGCTTAGATGAACCTAAGAGGTTCTCCGCCCGCCCGTTAAAATACGCACCGAGCCGGTGGCGCTTTCGTCCACCGCCTCCACTGACCTTCGACGACCGGCCTTGCGACCGTTCGCGTCGAGCCCTCAGAAGCAGCTTCGCTCTACTCGCGCTCCGTGCTCGGTGCAGGCGGCACACTAGCCCGGCTCGACAGGCTCGCCAAGGGCGGCTGCGGGGGAACTTCTCGCTCGGAGCGTGAAAATCCGACAGGCGCGGCGGGCTCGCCGATCGGCCGCACCTCAGCGTTCGCGCCGAACCCCGAAATCAGTCGTGATCACCGTCACGGCACGGTGGTCGAACGTGCCCGGGGCGTCCGTGGAGCTGACGGCAGCGATCCCGATCTGGCGCCAGGCCGGATCCAGGATGTTGGAGCGGTGCTCGGGGCTGGCCATCCAGGCCCTGACCCCGGCGGCTGCAGTGCCGGGGCCGGACGTCCAGAACAGGTTCTCGCCGACCGACCAGTAACCGAACCGCCCGGCTGGGTAGTAGGCGAGAATCCGTTTCCAGAACGGCTGTCCGTCGGCGGAATCGTGAGCGAAGTAGCCCTTGGCGAGCATGTCGCGTGAGTGGGCTGTCGCGGCCGCGGTCAGGCTGGAGCTCAACCTCAGCTGCGCGACGCCATGCGCCGTGCGGATCTGGTTCAGCTGGTCGAGCACGCCGAGGTCGACGCTGAGCGAGGTCGTCTGGCGCGATCCGGTCGCGGGCGACGCCGCCGGCGCAAGCGCCGCCAGCGACGCAAGCGCGGCGAGGAGGAAGGCAACGGCGAGCCTCGGGCGGGCCATGCTCTCCTGATCGACGCTCCCCGCGGAGGGCGAATCGCTCGAACGAGGGAGCGACGATCATCGGCACTACCGGACCAGAGCCAATCCGAGGCGCTGAGGAGTACTGTGTCGGGCGTGAGGCGGGGTCGTGTGGTGGTGCTCACGCTCGTTGCGGGAGTCCTCGCCGGATGCGGCTCGTCCGTCCACGCCAAAACAGCCTCCACCACGACGCCTCCAGCTCAGTCCGCGAACGGGCTGCGAGGTCTCGTGCCGGAGCCGATGCCCGTGAAGCCCGCGTTCACGCTCAGAGATACCTCCGGCAAGCCGTACGACTTCACGACCGCTACGAAGGGGAAGCTCACCTACCTCTTCTTCGGCTACACGCACTGCCCGGACGCATGTCCGGCGACCATGAGCTACCTCGCCTACGCGTTGAAGTCCCAGCCGCCGGCGATCCGCGAGCACGTGTCGGTCGTGTTCGTAACCGTCGACCCGCGTCGGGACACGGGTCCGGTGCT
>DATIYE010000010.1:0-52414 GCA_035517795.1 Gaiellaceae bacterium | reverse complement strand
AACTCGAACGTCGCCCAGGCGAGGAGCCCGAAGATGGCGTCATAGAGCGCGAGGAAGCCGAGGTAGTGGCTTCCGGCGCCCACGCTCGCGCCGACGCCGCCGACCACGACCGGGATCGCGAGCGGCAGGAAGAGGAGCGGGAGTATGAGCTCTCGCGCGCGCCCTACCACCGCCATCGCGCCGGTCAGCGTTCCCACGGCGCAGATCCCGATGTCGGCGAGCGCGAGTGCGGCGACCGTACGCCAGCCGACCCCGTGGAAGAAGAGGCCGAAAGCAGGGACGGCGACGAGCTGGGCGAGGCCGAGAAACGCGAGCACCGAGAAGCTCTTGGCCGCCCAGATCGCGCTCCGGTCGGACGGCGCGAGCACGAGTGCGTCGAAGACGCCCTGCTCGCGCTCGGGCACGAACGCCCTCGTCAGCCCGAGCAGCGCCGTGAAGACGATCGCGGTCCAGAGCAGGCCGAGTGTGACGTCGTCGCTCGCGCCGCGAGGGACTGCGAAGTGGAAGATCGTCAGCGTCGAGAGGACGAAGAGGAGCATCGCCGGCACCGTCTCCCTGGCGCGGAGCTCGATCAGCAGGTCCTTCCGGGCCAGAGCCCCGACATCCGAGAAGTACCTCATGTGAACGCGAGCCTCTGGGTCGCGAGCCGCTCGACGCGGCCCGGATCGTGGGTGGCCATCACCACGGCGCTCCGCGAGGCGAGCTCGTCGAGGGTCGAGTCAAGAAGCGCCGAGCCGGCTTCGTCGAGAGCGTTGAAGGGCTCGTCGAGGATGACGAGCTCCGGGTCGTGCAGCAGCACCCGGCAGAGGGCGAGCCGCTGGCGCATCCCACGCGAGAAGGTCGAGACGCGCTGGTCCCGCACCTCCCAGAGCCCGAAGCGCTCGAGGAGCATCCCGATCCGCTCGCCGCGCTCGGGCACGCGGTAGAGCCGGCCGAACAGGTGCAGGTTCTCGAGCGGCGTCAGCTCACGGTAGACGAGCGGCTCGTGCCCGAGGTAGCCGATCACGCCGCGGTCGGGAAGCGACACCTCGCCCGAGGTCGGCGCGTCGAGCCCTGCGAGCACGCGCAGGAGCGTCGTCTTTCCGGAGCCGTTAGGTCCCGTGACGAGCAGGAAGCCACCCTGCTCGAGCTGCACATCGACCCGGTGGAGGACGCGCTTCTCGCCGTACCGCTTGCTCAGCTTGACGGCGCTGATCACGGCCGGGAACGGTACCGGGGCAGAGCGCACCGTCGGTCGCGCTCAGATCACGTCTGCGAGGACGAAGGCGAAGAAGGCGATGCTGATCACGCCGTTCATCGTGAAGAACGCCGCATCGAGCCGTCGCAGGTCGCCCGGCCGCACGAGCGAATGCTCGTAGGCGAGCAGCCCCGCCACCGCCGCCACCCCGCCCCAGTACCACCAGTCGACCGTGAGACCGAGGCCGACCGCGAACAACAGCACCACGGTGGTGAGATGCATCACACGGGCGCCGATGAAGGCACCGCGTTCGCCGAAGCGCACCGCCCACGAATGCAGCCCCTGGGCGCGGTCGACCTCGACGTCGAACAGGGAGTAGAAGATGTCGAAGCCCGCGACCCAGGTCGCCACGGCTCCGCCGAGCGCCCACGCCTGCCAGGGCAGCCTGCCGGTGATCGCCACCCAGCCGCCCATCGGCGCCAGCCCGTCGACGCCCCCGAGCCACAGGTGGCAGAGCCAGGTGAAGCGCTTGAGGTACGGGTAGATCACAAACGCGATCACCGGAATCGGCCAGAGCCAGCGCACGACAGGGTTCAGCTGCCAGACGGCGATCAGGAAGACGGCCAGGGAGACGAAGCAGAACGCCGCCACGGCACCGATCGTCAGCTTGCCGGACGGCAGCTCGCGCCCTGCGGTGCGCGGATTGCGAGCGTCGATCCCTGCGTCGATCAGCCGGTTCAGCGCCATCGCCAGGGAGCGGGCACCCGCCATCGCGACGGTGATCCAGAGGAGGTCGTGCGCAGACGGAACGCCGTCGGCCGCGAGAAACGCCCCGACGTACGCGAACGGGAGCGCGAAGATCGTGTGCTCGACCTTGATCAGGCGGGCGAACAGCCGGGCCTTGCCCACGGCCGCCTCAGGTCTGGACGTGATCGGTTGCAGTTGCCTGGTCTGCCAACAGGCTCATGGCGTGGGGTAAAGCCGGGCGCAGAACGGCATAGCCGTCACGGCAGGCGCCCGGCGACCCGGCGAGGTTGACGACGAGTGCCCTCCCGATCGTCCCGGCCGCGCCCCGGGAGAGGAGCCCGTGCGGCGTCTTCGCGATCGAGTCGGCTCGGATCGCCTCGGAGATGCCCGGAGCCTCGCGCTCGAGCACCGCGCGCGTCGCCTCGGGCGTGACGTCACGCGCCGCAAGCCCCGTGCCCCCGGTCGTGATCACGAGCGCGGCGTCGTGGGCCAGGTCGCTCAGGGCCCGGGCTATCTCATCCCTCTCGTCGGGCACAAGCCGGCGCACGACGTCGAAGCCGTCGGCCAGCAGGAGCTCCTCGAGCGTGTCGCCGCTGACATCGTCGGCCTCACCTCGCGAGACGCCGTCCGAGACCGTCAGGACGGCCGCCCTCAAACGGGCTCCTTGTGCTTCTCGACCAGCGTGATCCCGGTGATCGACATGCCCTTGTCGATCGCCTTGGCCATGTCGTAGACGGTGAGTCCTGCCACCGCAACCGCGGTCAGGGCCTCCATCTCGACGCCCGTGCGTGCCGTCGCCTCCGCCGAAGCGGTGATGTCGACACGACCCTGGCCCACCTCGAGCTCCACCTCCACGCGATCGAGCGGCAGCGGATGGCAGAGCGGGATCAGGTTGCTGGTCTGCTTGCCGGCCATGATCCCGGCCAGCTTGGCGGTCGTGAGCGCGTCGCCCTTGGGAAGGTCGCGAAGCCGTCGGGCGGTCTCGGGCGCCATCAGCACGGCGCCCCGGGCGATCGCCCGGCGCCGCATCGGCGGCTTCGCGCCGACGTCGACCATCTTCACGACGCCCGACGACTCGTCGACGTGCGAGAGCTCGCTACTCACGGCGAGCAGTCTACGCCGCCGGCCGCGAAATCAGGCCACTACGAGGGCCGCGCGCACGGATGCGGACGAAAGCAGTTCATCCCTCTCGGGCAGGGACGAGCTCCACCTTCCGCGCTTCGGCGTCGGCCGGCAGGACCAGGGTGAAGCGGGCCGAGCCGGGACGGGAGTCGAGCTCGATCCGGCCGCCCATCAGCTCGGCGAGCTCGCGCGCGATTGCCAGACCGAGGCCGCTACCCGACGCGACGGTGCCCCCGAGCCGGTAGAAACGGTCGAAGACCGCCTGCTGCGCCTCGACAGGAATACCGGGACCGTCGTCGGCGACCTCGAGCGTTGCCCGGGTGCCGTCGAGGCCCGCCGAGACGGTCACCGTCGTGCCGGGCGGGGTGTGGACGACCGCGTTCTCGACCAGGATCCTGCCTATCTGGAGCACCCGAGCCTCGTCTCCACGGGCATACACCGGGGAATGCTCCGGGATCTCGAGTGGGTGATCCGACGTCGCCGCGCGCGGTCCGAACTCCGCCACGAGCACCTCGCCGACAAGCGCGAGATCGACGCTGTCGTCGGCAACCGAGAGTCGGCCGGCGTCCATCCGCGACAGGTCGAGCAGGTCGGTCGCGAGCTTCGTGAGCCGCCCCACCTGGGCCCGCATCTCGGAGAGAAACTCCTCTCTCGTCGCGGGATCGATGTCGTCTGCAGCAAGCAGCTCGAGAAAGCCGCCGAGCGAGAAGAGCGGCGTCCGCAGCTCGTGCGAGGCGTTTGCGATGAACTCGCCGCGGGCCCGCTCCAGCGAAGCCAGCCGCAGACGCATCCGCTCGAAGGCCCGGGCCAGCTGCCCGAGCTCGTCGGGCCCAGCGTCGATCACCGGCTCGTCGAAGCGGCCGCCGGCGATCCGTTCCGCCGCCGCCTCGAGCCGCTTGATCCGCCTGGCGAACAGCGTCGCGAGTACGTATCCGATCACGATCGTGAATCCGGTGGCGAGGCTGGCCGCGAGCAGCACACGGTTCCGCACGACCTCGACCGACTCGAGATCGTTGTGGAGCGGCGCCGCGACGAGCAGCACGGGGCCGTGCAGCGACAGGGCAGCCTCGGCGTAGGTCGAGCCGTCGCGGGTGACCGCCGAGCTCACGACCCCGTCGCTCGAGCTTGCGCGACGGACGAGCGGATCGTGCTCGACGTCGCGAGACGTTCCGCCGTTCGAGTCCGCCTGCGGCTCGAGCAGCGGCGGGGCGCTGAAGATCACGACGCGGGCGCCGGAGGCCGCCGGCAGCGCCTGGTCCTCGATCCACGCATCGCTCGGGAACACCCCGGTTCTCGGCTTGGCAGCGATCACCTCGACGGTGTGCCGGAGATCCTTCAGCCTGGTGTCGACGAGCGAGCTCTGGTAGCGCGGGACGACGATCAGGTAGACGATCGCGAGGGCACCACCGACGACGACGAGGAGTGCGATCGCAAGTCGCCCGCCGACGGTGCGGAAAGGGTTCACCGGTCTCGGAAGCGATACCCGACGCTGCGCACGGTGAGGATGAACTCGGGGTTCCTGGAGTCGCGCTCGAGCTTCTCCCTCAGGTGGCGCACGTGCACGTCGATCGTGCGGGGATCGCGGAACTCGGCGCTTCCCCAGAGCGCCTCGAGCAGCATGCGTCGGCTGAAGACGCGACCCGGCCGGCCGGCGAGCCGCGCCAGCAGCTCGAACTCGACGTAGGTCAGCTGTACGGGCCGGCCGTCGACCTCGACCACCCGGCGCGGCAGGTCGATCGAGAGGCCGTCCACGGAGATCGCCTGCCCCGGGGCGCCGTCCGGGTCGTGTCGCGGCGCGCGTGCGCGGCGAAGCAGGGCGCGGGTCCGCGAGCGGAACTCCCGGATCGAGAACGGCTTGGTGACGTAGTCGTCCGCGCCGAGCTCGAGCCCGAGAACCTTGTCGAGTTCGTCGTCGCGGGCCGTGAGCATGATGATCGGGACCGAGCTGCGCGCGCGGAGCTGCTTGCAGACCTCGAGCCCATCCACCTTCGGGAGCATCACGTCGAGCACCACGAGATCGACCGGGCGCTCGTTGAACCGCTCCAGCGCCTCGAGCCCGTCCGCAGCCTGGATCACCTCGTAGCCGTCACGCTCGAGGGGGAAGCTCAGCACCTTGCGGACGGCCTCGTCGTCATCGACGAGGAGGATGGTCGAGGAATCGCTCATCATGGGCTCACTGTCGCCTGCCGGGCCGGCCGTGCTCCCCGGGTTCCTACTATAGCCCTCGATGGCTGCTTCCCCGCCTTCCGACCGGCGGCGGCCACTGCGCCCGCGCCGGCCGCGGCGTGGGTCGCTCGCCAGGCCGATCAACGGCCGCCTCTACCGGGCCTCGTTCCTCGTCGTGGGGCTCGCCTTCGTCCTGCTCGCCTTCACGATTGCCAGACCGGCTCCGCTTGCAAAGCCCTTGCTCCCGGGCTCGTTCGACACCGCGTCGGCGGTCGCCCTCGCCGACGACCTATCCACCGAGTACGCCGACCGTGCACCGGGAAGCGCTGGAGCGCTCAGCGCCTGGAGCTGGTTCCAGGATCAGCTGCCCCAGCAGGTCTACGGGCTCCAGATGCGGAGCTCGTCCTGGGTCGAGCGGGTACCCGGCCTCGGCAAGGTGCGCCTGCGGAACATCGTCGCAGTCGCGCCGGGGCAACCCAACTCCGACAACGTGATCGTCGTCATGGCTCATCGGGACGACATCGGCACCAGCCCCGGTACCGATGACAACGCCAGTGGCACGGCGGCGCTGATCGAACTCGCCCGCGCCTATGCGCAACCGCAGAGCGAGTCGGGGGCCCACGTCGCCTCACCCCGGAAGATCGTCTTCCTCTCGACCGACGGCGGCGCCTACGGCGGGCTCGGGGCGGCCCACTTCGTCGCCCATTCCATCTACCGCAACCACATCCTCGCCGTCATCAATCTCGACGCCATCGGAGGCCCGGGGCCACCGACGATCCAGATCAGCGGGGACACGCCCCGGTCGCCGAACGCGAGCCTCGTCGCCACCGCGGTCGCCCGCATCGCCGAGCAGACCGGGGTCGCGCCGCAACATGTCAGCCCGCTGGGGCAACTCGTCGACCTCGCCTTCCCATACACGCTGTACGAGCAGGGGCCGTTCGTGGCCGCCGGCGTGCCCGCGGTGACGATCACGACCGGCGGCGACCGGCCCCCGGCCGCCTTCGGAGACAACGCAGCGAACCTCGATCGCGAGCGGCTGGGCCAGCTGGGCGGCGCGGCGCAACAGCTGATCGGCTCGCTCGATCAGGGCTTCGGACTGGCCCCGAGCACCGCGACCTATGTCTGGGTCGGCGGTCGCATCGTCAGGGGCTGGGCGATCGAGCTCGTCCTGATCGCGCTGCTGGTGCCGTTTGCGGTCGCGATCGTCGACCTGTATGCCCTCTGCCGCCGCAACAACGTTTCGATGCGTCGGGCGGCGGCGTCGCTCCGCACACGGCTGCTCTTCTGGCTGTTCGCCGGACTCGTTTTCACGTGTTTTCGTCTACTCGGGGCCTGGCCCACCGGTGTTTCGCGACCTCCGGACCCGGCGACGACGGTCGCCGGCGACTGGCCCGCCTGGGCGCTCCTCGGCCTGCTTTCGGTGCTCCTCGCCGGCTGGATGCTCTCCAGACGGAGGCTGATGGTGCGGCGGCCGGTCGCGCCGGAGGAGGAGCTGGCCGGCTACACGGTCGCGCTCGTGGCTCTGCTCGTTCTCGCCCTGCTCGTCACCGCGACCAACCCCTTCGCGCTCCTCTTCGTGCTCCCCGCCCTCCACGCCTGGCTCTGGCTACCGCAGATCCGCATCGCGCGGCCGCCCGTGCGGCTCGGGCTCTTCGCGATCGGCCTGATCGGGCCCGCGCTGCTGCTCTTCTCCATGGGCTGGCGCTACGGCCTGGGGTTCGATGCTCCCTGGTACCTGCTCGAGCTCGTCGGCATCGGCTACGTAAAGCCGCTCGGCTTTGCGATCGCACTCGCCGGCACGGCAGCCGCGTTTCAGCTGGCGGCGGTCGCGGCCGGCCGTTACGCGCCGTACCCGGACGCGAGCGAGCGGGGCCCGAGGGGTCCGTTCCGTGAGACGGTGCGGACGGTGGTGGTCACGACACGCGCCCGCCGGCGCGACGTCGAACCGACAGCCGCACCGCCTGCGCCTACAGGCTGAGGAAGAGCACCGCCGCGCCGGACGCGAGCTCGCCCTCGCCCCGCGGGACGAGCACGAGCGAGTCGGCCGTCGCAGCCTGGGCGATCATGTGCGACTCCTGCCCGCGGAGCGGGTCGAGCACGACCGCCGCCCCGTCGACCCGGGAGCGGGCGCGCAGGAGCGAGTCGCGGTCGGAAAGGCGCTTCGCGGGCATGCCGAGGAGCCCGGGTCGATAGCGCGGCCGAGGGTCGGCGAGCCCCTGCAGCGCGAGCAGCGCCGGGCGAACGAGGAGCTCGAACCCGACGAGGGAAGACACCGGGTTGCCGGGGAGCCCGAAGACGAGCGTTCGGTCGCGGACACCGAAGGCAACCGGTTTCCCGGGACGGACCGCCACACCCCAGAAGACCTCCTCGACTCCCAGCTCGGCCTCCGTTGCCCTGACGAGGTCGTGGACACCAACCGACACCCCACCACTTGTTACGAGCACGTCCGCGTCGAGCCCGCGCGAGATCGCCGCTCGCGTCGCCTCTTCGTCGTCGGCGACGGGAGCCAGCCGATCAACGACCCCGCCCGTACTCCGGATCTGGGTCGCGAGGATCACGCCGTTGGCGTCGTAGATCTCCCCGGGCCCGAGTTCCTCGCCGGGCGAGCGAAGCTCCGTCCCGGTCACGGCCACGACGACCCGCGGTTGCCGGGAGCAGCGGACCTGCGTGACACCGGCCGCGGCCAGCGCGCCCAGGTGCACCGGCCCGAGCCGGACCCCGGACCCGATCACGAGCTCGCCGACACCGAGATCGCCGCCCCGACGGCGGACGTTCGCGCCCACCGCAATCTCCGACGGGACAATGACGACGTCGCCGCTCTCCTGCACATCCTCGATCGGGACGACCGCGTCTGCACCCTCGGGGACGACCCCTCCGGTCGCGATCGCCATCGCCTGCCCGGCTTCCAGCCGAGCGGGAGCCGGTCGCCCGGCCGCGACACGACCCACGATGGGCAGGGTCGCCGGCGCATCAGCCGCGCGAAGGGCGAACCCATCCATCGCCGAGGCGGGGAATGACGGCAGGTCGGTTCGGGCCTTCGCCGGCTCGGCGAGGACACGACCTGCCGCGTCGGCGAGCGCGACGGCCTCGGCCTCGAGCGGCACCACCTTCCCGAGCACGAGCTCCAGCGCCCGCTCGATGCTCAAGAGCTTGCGGGTCACGGGATCAGGCGCGTGCCGGAGCCGCCCGCGACGACGTGTGGCGGCGGAGGCGATCCACGACGCCCCGGGTTCTGCTCGGTCGGAATCGGGGTCGTGACCGACTTGGCGGTCGTGGTCGTGGTCGTGGTGGACGTGGTCGTGGTCGGGGTGGTCTGGACGGCCAGGTAGCCCCAGTAGCCCTTCTGGAAGTAGGTGAACTTCGGATAGGAGACCGGGGTCAGGAAGGGCCTCGCCGGCAGTCCCTTCTCCACCTGCTCCATGTAGAGATGCCAGATGGGCACCGGGAAGGTCGCGCCGGCGACCGCCTCGCCGTGCACGTCGAGCATCGGGATCTCGCCGCTCGGATAGCCCATCCAGACGGCGGTCGAGAAGTCGCGCGTGTAGCCGTCGAACCACGCGTCGGCATGATCCGTCGTCGTGCCGGTCTTGCCCGCATTCGGGTGGATCCCGTCACCCGAGCCGTATCCGGTTCCGTACTGCGCGTTCAGGCCCAGCACGTGGTTCACCTCCCAGGCCACGCCCTGCGAGAGCACCCGCTTGGTCTGTGGCTTGCTCCAGGTCTTGTCGACCTTGCCGGACGGGAGGATCACCTTGCGGATCGCGGTCGGCCTCGCATAGATGCCTCCGGATGCGAACGTCGCGTACGCCGCAGCCATGTCGAGCGGTGAGACCGAGAGCGAGCCGAGGCCGATCGAAGCCACCGGCTTCTGCCCCGTCAGGTTGACGCCGAGCCTCTCTGCCATGCGGTAGACGACGTCGGGACCGACGTCGAGTGTGAGCTGTGCATAGACGGTGTTGTCCGAGCGCAGGGTGGCGCTCGTGACCGAGATCGTGCCGGCGTAGGTGCCGTCGTAGGTGCTGACCGTCCACGGCTTCCCGGCCTTGTAGTCGTCCTCGCACCACGGCCCGGTCGTGCAGGTAAACGGCGCGGAGGTGTAGTAGGTCGTGTCGGGATCCATCCCCTTTTCGATCGCGGCGGCGAGAACGAACGTCTTGAACGTCGAGCCGGCCTGACGCGCCGACTGCGAGGTCAGGTTGAACTGGTTGCTCCGGTTCCCCGGGATCACCGCGGTCATCGCCCGGATCGCCCCGGTCCCGGGCTCGACCGAGACGATCGCTGCCGCTGGGTCGTTCGGCTGATCGAGGGTCTCGCGGATCGCGCTGTTCGCGGCGACCTGGAACTTCGGCTCGATCGTCGTGTAGACACGAAGCCCGCCCTCGCGCACGGTGTTCGCACCGTAGACACTCTCGAGCTCGTCGATCACGTACGAGAAGAAGTACGGCTGCTTGATCCTCGTGTAGATCTTCCCCGGCTTCAGGTGCAGCTTCTGTCTCATCGCCCACCGGTACTGCGGCCTCGTGATCTCCCCGCCCATCAGCATCGCCTGCAGCACCTCTGCCCGGCGCAGGAGCGCTGCCTTCGGGTTGTGCAGCGGGTCGTAGATCGACGGTGCCTGCGGAAGCCCCGCGATCAGGGCCGCCTGTGCGAGCGTGAGGTTGCGGGCGCGCCGCGAGAAGTACGTCTCGGCGGCCGCCTCGACCCCGTAGGCGTGGTTGCCGTAGTAGACGGTGTTGAGGTAGGTCTGCAGGATCCTCCGCTTCGGCCACCTGTCGGCGAGCTTGATCGCGAGGCAGGCCTCCTTGATCTTCCGCTCGAAGGTCTGCTCGCGGCCCGTGTACATGTTGCGAACGAGTTGTTGCGTGATCGTCGAGCCGCCCTCGACCACCTTCCCGGCGCTCACGTCGGCCCAGAGCGCACGGAGAATGCCCACGTAGTCGATCCCGCCGTGCTGATAGAAACGGCGGTCCTCGACCGCCACGGTCGCCTCGGGGAGCCATCCACTCATCTGGTCCAGGCTCACGGGCTCGCGGTTGTGATCCGCCGGAATCGTCCCGAGAAACGACCCGTCGGCGGCATAGACAAAGGTGTTCGCGCCGATGTCGACCGGGCGAAGGCTCGAGAGGCTGCAGGACTCCGACAGGGCGGCTCCGGCACCGAACCCGGCGAGCAACACTGCGATCACGCCGACCGCGATCACCAGGACGAGGACGACACCGGCCCGGCGCCGCTGACGCTGACGCTGGATGCGCTTACGCTTGCGGTTGAAGTGGTGCGCGAGAAACGCGTCGACCTCGCGGCGGGGAGCCATGCCGGATCTTACTCGGCAGCCGCGAGGATCCCTGCCTCGCGGAGCGTCTCGGATACCTCGATCCGGAGCTCGCTCTGAGCACGCTCGACCGACTCGCGGTGATGGACGAACCGTCGCACTGCGATCGTCGCGTGGTCGTCGAGCCCGGTGACGACCACCTCGTGGCCTACGGGCTCGAGTGCAGCCGTGACGGCCTTCAGGTCGGTTCCGAGCGGAAGTCGCACCGTGATCTCGGCGACAGGCCGCTCGTTGCGAATCGTCGTGTTCTTGAGCGTCTCCGAGACGAGCTTCTCGTTCGGGATCACGAGCCGGTCGCTGTCGGGAGTGCGGACCCACGTGTAGATGAGGCCCACCTCCTCCACGACGCCGCGCGTCTCCTCGAACTCGATCTCGTCGCCGAGCCGGACGGGCTGGGTGAACGCGATCAGAAGGCCGGCGATGAAGTTGCCGATCGTGCGCTGGGCGGCGAACCCGAGGATCAGCCCGATCACTGCGGACGAGGCTAGGACGCCGACGGCGACGCCCCGGATCGCCGGAATCACGAGCAGGGCGGAGGCGACCCCGACGAACACGATCGTCCCGAGGATCGACTGGCGCAGGATCCGATATCGCGTTGCTGTCCCGGGATCGAGGTGATGCCGCTTCAGCCTCCGATCGACGAGCTTGGCGACGAGGAACGAGAGCAGGATCGCCGTGGCCGCAATGGCGACCCGCACCCAGAGCTCATGGGTCACGTTCACGGCGACGAGGGCACTGTTAGCCTCGCTGGGAGTGAACGATCGGTCGACCACGGCGCCCGCGCCGAATCTTAGAAGGCCCTCCGGCGCCACGACCGCCAAGCTGGTGGCGTTCCTCGCCCTCGTCGGGAGTGTGTCGGCGCTCAACTACCTTGGCAACTACGCCGTAACGACGAGCAAGCAGAAGACCGAGGAGGCGCTCTTCAACTACTCGACAGCCGTGCTCGCGACGGTGGTCTACGGGCTGATCCTGGCGCTCGTGCTCTGGATCGCGAGCCCGTGGCGAGCACAGCTGTTGGCGTTGCGTCCGCCGCGCCGCTGGCTGCGTGCCCTCGGGCTCGCCGCCGCCACGCTACTCGTTGCGGGAATCGCGATCGCCCTGATCGACTCGTTCCTGCACGGCGGCCGCGAGCAGGGAGTCGTGCCGAAGCACTTCCTCCACGGGCACGCCGGCGCATACACCGCCAACTGGCTCGTCGTCGCAGGCGTCGCCCCGTTCGTCGAGGAGACCACCTATCGCGGGCTCGGCTATTCGCTCTTCTTCGCCCGCTGGGGAGTCACCGTTGCGATCGTCGCCACCGGCCTGCTCTTCGCCGCGAGCCACGGCCTGCTCCAGGCCTTTCCCGAGCTCGCCATCTTCGGCTTCGCTCTGGCCTGGCTGCGCTCACGCACAGACAGCGTGTTTCCCGGAATGCTCGTCCACAGCGCCTTCAACAGCTTCGCGCTCGCGAGCGTCTTCCTGCACTGAGGGAGCTCGGTCCCGCCTGGCTAGTCCTCGTCCTCGTCGGCGTCGAGCTCGGCTTCCGCCTCTGCCTCGGCGAAGTCCTCGGCCGACACGCGGTCGAGGAACCTCTTGAACTCGTCCACGATGTCCTCCTCGCTGACGTCCTCACCCTCGAACTCGATCGCCGACTCCTCGATCACCTCGTCGGCGGCGTAGATCGGCACCTGAGCGCGAACGGCGACCGCGATCGCGTCCGAGGAGCGCGAGTCGATCTCGATCTCCGAGCCGTTCTGCTGAACGGTGATCGACGCGTGGAACGTGTTCTCTCGGAGCTCGGTCACCGTGACGCGCACGATCTCGACCTCGAGCTCGCTGAGGATGTTCACGAGCAGGTCGTGCGTGAGGGGCCTGGGTGCGGTTGCGCCCTGGAGCTTCATCAGGATCGCGGCCGCCTCCGGATGCCCGATCCAGATCGGGAGGTACCGGTTTCCGTCGGCGGTCTTGAGGAGCACGATCGGCTGCTTGCCGACGAGGTCGAACGAGACCCCGTAGATCGACATCTCGACCATCGCTCTCCTAGCTTACCCGCGCTTTGGACGCTCAGACCGTGGCTACACTGCCCCGGCGCGGGCGATTAGCTCAGTCGGTTAGAGCGCCGCTCTGATAAGGCGGAGGCCCCTGGTTCGAATCCAGGATCGCCCATGTTCCCGCGCCTGGAAAGCCGGGGTCGCTCTGATTCGGCCCGGGATCACCGGGGCGGTGTTACTCCGAGAGGCGCTCCAGCGCCTCGGCGAGTCCTTCCAGGTCGTGCTCGTCGTCGAAGGCGATCTCCACTCGGCCGGGAGCGACGCGAACGTCGAGCGCGGTGAGGCGGCCGAGACCGCGCTTGACGCGGCCGGCCAGCACCGGGTCCACGGGCGTCTTCGTGCGCGGCTTCGTCCGGGCTCCGGACCAGCGTGCCGCCCGCTCCGCCGCCCGCACGGACATTCCCTGGGCGACGATCCTCCGTGCGAACCTGCGCCGCTCGACAGGATCGGGAACGGCCAGCACTGCCCGGGCGTGCCCCTCCGTCAGCTCTCCACGCTCGACCATGGCGAGGACGTCGTCGGAGAGCTCGAGCAGCCTGAGCTTGTTCGAGATCGCGGGCTTCGAGCGGCCCACCCGCTCCGACACGTCCCCGAGAGAGAGCTCGAACTCGTCCATCAGGAGCGCATAGCCGCGCGCCTCCTCGACCGGCGAGAGGTCCTCGCGCGCGACGTTCTCGACGAGGCCGAGCAGCAGCGTCTCACGGTCATCTGCTTCGCGGATCACCGCCGGCAGCGTCGGGACTCCGGCCTCGCGGGCCGCACGCCAGCGCCGCTCTCCCGCGACCAGCTCGTAGCCGCCGGCGAGTCGGGGCCGGAGGACGACCGGCTGGACGACGCCCTCGTGGCGGATCGAGTCGGCGAGGCCCGCCGTCGCCTCGTGGTCGAAGCGCCGCCGCGGCTGGCGCGGGTTCGGGTGAATCTGCTCGAGCGGGACGTGGGCGAGCTCGACGCCCGAGGCCCCACCGATCAGAACCTCGAAGCCGCGACCGAGGCCGCGGCGCGGGACGTTCTCAGCTGCGTTCGACAAGCTCCATCGCCACCTTCCAGTAGGCCTCGGCGCCGCGTGAACGCCGGTCGTAGCTGGTGATCGGGAGTCCGTGGCTCGGCGCCTCGGCCACGCGGACCGAGCGCGGGACGACCGTCTCGAAGACGAGGTTCCCGAAGTGCCTGCGCACCTCACGCTCGATCTCGGTGGCAAGCCGCGTCCGGGTGTCGCTCATCGTGATCAGGACGCCGCCGAGAGCGAGCCTCGCGTTGAGGCGGGCCTTGATGAGGTTGATCGAGCGCATCAGCTGAGCGAGCCCCTCGAGCGCGTAGTACTCGGCCTGCACGGGCACGATCACCCGGTCGGCCGCAGCGAGCGCGTTCACCGTCAACGGACCGAGCGACGGCGGGCAGTCGAGCAGCACGAATGCGAAATCAACGGCAGAGGCAAGCGACTCCGCCAGATATGCGTCGCCGTCGGAGCGCCGGGAGAGCTCGACCGCCGCACCGGCGAGCTCGGGCTTGGAGGGGATCAGGAACAGGTTCGGGAACGCCGTCGGCTTCGCGAGCTCACCGATCGGGGCGCCGTCGAGCAGGTCGTAGCTCGACGTTCCGTTCGACTTCATGCCGAGGCCGGAGGTCGCGTTCGCCTGCGGGTCGAGGTCGATGACGAGCGCCCGCTCACCCGCCTCGGCGAGGCAGGCGGCGAGGTTCACGGTCGTCGTCGTCTTGCCGACTCCGCCCTTCTGGTTGGCGAACGCGTAGATCCGGCCGGGCACGCCGCCAGGGTAGTGCTCGCCGCGGACGGCCCCGATCTATGCGAGCGGGCGCTTCCTCGCGACACCGACGCGTCTCGGGAACCCGGCCGGCGTCGCGCCGGTCTTCTCGATCACGACGACCCCTCCGGCAACGTCGGCGATCCGGCCTGCGACCTGCCCGGCGGCTCTGGCCAGCCGCTCGAGGTCGGCGCTCTCACCGACCCACAGGATCGCAGCACCGCCGGGACGCACGAGCGGAAGGCACCACTCGGCCGCGACGGGGGGAGGGGCGAGCGCTTTCGCGAGCGCGACACCCACTCGGTCGACCGATTGCTCCTCTGCACGACCGCGGACGACCGTCGCGTTGGGGGGAGCCCAGCGCCGCAGGAACTCGCACCGCCGGCGCTCGGCTTCGAGCAGCTCGATCTGGCGGCCGGGCAGCCGGAGCGCAAGTGGGATCCCGGGCGAGCCGTTCCCGGACCCGACGTCGACGACGACCCCTTCGTACCGCTCGAGCAGCGGTACGGCACGAAGCGCGTCGTCGACGAGAACCGCACGGGCAGCTGCGAGCTCGAGAGAGGTCAGTCCGGGTGTCTCGACGACGCCCCGAAGCCAGGCCTCGACCCGATCCACCGGACTACTGCGCGGGTTCGACGACGACCCGGCGGTTCGGCTCGTCGCCGTCGCTCGCCGTCGTCACGCCCTCGTGCTCCTGCAACGTCGTGTGCACGATCTTCCTCTCGGCGGCGCTCATCGGCTCCAGCTCGACCCTGGCGCCTGTCCGGACGGCCTCTTCCGCGCTACGCAGGGCAAGCGACTCGAGCGTCCGGCGCCGACGGCCGCGGTAGCCAGCCGCGTCGACGACGACGGTCCGCCGCTCCTCGGACGGGCCGCCGACGATGGCGGACGCAAGCGTCTGGATCGCGTCGATGGTCTGTCCGTGCCGGCCGATCAGCAGGCCGAGCTCGTCACCGAAGCAAGTCGCCTCGAGGGTCGCCCCGGACTCGGTGATCTCGATCCTGCATCTGACGCCGACGGCAGCTGCCACGTGCTCGAGCAGATCCCGCAGCCGGCGGGCCTCGTCACTCTCGTCGATCTCCTCGGGCGGCCCGGCCTGCCCGTCGGTGCCGGCGGTCGCCACGACCCGCGCCGGTGTGTAGCCCACTCCGAGCAGCCCGCGCTCGCCTTCGGACAGAACCTGGAAGCGAACCGCCGCCTTGTCGAGCGTCGGCACGAGCAGCTCGAGCTCCCGGAGCGCCCGCCACTTCGCCTCGCCGACGGTCTCGCCCGTCGCCTCGACCGTGCGCTCGGCGCTCACCGGCGGCGGCCTCCGCCCCTGTTCCGCTTGACGCGGCGAGGCTGCGTCGAGGCAGGCCGAGGCTTGGGCGGGGGGGCTGGAGGCGCCTCGACGGTCTTCGCTCCGTTACCCCCGCTGCCGTCGTTGGACGGCGGCGTCCTCGAGGATTTCTTCGTGCTCGTCGAGGCCGCGGGCGCTGTCCTCGGGACGAGCCGTCTCGTGACGAGCCCCTGGCCGACCGTCCACAGGTTGGTCGTCACCCAGTAGATCAGCAGGCCGACCTTGAAGTGGGCGATCACCGTGATGAAGACGAGCGGCAGGACCATCATCAGCCGCCGCTGCGTCTTGTCCATCGCCTGGGACATGAAGTAGGTCGAGAAGATCTGGCTCAGCGCATAGACGGCGAGGAGAACGTACCCTGACCAGTGCGAGTCCACTTTCGCGGTGATGTTCGGGACGAAGTAGAGCCACGAGAGGTCAGAGCCCGGCGGCACGTGCTTGGAAAAGTTCTTGAGCACGAGGTAGAGGGAGATGAAGACCGGCGCCTGCGCGAGCAGCGGCAGGCAGGAAGCTGCCGGATTGATGTGATTTTCCTTATAGAACTTCATCATTTCTTCGTTCATCTTCTGCCGGTCGCCCTTGTACTTACGCTGGATCTCCTTCATCTCGGGCGCGTGGCGCTGCAGCGACTGCATCGAGTGGATCTGCCTGACGGTGAGCGGGACGAGCAGGATCCGGACGACGATCGTCGTGCCGACGATCGCCCAGGCCCATGTCACGCCGACGTCGTAATGGAACCGCTCGAGCACCCACCGCACGGCGTTCTCGAGCGGCGCGAGGATGCTGAAGACGAGGACTGCGGCGCTCATCGGGCTACGGGTAGTCGACCCCGCCGTGCGACCATGGGTTGCAACGGAGCAGGCGCCAGGCAGAGAGCGCCGACCCTTTCAGCAGGCCGTGCTTGCGCAGCGCGCCGAGCGCGTACTCCGAGCAGCTCGGGTGGTACTTGCAGGTGCCGGCAGGCACGAGCAGTCCGAACGTCCAGCGGTAGGCGTACACGATCACGATCCCGATCCACGCCGGCGCGGCACGGAGTCGCGCCGTCATGCTGCCACCTTCTCGAGCACCTCGTCGACCCGCTCGGCGAGCCAGTCGTGACCGCGGGCCTCCGCGGCCTCCGGCAACCCCGGCCGGACGACGAGGACGTAGTCGCTCGTAGAGGGGAGCGCCTCGCCTTCGAGGCGAGCCCGCCAGATCTCCCGAAGCTGCCGCTTGATCCGGTTGCGGACGACGCTCGATCCGGCAGCCCTAGGCACGGCCAGGCCGAGCCTCGGCTCGCCTGCGGCCTCGTCCCGGTCGAACCAGTAAAGCGTCAGAAAGCGAGTCGAGACGGAGCGACCGTGGCGGTACACGGCATCGAAGTCACGGGACCGCGAAAGGCGATTCTTGCGCTGCACGCTACGCCGAGAGGCGCTTGCGGCCCTTTGCGCGGCGGCGCTTGAGGATGGCGCGCCCGGCGCGAGTCGACATCCGCGCCCGGAAGCCGTGCTTGCGCTTCCGCCGGCGAACGTTTGGCTGATAAGTGCGCTTCATCGCTCGATGACCGGCGCCTGGAGGAGTCCAGGGGCCTAGCCGAGCGGCCAGTATAGTCGCATCGACCTCCTCTCCGGTTGTCCACAGGGGTCCGCGGGCGGAAACTCGTGGAAAGTGCGTGAGAACCCCTTCGAGGCTTGGCGGTGTCCACACCTGTGGAGAGCGATGTGGAGAGAGAGAAGTTCCCTGCAAAACGGCGTAATTTACGCTCGCGTTGGAGGCCGAAATCCTCAGTGTCCCGGTTGTCGGGCGGTGCTATCCTCGCCGCCGCCCGAACCAACCGAAGGAGCGCGCTGGTCGCGTGGAGCACTCGAACGAGCTGACTGCTGAGACCCTCTGGAGCGACGTGTCGGCCCGTTTGCGGGGCACTCTGAACGAGAAGACCTTCCGTAACTGGTTCGGGGAGGTCTCGGCGGTAAGACTCGACGACGAGACGTTCGTGCTGGCCGTTCCCACCGATCTGACGCGAGAGCAGATCGAGCGGCGCTTCGCCCACCTCGTCAGCGCCGGCGTCACCGACGCCGCGGGCAGCGAGCGCAGGCTCGAGCTCGTCGTCAAGCCGGAGGCTTCTGCCGCGGCACCACCGGTGATGCCGCGGCCGGACGGATTCGCGATCAACCCGAAGTACACATTCGATTCGTTCGTGATCGGGTCGTCGAACCGCTTCGCCCATGCAGCCGCCCTGGCGATCGCCGAGGCCCCGGCGCAGGCGTACAACCCGCTCTTCATCTACGGCCACACCGGCCTCGGTAAGACCCACCTCCTCCACGCGATCGCCAACTACGTTGCCCTTCATTCCTCGTCGCTCGGGGTCCGCTACGTCACCTCGGAGACGTTCATGAATGACTTCATCAACTCGCTCCGGGACAAACGGATCGAAGGCTTCAAGCAGCGGTACCGGGCCTACGACGTGCTTCTGATCGATGACGTCCAGTTCTTCGAGCACAAGGAGCGGATCCAGGAGGAATTCTTCCACACTTTCAACTCGCTGCACGAGGCCGGGCGGCAGATCGTCATGAGCTCGGATCGACCCCCGCGCGACATCCAGACGCTCGAGGATCGCCTCCGCTCACGATTCGAGTGGGGTCTCATCACCGACATCCAGCCTCCCGATCTGGAGACACGGATCGCCATCCTCCGCCGCAAGGTGAAGTACGACGGCATCGACGTCAGCGATCCCGAGGTTCTCACCCACATTGCCGGGCGGGTCACGACGAACATCCGTGAGCTCGAGGGTGCACTCACGCGTGTCGTCGCCTTCGCGTCGCTCACCGGGCGCCGCATGGATGTCGAGCTCGCCCAGGACGTCCTCCGCGACGTGTTCCCCCACGGCGAGCCGGCCGTCGTCTCGATCGAGCGGATCCAGGAGCTCGTCTGTGATCGCTTCGGCGTCACCCTGGGCGAGCTGAAGAGCGAGCGCCGCTCGCAGAGCATCGTCTACCCGCGCCAGGTGGCGATGTACCTCTCACGCGAGCTCACCGACTCGTCACTACCAAAGATCGGCAAGCACTTCGGCGGCCGCGACCACACAACGGTCATCCATGCAACATCCAAGATCGCGCGCATGATCCGTGAGGACAGGTCTGTGTACAACCTCGTCCAGGAGCTCACAGCCCGAGTCAAGCAGGCCCGATGAGGAGCCCGACGTGTTCCTGCGGGCCATCTCTCCCCCGTCCGACCACACAGGGAGAATGCGCACCACAAGTGCGATCCGGTGTGTTTTCCAGTTCTTCCCCACCCCTATCACTACTACGAATTTCTTTAATTCATGATTGACTCAGACACCGTGACCCTGGAACTGTTGAGAACGTCTGTTCCACGCGAGTCGTTCTCCGAGCGCGTCTCGGTAGTCGCACGCGCCCTCTCGGCTCGAGCTTCGGTGCTCGTACTCGGCGGCATGCGCCTGACCACGACCGAGGGGACACTCGAGCTTGCCGCGACCGACATGGAGCTTTCGCTCCGAGCCTCGCTCGACGCCGACGTGTCGGGTACTGGAACGGTCGTCGTTCCCGGCCGCCTCCTCGTCGACATCGCACGCGCCCTGCCCGATTCGGATGTCGCTCTCGAGCACCTTGCGGACGAGTCGGTGCTGATGATCACGAGCGGCTCGGCCAAATATCGCATCCACACGTACTCCTCGGAGGATTTTCCACACCTGCCTGAGCTCGAGAGCGTCGAGCTGCAGCAGGCCGATGCAGAGGCGCTTCTGGGTACGGTCGCCCGGGTCGGCCGCTCGGCGTCGCGGGACGAGAGCCGTCCTGTTCTCACCGGGATCCTCGCGCGCTTCGAGCCGGGAAAGCTCGTGATGGCGGCTACCGACTCCTATCGCCTCGCGGTGAAGGAGACCGAGGTGGCAGGCCCGCTGCCCGAGCTCGAGGCGATCATCCCGGCTCGCGCGCTCCAGGAGCTCACCCGCATTGCCGGGGGCTCGGAGACGGTCGAGCTGGCGGTGCAGGAGAACCACGTCGTCTTCGGCGCCGACGGTGTCTGGCTCACGAGCCGCAGGATCGACGGCCAGTTCCCGAATTACCGTCAGCTGCTGCCGGAGCAGTTCGAGCACGAGCTCGAGCTGCCGAGGGACGAGCTCCTCGACGTCGTCAGGCGAATCGGCCTGCTCGCGCAACGGAACTCCCCCATCCGGCTCCGGTTCGCAGCGGGTGAGCTGACCGTCTCCTCGCGAACCCAGGACGTGGGCGAGGCGAGCGAAACGCTTCCCGCACCGTGGGTTGCCGATGCGATGGAGATCGGCTTCAACGCAGAGTTCCTCCGGGACGGTCTGGAGTCGATCGAGTCGTCAACGGTGCGCGTGAAGCTGATCAGCCCACTTCGTCCGGCCGTGCTGCAGGGCGAGACAGCCGATTACACCTACCTGATCATGCCCATCCGCCTCGCGGGCTGAACCAGTCTGATTGTCGAAGCGATCGCGCTCCGGAACTTCCGCAGCTACGCGTCGCTCGAGCTCGAGCTCAGCGCGGGGATCGTCCTCGTGACCGGCGAGAACGGGGCGGGCAAGACGAACCTCCTCGAAGCGATCCATATCGGGACACAGGGGTTCTCGCCGCGGACGCGCAGCGATGGACGCATGGTCAGGCTCGGCGAGACTGCCGCCTCGGTCGCGCTCCGCATCGACCGCTCGGGTTCCCGGCATGACGTCCGGGTGAAGCTCGCGGCCGGCGCCGGAAAGAGCGCGGAGCTCGACGGAGCGAGGCTGCCCTCCTCGGAGTCGCTGCGGCGCGAGTTTCCGGCGCTCGTGTTCACGCCCGACCGCCTCGCCGTCGTCAAGGGCGGCCCTGCGGTCCGGCGCGCCTACCTCGATCGGGTCGTGCCCCGTTTGTTCCCGGCCCAGAGCGAGGTTCCTCAGGACTACGCCGTGGCGCTCGCGCAGCGCAACGCCGCACTGCGCAGGGCGCAGCTGGGGCTCGGTTCGCGGGAGGCCGTTGCCCCGTGGACGGAACGGGTGGCCCTGCACGGCGCGCAGCTGGTGGAGGCCCGCCGCGAAACGGCATCCGCACTGCTGTCGGGGTTCCGCGACTCTCTCGCCGAGCTCGGACTCCCGGGCGGCATGCTCGAGTACGAAGGCGCACCCCCGGACGTTCCAGCGCTCGAGGCGCGGCTCGAGGCCGACCTTGCCCGCGGTGCGACCGGGCTCGGCCCGCACCTCGACGACCTGTCGATCGTCGCGGACGGCCGCGAGCTTCGCAACTTCGGGTCGCAGGGCGAGCAGCGGCTGGCCGTGCTGGCGCTTCTGCTGGCGGAGGCGAGATTGATCTCCCCGGTGCCGGTGCTGCTGCTCGATGATGTTCTCTCGGAGCTCGATTCGAGGCGCCGTGAGGTTCTCGCCTCGAGCGTGGCGGGGCTCGGACAGACGGTGATCACGTCAACCCACCGCTCGGCGCTGCCCGCGGACCCGGATCAGGTCGTGGAGGTGACCCCTGGAACGGCTGTCTGAGACGGTTCGCGTCGAAGCGTCGAAGATCGGCGTCGAGGCACGCCTCGGCGAGGTCATCGCGCTGTGGCCGGAGGCGGTCGGCCAGTCGATTGCGCGGAACGCATGGCCGTCGCGCATCGGCCGCGACGGGACGTTGCACGTGAACACCGTGGACTCGATCTGGGCCTTCGAGCTGGCGCATCGCGGCGCCGAGATCGCCGAGCGACTCGACGTCGCGGGAGTCCGCTTCGCGCCCGGCCTGCTCGCAGTCACCGCGGCCGAGCCGGCCGTCCGCATCGCCCCGTCGCCGTCGCCCGAGCAGGCGCAGGCGGCCGCCGAGATCGCCTCCTCCGTTTCGGACGAGAACCTACGTAAAAGTATCGAAAGAGCGGTGAGTTTGAGCCTCGCGGGCGGTGGCTCAGACCGCCGGCTCTGATACACTGGTCATGCCCGGTAAAACCTGCATTTTGCAGGAATTTTGAGGGCACTTTTCGTTTGAGCGACCCCGGACAGGAGCCCATGTCACAGCCTGCGTCAGATCCGTCCTACTCCGCCAAGGACATCACTGTCCTCGAGGGCCTCGAGCCGGTCCGGCTGCGCCCCGGGATGTACATCGGATCGACGGGTTCGAGGGGGCTGCACCACCTGGTCTACGAGGTCGTGGACAACGCAGTCGACGAGGCGATGGCGGGCTTCAACGACTCGATCGAGGTCACGATCCACCCCGACAACTCGGTCACCGTCGTCGACCGGGGCCGCGGCATCCCCGTCGACGTGATGGAGGACGGCGGACTGCCTGCGCTGACGGTCGTCCTGACGAAGCTGCACGCCGGCGGCAAGTTCGGCGGCGAGGGCTACAAGGTCTCAGGCGGTCTCCACGGTGTCGGCATCTCGGTGGTCAACGCGCTCTCGGAATGGCTCGTGGCAACGGTCGAGCGAGACGGCAAGGTCTACCGGCAGGAGTTTGCGCGCGGCGTCCCGCAAGGTGAGATGAAGCCGGTCGGGATGACGAAGGAGACCGGCACGACGATCTCGTTCATGCCCGACGCAGAGATCTTCGAGGAGCTCGAGTTCTCGGCCGCGACGCTCGTCCAGAGCCTCCGTGAGACGGCGTTCCTGACGAAGGGGCTCCGGATCTCGCTCGCCGACGAGCGGGCCGGCGGGGAGACCGTCGAATTCCGCTACGAGGGCGGGATCAAGGACTTCGTCGCCCACATCAACGACTCGAAGGACGCGGTCCACCGGCACATCGCGTACTTCGAGAACGAGACCGAGGCGGGCTACGTCGAGGTGGCGATGCAGTGGAACACCTCGTATCAGGAGTCGGTGTTCTCGTTCGCCAACAACATCCACACCGGCGAGGGCGGCACCCATATGCAGGGATTCCGCTCGGCTCTGACGCGTACGCTGAACAAGTACGCGCGCGACAAGGCGCTGCTCAAGGAGAAGGAGGACAATCTCGAGGGTGAGGACGTGCGCGAGGGTCTCGCAGCCGTTATCTCGGTCAAGCTCGCCAACCCGCAGTTCGAGGGCCAGACAAAGGCCAAGCTCGGCAATCCGGCGATAGCCGGCCTCGTCGAGTCGACGGTGAACGCGAAGCTGGCCGAGTTCCTCGAGGAGAATCCGACTGACGCGCGCCAGATCGTCAACAAGGCGATTGCCGCTTCCCGCGCCCGGCTCGCGGCCCGGAAGGCGCGGGAGCTGACGCGCCGCAAGTCGGCCCTCGACGGGATGTCGCTGCCGGGGAAGCTCGCGGACTGCTCGATCTCGGACCCCGAATCGGCCGAGCTGTTCATCGTCGAGGGCGACTCGGCCGGCGGGTCGGCGAAGCAGGGCCGGGACCGCGGGTTCCAGGCGATCCTTCCGCTGCGCGGGAAGATCATCAACAGCGAGAAGAACCGGATCAACAAGGTGCTCTCGAATCTCGAGATCCAGGCGATGATCACTGCGATCGGCACCGGTATCGGGGAGGAATTCGACCTGTCGAAGCTCCGCTACCACCGGGTGATCGTCATGACGGACGCCGATGTGGACGGAGCGCACATCCGCACCCTGATTCTGACCTTCATCTACCGTCAGATGCCTGAGCTGGTCGACCGCGGGCATGTCTACATCGCGGCTGCGCCGCTCTACAAGGTGAAGCTCGGCAGCCAGGAGTTCTATTTCGAGAAGGAGTCGCAGTTCGAGGAGCTGCTGGCGCGAGAGCGGATTCCGCAGGTGGCGATCACCGACCGCAGCGGTGCCGAGGTGAAGCTGACCGAGGCGAGATGGGGCCGATACACGAAGGAGCTCGCGCAGTACGACGGCTACTCGGCACGTCTCCGCTCCGACTTCGGTGCCGCAGCCGCCGAGCTCATGATCCACCACCGTCTCGTCGAGCACGAGATCGAGGAGCCGGCGGATCTCGAGCGCGCGATCGGAGAGATCGCCCCGAACGGCTATGAGCTCTCGCTCCTCGAGCCCGGAGAGTCCGAATTCCGCCTCCGACTCGTCGAGACCGAGACCGGGACGACGCGGAAGATCTCGGTGCCGGTGGAGCTTCTCGGCTCACCGATCTACGAGCACGTCCGCAAGACCTACGGGCGCCTGACCGAGCTCGTCGGGCTACCGCCCTTCTCGGTCGCCGTCGGCAAGGGGGTCGAGGTGGCCGAGACGTTCGACTCGCTCCGCACGAAGGTGCTCGACGCCGCGAAGCACGGAATCCAGGTCTCGCGCTTCAAGGGCCTCGGCGAGATGAATGCCGAGCAGCTCTGGGAGACCACCATGGACCCGGCCAGGCGGCTGCTGATCCGGGTCGACGTCGAGGACGCACAGGCAGCCGACATGGTCTTCTCGATGCTGATGGGCGACCAGGTCGAGCCGCGGCGGGTCTTCATCGAGCAGAACGCGAAGAACGTGAAGTTCCTGGATGTCTGAGGTAGACACCAGCGCGCTCGGCCCGGGCCGG
The DNA here is from genome assembly GCA_035517795.1 of Gaiellaceae bacterium. Lineage (GTDB taxonomy): Bacteria > Actinomycetota > Thermoleophilia > Gaiellales > Gaiellaceae > PALSA-600. The sequence continues at coordinate 28,336 of DATIYE010000010.1, read as the reverse complement.
ATCGAGTCCCGCGAGCTCGAGCAGGAGATGCGCTCGAGCTTCCTCGACTATGCGATGTCGGTCATCGTCTCGCGCGCGCTCCCGGACGTGCGGGACGGGCTGAAGCCGGTCCACCGCCGTGTCCTCTACTCGATGTGGTCGAACGGCAACCGCCCCGGCCGGCCTCCCGTCAAGTGCGCACGCATCGTGGGCGATGTGATGGGCAAGTACCACCCCCACGGCGACCAGGCGATCTACGACACGCTCGTACGGATGGCGCAGCCGTTCTCGCTGCGGTATCCCCTCGTCGACGGCCAGGGAAACTTCGGCTCGGTCGACGACGACCCGCCGGCGGCGCAGCGCTACACCGAGGCGCGGCTGACGCGGCTCGCCGAGGAGATGCTCCGCGAGCTCGAGACGGACACGGTGGACTTCGGCCCGAACTACGACGAGTCGGAGCGCGAGCCACTCGTCCTGCCGGGGCGGTTCCCGAACCTCCTCGTCAACGGCTCCGCCGGGATCGCGGTCGGGATGGCCACGAACATGCCGCCACATCACCTCGGCGAGACCATCGATGCGGTCGTGACGCTCATCGACAAGCCCGAGGCCAGCGCCGACGATCTGATGAAGCATCTCAAGGGTCCGGACTTTCCGACCGGTGCGATCATCGTGGGCCGCTCCGGCATCCGGGACGCCTACCGGACGGGCCGCGGCCGGATCGTGATGCGTGCCCGCGCGCACATCGAGGAGCTCCGCGGCGGCAGGAGCGCGATCATCGTCACGGAGCTTCCCTACGGAATCCGCAAGGGCGGCGAGAACGGCGTGATCAAGAAGATCGCGGATCTCGTCCACGAGAAGGTCATCACGGAGGTCTCGGACCTCGCGGACCACAGCGACCGGACGGGGATGCGGATCCAGATCGAGCTCAAGCGCGACGCGATCCCGCAGGTGGCGCTGAACAAGCTCTTCAAGCACACGGGCCTGCAGGCCACCTTCGGCTACAACGCCGTCGCGCTGGTCGACGGGGTTCCGCGGACGCTCTCGCTGCTCGAGCTCGTCACGCACTACCTGAACTTCCAGCGCGAGATCGTCACGCGCCGGTCGCAGTACGAGCTGCGCCAGGCCGAGAAGCGCGCCCACATTCTCAAGGGTTACCTGATCGCGCTCGACAACCTGGACGCGGTGATCGCGCTGATCCGCGCTTCGAACGACACCGAAGAGGCGCGCAATGGGCTCGTGGAGCAGTTCCGGCTCAGCGAGCTGCAGGCCGCGGCGATTCTCGAGCTGCGGCTCTCCCGGCTCACAGGTCTCGCCCGCAAGGAGGTCGAGGACGAGTACGCCGACCTCCAGGAGCGGATCGCGGAGCTGCGCGACCTGCTTTCAGACGAGGCGAAGATCGACGCGCTGATCAAGGAGGAGCTGCTCGAGCTGAAGGAGCTCTACGGGCGGAACGACGACCGCCGTTCCGAGATCATCGCGGCGGAGGAGGAGCTCGAGCTCGAGGACATGATCGCGGAGGAAGACATGGTGATCGCGATCACCCGTTCCGGGTACATCAAGCGCTTGCCCGTCACCTCCTACAGAGAGCAGCGGCGCGGCGGCATCGGCGTGATGGGCATGGACATGAAGGACGACGACTACATCGAGCATCTCTTCGTCGCCTCGACCCACGATTACATCCTCTTCTTCACCTCCGTCGGCAAGGTCTACCGCCTGAAGGTCCACGAGTTGCCGCTCGGTTCGCGGCAGTCCAAGGGACGGGCGATCGTGAACCTGCTGCCGTTCCGCCAGGACGAGCAGGTTCGCGCGGTCATCCAGACGCGTAACTTCGAGGAGGCCGAGTACCTGCTGTGCGCGACGAAGAACGGCGTCGTCAAGAAGACGGCGCTCGCCGAGTACAACACGCCGCTGAAGGCCGATGGGATCATCGCGATCAAGATGCGTGAGGGCGACGAGCTGGTCGCGGTGCGCCACTGCTCGACCGGCGACGACATCCTGCTCGTATCGCGCAACGGTCAGGCGATCCGCTTCTCGGAGGCCGACGCTCGCGCGATGGGGCGGGCGACCGAGGGTGTTCGCGGAATGGCGCTGCGCGGCGAGGACGCGGTGATCGCGGCCGAGATCGCCCGCGACGACTCCGACCTGCTCGTCGTCACCGAGAACGGCTTCGGCAAGAGGACGCGAGTCTCCGAGTACCCGCGCAAGGGCCGCGGCGGGATGGGCGTGCTGACGGTCAAGCTCACAGAGGCTCGGGGGCACCTCGCCGGAGCCAGGGTCGTCCGCGACGGCTACCAGGTGATGCTCATCTCGACCGGCGGGACCGTGATCAAGATGCCCGTCGAGGACGTGAAGAGGCTCGGCCGCTCGACCCAGGGCGTGATCGTGATGCGGTTGCGCGAGGGCGAAAAGGTCGTCTCGCTTGCCCCCGTAGTCGACAGCGCTCCCGAGGGCGGACCCGAGACGCCGTCCGTCGGCTCGACGGGTGAGTCCGAGAGCGTGCTGGAGCCTGTGGAGGAGGAGAGCGGGGAGGACGTCGTCTCCGACGACGATCCGTCGTCCGAGTAGGGCCGGTAGCCGCTTCACTTTCGGCAACAGACCCGTTATAAGTCGCCCGAAGGCCCCGTACCGACCGCGGAGGGTCGCGAGATGGCAGATCGCGAGACGGGATACGAGCGCGGCGAGGTCGTGCTGGAACCGGTCGACATGGCCGCGCGCATCGACAGGATCGAGCTCTACCTGAGCCAGGTTTGCCGTCTTGCCGGAATCTCGAAGATGCAGCTCGACTACTGGACGAACAAGGCCCAGATACCGACGAAGGGCCGAAAGCAGCGGATCTACGACATGGACGCGATCGAGACCGTGATGCTGATCAAGCAGGGCCGGGACAAGGGCCTGAATCTCGGCGCCGCGATCGCGGCGGCCCGCAGGTTCCGCGAGTCGCACCCCTCGAGGGCTACGAGGTCTTCTCGACCGGCTTCGGCAGGAACGACGAAATGATGTCGACCGGGGCGGGGAAGACGATCGTCGTCGACGCCGACGACCCCAGCTCGAGCAGCGTCTGCAGATAGCGGAGCTGCAGGGCGATCGGATGCTCCTCGATCACGAGTGCGGCGTCCTTCAACCGCTCCGAGGCCTGGAACTCGCCCTCGGCGGCGATCACCTTGGCGCGCCGCTCGCGCTCGGCCTCGGCCTGTCGCGCCATGGCGCGCTGCATCCCCTGAGGGATCTCGACGTCCTTCAGCTCGACGATCGAGACCTTGATCCCCCACGGCGCGGTCTGCTCGTCGATGATGCCCTGCAGGATTACGTTGATCTTCTCTCGCTCCGAGAGCAGCTCGTCGAGCGAGTGCTGGCCGAGCACGGACCGCAGCGTCGTCTGGGCGATCTGCGAGGTCGCGACCATGTAGTTCTCGACCTGGACGATCGCCGCCTTCGGATCGACGATGCGGAAGTAGGCCACGCCGTTCACGCGGACCGGGACGTTGTCCTTGGTGATCACCTCTTGCGGAGGGATATTGAGGGTGATCGTCCTTAGGTCGACCTTGACCATCTTGTCGACGATCGGGATCAGGATGAAGAGTCCCGGCCCTTTGGGCTCGGGGAAGAGGCGGCCGAGCCGGAAGACGATTCCGCGCTCGTACTCGCGCGCGACCTTGAGCGCGCCGATCAGGAACAGGACCAGCACGAACAGGACGACGGCTAGCGCGATCCCGGCGACGGTCACAGCGCGATCCTATAGCGCCTCATACCGGATGGACGCGCAAGGTCAGCCCCTCGAGCTCGTCCACCTCGACGCGCTGGCCCGCCCTGAGCGGTTCTGCGGCCCGGGCGCGCCAGAGCTCTCCCTGCACGAAGACGAGACCGTTCTCGCGCACGACTCCCTGCTTGCCGACGATCTTCTGGGGCCCGACCGATACCGGCCGCCGGCGTGCCGCCACCGCCTTCGCGATCGCCCAGGCCCAGGCACCGCCGATCACCACGGTCAGCGAGACGACGAGAGGTATCGACGTGTGCGGCCCGCCGCCTCCGCCCTGGAAGAGCGTCGCGAGGCCGAACCCGAGGGCTACGAGGCCGGACAGGGTGAGGGCTCCGTGGGTCGGGTAGTGCGCGTCGAGCAGGAGCAGCACGATGCCGAGCAGGACCAGCCCGAGCCCGGTCCAGGACAGTGGCAGGACGTAGAGTCCGAACAAGGCGAGGACCATCGAGACCGCTCCGAGCGCGCCGGGCAGGATGACCCCCGGATGGAAGATCTCGAAGCCGATCCCGGCGATGCCCGCCAGGAAGAGCAGCGAGACCAGGTTCGGGTTGAGCAGGGTCGAGAGGAACCGCGTGATGAAGCCGGGCTTGGTGCTGTCGATCGTCGCGTCCGCGGTGTGGAGCTTCAGGTGGAACGGAATCGTGGTACGCCCGTCGATCGTGTTCAGCAAGGCCGGAAGGCTCGGAGAGATCAGGTCGATCACGCCTCGCTTCAGCGCCTCGACCGCCGTCAGGTTCGACGCCTTGCGAACGGCCATGTTCGCCCAGGCGGCGTTGCGTCCGTGCGTCTTGGCCAGCCCGCGCAGCGACGCCGCCGCGTCGTTGATCACCTTCCGCCGCAGGTCGCTGCCGAGGTTCGCTCCGGTCGAGGAGATCGGCGTCGAGGAGCCGATGTTGGTCTCGGGTGCCATCGCGAGGACGTCTGCAGCCTGGGACAGCCAGACCCCTGCCGACGCCGCCCTCGCTCCGTTCGGCGAGACGTACACGATCACCGGCGTCCCGGAGGCGCTGAGGCTGAGCTCCTTCTGGACGATCTTCCGCATCGAGTCCTCGTCCCCGCCCGGTGTGTCGAGGAGGATCACCGCCGCCGAGTAGTGGTGCTTCTGCGCTTGATCGAGCTTGTCGGTCAGCCACGCCTGTGTGACCGGGTCGATCTCCTGGTTGAAGGTGATCGCGAGCACACGCGGCTTCGCCGGGGCCGGCGAGGAGCCTGCGCCGGGGACGAGCACCGCCGCGACCAATGCCGCCAAGAGCAGCGACAGCTTCACCGTGCGATCAGTGTAGGCGCCCCCGGCAACCCGGCGGGCGAGTTTGAATTGCAAGCCGCGACTCCCCGATGTTTGCAACTTGCATTACAAGCGGTCCTGGCCGGAAAGCCACGCTTCGTAGCCCTGCTCGAGGAGGTCGAGGATCTCGACCAGCAGCTCGAGGCGATCGCGCTCTACGTAGCCGGCTCCGGGCCACGGGGCCTCTCCGACGTTGACCCCGATGCCCAGCACGACGCGGTCGCCGGCCTCGGCGAGGATCCCGGCCACCTTTTTCCCAGCGACGAGGACGTCGTTCGGAGGCTTGATCTCCGCCTCGGGCCCGACCGCCCCGGCGACCGCCCGGGCGGCCACGAGCGTGAGTTCGGGCCAGCGTGTGACCGGAGGCGGCGGCCGCAGGACGACCGAGAGCGCGAGCCCGGCCCCGGGCTCGTCGACCCAGATGCGCCCGAGCCTCCCGCGTCCCGCGGTCTGGTGCTCGGCGACCGCAACGGTGCCGTGAGATGCGTCCCGGGAGGGCATTCCCTGGGTCGAAGGAGTCTCGAGCGCGTGGAGGTAGACGCGGCCGAAGCTGCCCCGCAGCATCGGCAGCACGATCTCTGGCACGAGCGCCATGGCTACTAGAGTAGGCCCGCCGTGCAACCCCCCCAAGCGCAGGGCCGTCCAACCAGCCGTGGTCGCCACGATGCCCCACTCGTCTACGAGCGTCTCTCCGATCCGATCCTCGTGACACGCGCCAAGTCCGGTGACCGCCGGGCGCTCGAGGCGCTCTGCGAGCGGCATGCGCCGCGGGTGGAGCGGCTGGCGCTGCATCTGCTTCGCGATCCCGAAGACGCGAGGGACGCCTCGCAGGAGTCGCTCGCCAAGCTCGTGGTACGGATCCGGCAGTTCCGGGGCGAGTCGCAGTTCTCCACCTGGCTGCACCGGCTCGTCGTCAACACGTGCAAGGACTTCGCCCAGGGTCGGGCCGTTCGCCGGACCGAGCCCCTGTTGGTTGACGAGCGGCCTGCACGTGACGGCGACCCCGTGAGCGCGCTGACCTCGTCGGAGACACGACGTGAGCTCGGACGCTGCCTGGCCGAGCTGCCGGCGGCTCAGGCCACTGTCGTGGCGCTGAAGGACGCCTTCGATGTCGGGTTCGGCGCGATCTCCCAGGCGACCGGGCTCCCGGTCGGAACCGCCAAGTGCTACGCGCACCGCGGCCGTGCGTCGCTGCGCGAGCAGCTTTCCGCATGAGCGTCCAACCGCAGAGTGGCCTATGAGCTCGGCGCTGGGGAAGTCGGAGATCGAGCAGATCATCCCGCACCGTCACCCGTTCCTGCTCGTGGACGAGGTGCTCGAGCTCGTGCCCGGCGAGCGGGTCTCGGCCCGCAAGACCGTGACCGAGGAGGACTGCGCCGGACACTTCCCCGGGAACCCGATCATGCCCGGGGTGAAGATGGTCGAGGCGCTGGCCCAGTGCGGGGCGGTCGCCGTCCTCTCCCGGCCCGAGAACGAAGGACGGCTCGTCCTCTTCGCGGGGATAGACGACGTCCGGTTCAAGCGGATCGTCCGGCCCGGAGACGTGCTCGAGCTCGAGTGCGAGGTGGAGTCGGTGCGAGGCCCGGTTGGCAAGGGCAAGGTACGGGCATCGGTCGGAGGCGAGCTCGCCGTGCGAGGAATGCTCACCTTCGCGGTCGCCTCCGGGACCGGGGCGGGCGAGTGAAGGCTCGCGCCGCCGGCCGGTCCGTCTCGATCACCGGCCTCGGCTGTCACGTCCCCGAGCGGGTGGTCACGAACGACGAGCTCGCGCAGTACGTCGAGACGTCCGACGAGTGGATCCGCACCCGCACGGGGATTCGCGAGCGGCGTATGGCGACCGACACGGAGGTGATGTCGGACCTGGCGCTTCCCGCTGCACGGGAAGCGCTGGCTGATGCCGGTGTTCGGGCTCGGGACGTCGATCTGGTCGTGGTCGCCACGGTCACTCCTGATATGGCCTTCCCCGCTACGGCTGCGCTCGTCGCGGATGCGCTCGGATGCGCCGACGCAGGGGCCTACGACCTCTCGGCCGGGTGCACGGGGTTCATGTACGCGCTGGCGCAGGCTCATGCCTCGGTCGCCTCGGGCCTCTCTCGAAGGGCTCTCGTGATCGGCGGCGACGTGCTCTCACGCGTGCTCGACTGGACCGACCGCTCGACGCTCGTCCTGTTCGGCGACGGTGCCGGAGCGGTCGTCCTCGAGCCGGTCGATGAAGCCGGGTTTCTCGGCTTCGAGCTCGGTGCCGACGGCGCCGGGGGGTTCGAGCTCACATTGCCGGGAATCGGGTCGAAGCCGAACCAGGAGAGCCCCCACCTGAAGATGAACGGGCGCGAGGTGTTCAAGTTCGCGACGCGGGTCCTCGTCAGCTCGGCGGAGGCGGCTCTCGAGGCCTCCGGCCTCTCGGTGGACGACGTCGACGTCTACGTTCCTCATCAAGCGAACGTCCGGATCATCGACCACGCTGTCCGCAGATTAGGCTTCCCCGAGCAGAAGGTGGTCGTCAACGTGGACAGATACGGCAACACGTCGTCGGGCTCGATCCCGCTTGCGCTCGCCGACGCGGTAAGCGACGGCCGCCTGCGCCCGGGAAGCCTCGTTCTGATGACGGGAATGGGAGCCGGGTTGACCTGGGGCTCCGCCGTCATACGTTGGACACATGCGACTATGGGAGCGACCTCATGAACAAGCTGGCATTCATGTTCCCGGGGCAGGGCTCGTTCGAGCTCGGCATGGGCCGCGAGATCGCCGAGGCGGTGCCGGCGGCGATGGCCGTGTACGACGAGGGGAGCGAGGCCTCCGGCCTCGACCTGCGCGAGCTGTGCTTCGCCGGGACGGCCGAGGAGCTCACCCGCACCGATCTCCAGCAGCCGGCCCTCGTGGCCACCAGCCTCGCGATCGACGCGGCGTTGCGCGCCCGCGGGATCTCGCCCGACTTCGTCGTCGGTCACTCGGTCGGCGAGTTCTCGGCGCTCGGCTCCGCCGGAGCGCTCGAGGTGCCCGAGGCGATCCGGCTCGTCCGCGAGCGCGGCCTTGCGATGGCCGCTGCGGCCAGCGAGCGCCCGGGATCGATGGCGGCGATCCTCGGACTTGCCGACGAGGCGGTCGAGGCTCTCTGCAAGAAGATCCACAACGTATGGCCTGCCAACTACAACTGCCCGGGGCAGCTCGTCGTCTCGGGCGAGACCGACGCGGTGGAGGAGTGCTGCTCGGAGGCGCAACGTGAAGGCGCGCGGCGAGCCGTGCGGCTCAAGGTCTCCGGGGCGTTCCACTCGCCGCTCGTCGAACTGGCCGCCGAGAGGTTGCGACCCGCGATCGAGCGGATCGACTTCAAGGCCCCCACAGCGCACTTCGTCTCGACCGTGACCGCGAAGCTGGAGGACGCCTCCCGGTTGCGCACGCTCCTCGTCGAGCAGCTCACGGCCCCGGTCAGGTTCACGCAATCGGCCCGCGAGCTGGTCGGCAGCGGCGTCACGACGTTCGTCGAGGTTGGCCCGGGGAACGTCCTCAGCGGTTTACTGAAGAGGATCGACAGCTCCGTGAAGGCGATCTCGGTCAACGACCTGAAATCGCTGAACGCAGCCGCACACGAGCTTGGCTGAGTTCTGCTCCCTCGAAGGGAGAACAGCGCTCGTCACCGGCGGCTCGCGGGGAATCGGTCGTGCGATCGCGGTCGAGCTTGCCCGGGCGGGGGCCGAGGTGGTCGTCGGCTACCGGTCGGGGGCCGGGGAGGCCGAGGAGGTGGCCGCCGAGATCGGCGGCAGGGCGGTGTCCGCGGACGTGTCGAGCGCCGGCGACGCCCTACGGCTCGTCGACGAGTCCGGCGACGTCGACATCCTCGTGAACAATGCGGGTCTCACGCGAGACGGGCTCCTGGCGCGGATGTCCGACGAGGACTGGAACGCAGTCATCCAGACGAACCTGAGCTCGGTGTTCTACACGTGCCGCGCGGTGACCCGGCCGATGATGAGGAAGCGGTCGGGAGCGATCGTCAACGTCAGCTCGATCGTCGGTCTCCACGGCAATTTCGGTCAGACCAACTACGGCGCCGCAAAGGCCGGGATCATCGGCTTCACGAAGTCGCTCGCCCGGGAGCTCGGCTCGCGCGGTGTTCGCGCGAACGTGGTCGCTCCGGGGTACGTGAAGACGCGGCTCACCGACGTGATCCCCGAAGAGGGCAAGGCGCTGATGCTGGCGAACACGCCGCTCGGGCGATTGGGCGATCCCGCGGACGTGGCCGGAGCGGTACGGTTCCTCTGCTCGGACGAGGCCTCGTTCATCACGGGCGAGGTGCTGCTCGTCGACGGCGGACTGGGGATGTAGTGGAGAACGGCAACGGAAGAAGACGCGTCGTCGTCACCGGGATCGGCATGGTCTCGTCGCTCGGCAACGACGCCGAGACGAGCTGGAGCCGCCTGGTTGCGGGCGAATCCGGGGCGGGGGAGATCACCCAGTTCGACCACGACGGCTACCCGGTGCACTTCGCGTGCGAGCTGAAGGACTTCGACCCGACCGACTGGATCGACTACAAGGCGTCGCGGCGCATGGACCGCTTCGCGCAGATGATCCTCGCGGCGGCGCGCCAGGCGGAGCAGGACTCCGGGATCGACATCGCGGCCGACCCCGAGCGGATCGGCGCCTCGATCGCGACGGGCATCGGGGGTCTAGGGTCGTTCCAGGACTGCTACGACGTGCTGCTCGAGCGGGGCCCAGATCGCGTCAGCCCGTTCTCAATCCCCTGCATCATCCCCAACATGGGCGCGGGTTGGGTCTCGATCGAGCTCGGCCCCAAGGGGCCGCTGATGAGCCAGTGCACGGCCTGTGCCGCGTCGAACATGGCGATCGGCGACGCACTCGACGCGATCCGCCTCGGCCGTGCCGACGCGATGATCGCGGGAGGCAGCGAGGCCCCGGTGACCCGGGTCGGGGTCGCCGGATTCGATGCGATGCGGGCGCTCTCGCGCCGTAATGACGATCCGGCCGCAGCCTCCAGGCCCTTCGACGCCGGCCGCGACGGGCTCGTGATGGGTGAGGCGGCCGGCGCAGTCGTGCTCGAGGAGCTCGAGCGGGCCAGGACGCGCGGCGCCGGGATCTACGCAGAGCTGATCGGCTACGGCATTTCAGCCGACGCGGCGCATATCACCGAGCCCGATCCAACCGGCCGCAGCCCTGCCCGCGCAATGCGAGCAGCGCTCGCCGATGCCGGGATCGAGCCGACGGACGTGGGCTACGTCAACGCTCATGCGACCTCGACTCCGCTAGGCGATGCGGCCGAGACGAAGGTGATCAAGGTCGCGCTCGGCGAGGACCACGCACGCCGCACCCCTGTGTCGTCGACGAAGGGCGCGACCGGTCACTGCTTCGGCGCCGCCGGCGCGATCGAGGCGATCTTCACCACTCTCGCCTTGCGTGATCGCGTGGTGCCGCCCACGATCAACTTCGAGGATCCCGATCCGGAGTGCGATCTCGACTACGTCCCGAACGAGTCCCGCGAGGTGCCCGGGCTCCACACCGCGGTGTCGAACTCGTTCGGCTTCGGCGGACACAACGCGACCATCGTGCTGCGAAGGTGGGAAGGCGAGAACTCCTAGGGCTTCATGCGCGAAGAGGACCGCTGGGCAACCTTCGACTGCTACGGCACGCTGATCGACTGGAACCGGGGGATCCAGGTCGAGCTCGAGCGGCTGTTCGGTCACGACGAGGACGAGATCGCGGCGAAGCTCGAGGCCTATCACGCGGCGGAGGCCGAGCTCGAGCGCGACGGGAGCCGCTCCTACCGAGAGGTGATGACCGAGGCGATGAAGCGGCTCGGCGCGCCGGAGGGCGAGGAGGGCGGGCTTGCCGATTCTCTGACGTCCTGGCAGCCGTTTCCGGAGGTGCGAGATGCGCTCGCCGAGGCGCGCGAGCGGGGCTGGCGTCTTGCGATCCTGTCGAACTCGGACCCCGACCTGATCACGGCTTCGAAAGCGGCGCTCGGCGTCCCCTTCGACGAGACAGTCGTCGCATCGGAGATCCACTCCTTCAAGCCGGCGCTCACGCACTGGCTCGAGTTCCGGGACCGCACACTCGTCGACCCGCGCCGCCACGTGCACGTTGCCGCCAGCAACTACCACGACATCGGACCCGCGAGCAAGCTCCGGATCCCGAACATCTGGATCAACCGCCTCCGGGAACGCCCGGTGACCTCTCCGACGCGGGAGCTCCCGGATCTGACGGAGCTGCCGGACACCCTCGACGATCTGATCCCGGGCTGACCGGTCCTCGGGCTGCAACCCGAGCGCGCCGGTCGCGGTCTAAGATCCATTCGTCCATGAGCGAGACCAGGATCGACGTGACGGTCGAGCAGGTGGAGGGCGGGGCGGCAGACAAGAAGCACCCGAACACCTGTCCCGGCTGCGGGTCGCACTACCGCGACGACGAGCTCGAAGCGACCCTCTACGTGTGCGGCCAGTGCGCCCACCACTTCCGCATGCCGGCGCGCGCCCGTATCGCGTGGCTCGCCGACCCCGGGTCGTTCCTCGAGGACGCGGCCGAGGTTCGCTCGGCCGATCCGCTGTCGTTCTTCGACCTCCGGCCCTATCGCGAGCGCCTGGCGGAGGCCGAGCTGAATACGGGTCTCACGGACGCGATGGTGGTCGGCTCGGCCACGCTCGAAGGTCACCCGCTCGAGATGGCGGTCATGGACTTCTCGTTCATGGGCGGCTCGATGGGCAGCGCCGTGGGCGAGAAGTTCGTGCGGGCCTGCGACGCCGCGATCGGTACCTCGATGCCCGTACTTCTCGTCACCAGCTCCGGCGGCGCGCGCATGCAAGAGGGAATCCTGTCGCTGATGCAGCTGCCCAAGGTGATCTCGGCGATCGACGAGCTCCACGAAGCGCAGCTTCCGCTCTTCTGCGTTCTCACCGACCCGACGACGGGCGGTGCGATGGCGAGCTTCGCTTCGCTTGGTGACGTGGTGGTCGCGGAGCCGGGAGCTCTACTCGCGTTCACCGGTCCGCGGGTCGTCCAGGAGCTCGTGAAGGAGAAGCTCGGCGACGATTTCGGCCGGTCGGAGCAGAACCTCCGTTTCGGGCAGATCGATGCCATCGTCCCGCGCTCCGAGCAGCGGCCCTATCTGGCGCGGCTTCTGAGGCTCTTTGAGCAGTGAGGCCGAGCGGGGGCTGCGGGAGCGGCTCGGGAGGTTGAAGGGGCTGCCGCTCCTTCACCGGACCGGTGTCTCGGGTGAAGAGAAGCGGCTCAGGGAGCAGCTGGACTCGATCTCGCGGGCCGACGCGACCGAGGACGAGATGTGGGCGTTCGTCGAGCTCGCACGCCATCCCGACCGTCCCTACACCCTCGACTACGTCGACCGGATCGTCGAGGACTGGGTCGAGCTGCACGGAGATCGCGGGCGCATGGACGACGGCGCGATCGTTGCCGGACTCGGGAGGCTTGCCGGACGCACGATCGCCCTCGTCGGGCATCAGAAGGGCCGGGAGATCAAGGAGCGCGTCGAGCGGCAGTACGGGATGCCGAGCCCGGAGGGGTACGCCAAGGCCAACCGCGTGATGGAGATCGCCGAGCGATTCGGTTTTCCAGTCGTGTCGCTCATCGATACGCCGGGGGCCTTCCCGGGGATCGCGGCCGAGCAGCACGGGCAGGGTGGGGCGATCGCCCGGTCGCAGGCGCGAATGCTGGCGCTCGGCGTGCCGACGGTGGCCTGCGTCATCGGTGAAGGCGGCTCCGGCGGCGCGCTCGCGCTCGCGGTCGCAGACCGGGTGCTGATGCAGGAGAACGCGATCTACTCCGTGATCACACCGGAAGGCTGTGCGATGATCCTCTGGCGCGATCCGGACGAGAAGAAGAAGGCGGCAGCGGCGTTCAAGCCGGACGCTTTCCACTGCTACCAGCTCGGGGTCGTCGACGAGATCGTCCGCGAGCCCGCCGGCGGCGCCCAGGAGAACGCCGACGCTGCGGCCGCGACTCTCGAGAAGGCCCTTGTCGGGGCGCTCGAGGAGCTCGACGGGACGTCTGCCGCCGACCGCCGCCGGGCCCGACGGGCGAAGTTCCGCGCCATGGGCGTCTTCTCCTGATCCATTGCAACGACGCCGCATTCGGGCACTTTCTCCACACCATCCACAGGGTTTTCAACCGTGTATTGACAATTCGTGAACACGGAGTGAGCCAGGTTTGTCGAAGCTCGAGGCGTACAACGCAAAACGCGATCGGTCCAGGACTCCGGAGCCCTTCGAGGGTGCATCCGGCGGCGGCAAGCCCCTGTTTGTGGTCCAGAAGCACGCTGCGCGGAGCCTCCACTACGACTTCCGGCTCGAACGGGACGGCGTGCTCGCCTCCTGGGCCGTCCCGAAGGGCGTTCCGCTCGAGGTTGGCACGCGGGCGCTGGCGGTCCATGTCGAGGACCACCCGCTCGAGTACGGCTCCTTCGAGGGGGAGATCCCGGCCGGCCAGTACGGCGCGGGCAAGGTCGAGATCTGGGACCGAGGGACCTACGAGCTGATCGAGGTGAAGCCGGACGGCGGTCTGACTGTCCGGCTCGCCGGACAGCGCCTTCGAGGCGTCTGGACGCTCGTTCCGGCCCATCTGGACGGGAAGGAGGCGAACTGGCTGCTGATCCGCAAGCGAGACGAGAGCATGCCGGAGGCCGTCTACCGGCCGATGCTCGCCACGCTCGCCGAGGCGCCTCCCGCGAGCGGAAGCTGGCTCTACGAGGTCAAGTTCGACGGCTATCGCGCCCTCGCCTACGTCGGCGGCGGCTCCTGCCGGCTCACCTCTCGGTCGGCCAACGACCTGACCTCCCGCTTCGCCGGTGTCGCGGCGGCGGTCGCGCGACTCGTCGGTAGTCGCGGAGCCGTCCTCGACGGCGAGGTCTGCGCGCTCGACGAACGCGGCCGCCCGAGCTTCTCGGCGATGCAGCAGGGCTCCGGCCGGCTCGTGTACTACGCCTTCGACTGCCTCGAGCTCGACGGCGAGCCGCTCGTCGACCTGCCGGTCGAGGAACGGCGGAAACGGCTCGCAGAGCTCCTCGGTCGGGGCAGCGAGACGGTGCTGGTCTCGGAGAGCTTCGACGACGGAAAGTCGCTCTTCGAGGCGGCGAAGTCGCAAGGGCTCGAGGGGGTGATGGCCAAACGACTCGGCTCCCGTTACGAGCAGGGTCGTCGTACCAGGGACTGGCTCAAGATCAAGACCCACGGTCGGCAGGAGTTCGTCGTCGCCGGTTACACGCGCGGCTCGGGAAGCCGCGCCTCGAGCTTCGGCTCGCTCGTCCTCGCGGTGAACGAGGGAGGTGTGCTCCGCTATGCCGGCAACGTCGGGACGGGGTTCGACGCGCGAGAGATCGAGCGCCTGATGCGGGCGCTGCGGCGTCTGGAGCGCCCCGACCCTCCGTTCGAGACGGTGCCGAAGCTGCCGAGGGTGCGGAAGGCGGACGTCACCTGGGTCGAGCCGCGTCTCGTCGTCGAGGTCGAGTTCAGCGAGTGGACGCACGACGGTCACGTGCGCCAGCCGTCGTACAAGGGCCTGCGCGACGACAAGCCTGCGGTCGAAGTCACGCGCGAGCGGCCTTCGGCCGGCGTCGTGCGTAAAGGTAGGCGGGAGCTCTCGCTCTCGAATCTCGACAAGCTCTTCTGGCCCGACGAGGGGATCACGAAGGGCGACCTGATCGACTACTACCGGCAGGTCGCGCCCGTGCTCGTCCCCCACCTGCGCGGCCGGCCGTTCACCATGCGCCGCTACCCGGACGGCGCCGGCGGGAAGGCGTTCTTCCAGAAGCATGCGCCGTCGCACATGCCCGCCTGGATCCCGACCTTCGCAGCCTCCGTCTCGAGCCGCGGCGGGACGATCGACTTCCCGGTCGTCAACGACGAGCTCTCACTCCTCTGGATGGCGAACATGGGCTGCATCGACATGAACCCGTGGTACTCGCGGGTCGATCGCCCGGAGCGGCCCGACTTCGTCCTATTCGACCTCGATCCCACTCCCGAGGTTCCCTACGCCCGGACGATCGAGGTTGCGCTCCTCGTCCGGGAGTTGCTCGACGGCCTCGGCCTGGAGTCGTTTCCGAAGACCTCCGGCGGTAAGGGCTTCCACATCCTCGTGCCGATCGAGCGGCGCTCGAGCTACGAGGACACGAGGTCGTTCGCCGAGTTGATCGCGGGCACGGTTGCCCGCTCCTACCCGCAGCTGGCGACGACCCAGTGGGCCAAGTCGAAGCGAAGAGGGGTGCTGATCGACGCAAACCAGAACGGGATGGGGAAGACGATCGCCTCGGTTTACTCCGTACGCCCGCATCCCGGGGCTCCGGTCTCGACTCCGCTTCGGTGGGGCGAGGTCGGCAGCGACATCGACCCCGCCGTCTTTACCATGGAATCCGTGCTCGACCGCGTTGCACGACACGGCGACCTCTTTGCCGGCGTCCTCAGCGTGCGGCAGTCGCTCTCGAAAGCACTTGCCCGGCTGTGAGCCGCCGGAGCGTACTGTCGCGCTCGGTGCTCGCAGCGTGCTGTGCCGCGCTCGCCGCCTGCGGCGGATCGAGCTCCAACGCCTCCTCGCTCGAGTCGGCGCTCGCCGCGCGTCACGTCGCGACCCTGTTCGCCGCGGGCGGCCTTGCCGGCGTGAAGTCAGCGACGTGCGTGGCCTCCCCCGTGCTGGCGGGAGACTTCAGCTGCACTGCCCGGCCCGTCTACCGGCCATGCAGCGCCTCGACGAAGGGCCCGTGCGCCTCCCGGCTCGCGCCGACCGAGGTGTGGATCGCCTGCTTCCCCGACCAGGGAGCCGCGGTTCGCTGGATGTGCCAGCTCGTCAGGCCTCCGGCCGGGGTGCCGGTGTTCACGACTGCGGCTCAGAGGGCCGCGCCGAAGCATGGCCTCTGGCAGTGCAAGGCATTCAACGCCGACCACATCCGCATCGGGCCGTTCTTCCTCGCCACGAACGATCCGCACGGCCCGCTGGAGCAGCGGGGCGGAGACATGACGGTCGGCGCCGCACGAGCGCTGGCGTCGCGGCTGCACCTGAAGATCGTCGTCGACTGCTGAGATCCCTCATGCTGCGAGCAGCCGTTCGAGGAGCGTGCGGGCTCCGGCCTTGTCGAGCATCTCGTTGAGGTTCCCGCACTTCGGGCTCTGGACGCACGAGGGGCAGCCGTCCGAGCACGGGCAGGTGGCGAGCATGCGCGCCGTGTCGGCAACCCAGCCTTCGAACTGCTCGAAGCCTCGCTCGGTGATGCCGACGCCGCCGGGGTGCCCGTCGTAGACGAACACCGTCGGGCGTCCGGTGTCGGAGTGGAGGTTCGTCGAGAGCCCGCCGATGTCCCAGCGGTCGCACATCGCCCAGAGCGGCAGCATCGCGATCAGCGCGTGCTCGGCTGCGTGCAGAACCGAGAGCAGCTTCGGCATCTCGTCGAGCTCGCGGAGCTGGCCGGCCTCGGGAGAGAACCAGATCGCCTCGGTGGCGAACGTTGCCGGCGGGCAGGCGAGCGGGACGAGCTCGATTCGTTCCTGTGAGGCGATCGTCTTGCGCTCGTACCCGACCACACGGTCCGTGACCTCCACCTCGCCGAAGACGAGCTCGAGCCCGAGACGTCGCCCGGTCCGCAGCGGTCCGAGGACGGCGGTCTCGGTCTCGCGCTTGGGCTGCGTGTACCAGTCGCCGCCGAACGGCTCCACGACAGCTCTCAGCGTCGTCTCGTCGAGCTCGCGGACAAGGAACGACTCGCCTCGGTGCAGGTACACGGCGCCCTCGTGCACCGTGGAGTACGCGCGGGATCGCTCGACGAAGCCGAGAATGGATCCGCTGGAGAGGTCGACGACCGTGAACACGTCCGGGCCGGCCGAGCGCAGCGACACGCGAGCCGCCGGTGTGTCTCTCCCGGCCCACACGAACCCCCTCGGCGTCGAGCGCAGCTCGCGGTCGGCTGCGGCGGCGGCGAGAGCCGCCTCGCCGAGGATCTCGGCGTCGCCGGAGTCGATCGGAGCCTCGTAGGCGGCGGCCCGGACGTGTCCCTTCAGGACGCGGGGGTTCTCGTGGTCGAGGATCGCCGCCTCGACCCGTCGCCCGAGCAGCTTGTCCGGCTCGCGCATGAAGTACTGGTCGAGGGCATCCTCGGTCGCCACGAGGACGGCGATCCCGCGCCCGCGCCGTCCGGCGCGCCCCCACTGCTGTCGCAGCGAGGCCACTGTGCCGGGAAACCCGACGCAGATCACGGCGTCGAGGAGGCCGATGTCGATCCCGAGCTCGAGCGCATCGGTCGAGGACACGCCGAGCAGCTCGCCGTCTGCAAGCCGACGCTCGATCTGGCGTCGCTGGTCGGCGGTGTAGCCGGCGCGATACGGAGAGAGGCGCGAGTCGTCGCCGAGGCGCTCGGCGGTGAAGCGGTGGACGAGCTCCGCCGCCTTGCGGCTCTTCGCGAACGTGAGCGTCCTGAGGCCTCGCTCGACGAAGCCGGCCTGGAGCTTCGCCGCCTCGGCGAGCGCCGATCCCCGCAGGCCGAGCTCCGCGTCGAGCAGCGGCGGGTTCCAGAGGACCACGGTCCGTTCGGCTCGCGGGGCCGCATCGCTGCCGACCACGGTGACCGGCCTCCCGAGCAGCTCGAGCCCGAGCTCGCCGGGGTTGGAGATCGTCGCGGTCGCCAGGAGGAACTGAGGATCGGAGCCGTAGAGCCGGGCGATACGTCGGAGCCGCCGGAGGACGTTCGCGACGTGCGAGCCGAAGACGCCGCGGTACACGTGGGCCTCGTCGACCACCACGTACGCCAGGTTCGAGAGCAGCTCGCCCCAGCGCTCGTGATTCGGTAGCAGCCCGATGTGGACCATGTCCGGGTTGGTCAGGATTGCGTTGGCCCACTTGCGGATCTGGCGACGCTGGTCGATCGGCGTGTCGCCGTCGTAGATCGCCGGGCGGAGCTGCGGAACGCGGAGCGCCGTCAGCGTCCGGAACTGGTCCTGCGCAAGCGCCTTTGTCGGGTAGAGGTAGAGCACCCGGTGCTTCGGGGCACGGACGAGCGAGTCGAGGATCGGCAGGTTGAACGCGAGTGTCTTACCCGACGCGGTGCCGGTCGTCACGACCAGGTGCTCGCCGCGGGAGCCTGCCTCCCATGCCTCGAGCTGGTGGAGGTAGAGCGAATCCACTCCGAGCGCCCGGCGGACGCGCTGGTCGAGCCTGTCGGGCAGCGGCGCAGTCCGGGCCGTCCGGCTCGGTTCTTCAACCCGGTGCGCGAGCTCTTCACCCCGGAGCAGGTCGTCGACGGTGGTCGGGACGGCAGCGGCGGCCACGACCGGAGAGGATTGCATTCGCGGTGGCGAGCCCGGCCGGTAGGTTGTGCGACCGGGGTGCCCCGACCGGGGCTGAGATCACACCCGTCGAACCTGATCCGGGTCATGCCGGCGAAGGGAGCAGCGTTGCGGATACCGCGGGCGTTGACGATAGCGACTTCCGACAGCGGCGGTGCCGCGGGAATCCAGGCCGACCTGAAGGCATTCGCGGCCGCGGGTGTCTACGGCACCTCGGCGCTCGTGGCCTTGACGGCGCAGAACACGAAGGAGGTGACGGCGATTCACGAGCTGCCGCCGGAGTTCGTCGTCGCTCAGCTCGACGCGGTGTTCTCGGACATCGGCGTCGATGCCGCGAAGACCGGGATGCTCTTCTCGCGGGGCCTGATCGAGACCGTGGCCGGCTACCTCGAGGCCCATCCCGTTCCGCTCGTCGTCGACCCTGTGATGGTCGCGAGCTCGGGAGCGCGCCTTCTCGAGGATGACGCCGTTGAGGTGCTCGTCGAGCGTCTCTTCCCGCTCGCGACGGTGATCACCCCGAACCTCCCGGAAGCCGTGGCGCTGGCCGGGCTCGACGGAGACCGCCGGGCGCTCGCGGAGCGCCTCCACGAGCTCGGGGCGTCGGCCGTGATCGTCACGGGCGGGCACGGCGAGCCGCCGGTCGACCACCTCTATGACGGGCGCCGTCACGTCGAGATCCGCGTCGAGCGGCGCGTCGTCGCCGCCACTCACGGCGCCGGCTGCACCCACTCTGCCACCCTGGCCGCCCTGCTCGCCCGGGGCGACACGCTCGAGGTGGCCGCGCGTGGCGCGGCGGCGGCGGCTTCGGCTGCAGTCGCACACGGGCTTCCCGAGATCGGTGTCGGGGACGGCCCGGTCGACGTCCTCCACCTGAAAGGGGCCTCATGAGCGCTGGTGAGTCACTGGCACGGATCCGCGAGCGGAAGCCGCTCGTGCACCAGATCACGAACTACGTCGTCATGAACGAGACGGCGAACGCCACTCTTGCGCTCGGTGCGCTGCCTGTCATGGCTCACGCGCCGGAGGAGGTCGAAGAGATGGTCGGGCTTGCCTCGGCGCTCGTGCTGAACATCGGCACGCTCTCTTCGCCCTGGATCGAGGCGATGCTCGCCGCGGCCTGGGCGGCGAACGCGCGGGGCGTTCCTGTGGTGCTCGATCCCGTGGGCGCAGGGGCGACGTCGTTCAGGACGGAGACGGCGCGGCGGCTTCTCGACGAAGCCGACGTGGCCGTGCTGCGCGGTAACGCCGGCGAGGTGGCGACGCTTGTCGGGGTCGCGGCAGAGGTACGAGGGGTCGAGTCGGTCGGAGCCGGGGCAGACCCTGCGGAGCTGGCCCGCGAGGCCGCACGGGCGCTCGGTGTCGTGGCGTCCGTGACCGGGCCGGTCGACCACGTCTCCGACGGCGAGCGGAGCGTCGCGATTGCAAACGGCGACCCGATGCTCGCCGGCGTCACGGGGACCGGCTGCATGTCGAGCGCGATCACGGGCTGCTTCCTTGCGGTCGCAGAGTCGCCGTTCGATGCCGCCGTCGAGGCGCTCGTCGCGTTCGGCGTCGCGGGCGAGGACGCTGCACGGGGGGCGGGCGGGCCCGGCTCGTTCCACGTCGGCCTCTACGACGCTCTTGCCGCTCTCGATCCCGTCACCCTCGACGCCCGGGCGCGCCTGTCGTGAGGGTTCACGCGATCGTGGATGACCTCGAGACGGCGAAGCTCGCCGTTGCGACGGGCGCAACAGTCGTCCAGCTGCGCGTGAAGGCGCCGACCGCGGAGATCGTCACGCGCGGCCGGGGCTTCCGCGGCCTCGGGACGCCGTTCGTGGTCAACGACGACGTCGAGGCTGCCCTGGAGCTCGGTGCCGACGGCGTCCACCTCGGCCAGTCCGATCGAGGCGCCGACGAGGCACGCCGCCGCGGCCTGCTGCTCGGTCGCTCGGCGACCACCTACGACGAGGCCGTCGCGGCGGATGCGGACTACCTGGGTGTGGGGCCGATCTGGGAGACGCCGTCGAAGGACGACGCAGCCATCCCGCTCGGGCTCGCGGAGCTGGCCCGGATCTGCAGGGCGGTGAGCGTGCCCGTGGTGGCGATCGGGGGCATCGACGCCTCGAACGCGGCTGCGTGTGTCCGCGCAGGTGCCGCCGGCGTGGCGGTGATCCGTGCCGCGACCGACCCGGCTCTCAGGCAGGCGGTGGATGAGGCTCTCGGAGCTCGGTGAGCTCGGCCTCCTCGCGGAGCTCGAGCGCCGTGGTCTGATCACCGGCGTCGAGAACGACGCGGCGGATCTCGGCGGCGGCCTCGTTGTCACGCAGGACGCGCTGGTCGAAGGGGTTCACTTCCGCCTCGACCAACTCACCTGGTGTGAGCTCGGCTTCCGGGCCGCCGCTGTGAATCTGAGCGACCTGGCGGCGTCGGGCGCCGATCCCTTGTCCCTGATCGTGAGCCTGGCGCTCCCCGGCTCGACCGACGCGGCAGATGTGGTCGAGCTCTACGAAGGGATCGCCGAGACCGGAGTCGCGGTCCGAGGTGGAGACACGACAGCGGCCGAGAGCGTCGTCCTGAGTGTCACGGCGATCGGCCGTTCCGAGCGGATCCCGGGTCGGACGGGCGCTCGCCCCGGCGATTTGCTCGTGGTGACGGGACCCCTGGGCGCCGCCGGCGCCGCTTTCCGCGCGGGCCGCTACGTTCGACCGCCTCTGCGGCTCGAGGAAGGACGGGTCCTCGCAAGAACCGCCCACGCGATGCTCGACATCTCCGATGGGATCGCGGTCGACGCCGGCCATCTCGCCCGCCGCTCGAGTGTCCGCTGCGTCATCGACCTCGATGCGGTCCCGCTTGCCTCGGGTGCCGTGCTCGACGATCTCGGCTTCGGGGAGGATTACGAGCTGCTGGCAGCGATCGAAGATCCAGACGGCCTCGCGGTCGTCGGCCGGGTCGAGGCAGGCTCCGGAGTCGAGCTCCGGGCGGGCGGTGAGCCGCGGACGCTCGGCGGCTGGGAGCACTTCGCGGGGTCGTAGCGCCGGGTCAGGCGGGGCCGTGCTCGAACGCGAGCATGAGCTTCCGGAGAAGCCCGTTCAACTGGTGCTGCTCGCGCTTGGAGAGCGCACTCGCGATCAAGGCTTCCTTGATCGCCTGGGCGTTCGTCGACTCGACCCAGGCGTGATCTCCCTCCGGGGTCAGCTCGACCCGGACGCCGCGCCGATCGCTGAGATCGCGGTGACGCCGGACGAGGCCTGCCCGCTCGAGCCGGTCGAGCCGGTTCGTCATCGCGCCGCTCGAAAGCTCGAGACTCGCCGAGAGCTCCCCGGGTGTGGACGCGTTGTCGGGCGCGCGGCGGAGCGTGCACAGCAGCCGCCACTCGCCGTAGGAGAGGTCGTGATCGTCGAGCGTCTCGTCCATCGCGAGGCGGAAGCGCCTCTCGAGCCCCTGGATCCGCTCGACGATGCCCTCGACGTCGAGATCCAGGTCGGGCAGATCGCCGCAGAGCTCGGTGAGCTTCTTGTCGACGTGGTCTTGAGCAGGCCGGACGGATGTGGTCATGTTTCGATTATAAACCTCTTGACATCGAGATACAAGGCCAGTAGTATCTTGACATCAAACGATAAGCGATCAAACGAGTAACGGGTTGGGAGGTGAGCACATGACGAGTATGTTGAACGAGCCGGGTGCGCTCAACATCCTGATCGCCTCGCGCATCGAGCAGCTCCGAGGTGGCCGGCTCCGGCCCACCAGGAGCCGCCTACCCCGTCGCAACTAGGTACGGCTCGAGAACGCGGCGGAAGTGCGTGGTCGGTCGGGCGCCGATCACGGTATCGGCCGGCAGGCCGTCGGAGAACAGGATCACGGTGGGGATCGAGAGCACGTCGTATCGCGAGGCTGTGACAGGGTTGTCGTCGATGTCCAGCGTCACGAACTCGACGTCCTCGGTCTCCCCGGCGATCTCTTCGAGGGCGCGGGTGACGGCCTTACACGGGCCGCACCAGGGCGCCCAGAAGTCGACGACCACCGGCCTGCCGGAGCGGAGGACCTCCTGGTCGAAGCTCGAGTCCGTGACGGCGCGCACGCGGGTTCAGGCTACAGACGGCCGGCGAGCGCGCGGAGGCGCAGCAACGGCACCCTCCAGATGGCCTCGAGTACGATCGCGCCGTTCATCTTCGAGTGCCCGAGCTCGCGGTCGCTGAACGCGATCGGGACTTCGACCACCGTGAAGTCCGCCCGGATCACGCGGTAGGTGGTCTCGATCTGAAACGCGTAGCCCCTGGCGCTGATCGCGTCCAGATCGACCGTCTCGAGCACCGGAGCGCGAAAGCACTTGAACCCGCCGGTGAGATCGCGGAGCCGGCTTCCGAGCCAGAGCTGCGCGTAGATGTTCCCCCCGAGCGAGATGAACCGCCGTACGCGACCCCAGTTCGGGATCGAGCCGCCCGGGATGTAGCGCGAGCCTAGGACCAGGTCGGCGCCGCCCTCCGCGGCGGCGATCAGCCGCGGGACGGCCGCCGGATCGTGGGAGAAGTCGCAGTCCATCTCCAGCACGAGTTCCGCCCCGTCTGCGAGCGCCCGCCGGAAACCTGCGATGTAGGCGGGTCCGAGGCCTTCCTTCTCCGTCCGGTGCAGGACGCCCACGAAGGGGAGCTCGGCCGCGAGGCGGTCGGCGAGCTCACCGGTTCCGTCGGGCGAGCCATCGTCGATCACCAGCACACGGTCGTCCTGGCGGAGCACCTCACCGAGCGCGCGCACCATCGGCTCGA
Organism: Gaiellaceae bacterium; assembly: GCA_035517795.1. Lineage (GTDB taxonomy): Bacteria > Actinomycetota > Thermoleophilia > Gaiellales > Gaiellaceae > PALSA-600. The sequence goes on along the minus strand of DATIYE010000010.1, from coordinate 5,293 downwards.
GGTTCTCGATCTCGTTGTAGGTCGGCAGGCAGACGGTCGCGTTCATTCCGGCCCGGCGAGCGAAGTGTGGCGGAAAGGCGCGTGCGTATGATCGGCGAGGTGACGCGAACGCTTCCCAAGGACGCCGAGCTGCCACGGAACCCGGAGCTCGCTGCGCAGTTCGAGCTGCTTGCGGACCTGATGGCGCTCGAGGGATCGGATGCCTTCCGCATCGCGGCCTACCGTCGAGCGGCGGCCCGGATCCGCGAGACGGGAAGCTCGGTTGCGCGGCTCGCACTCGAGGGTCGGGCGAAGGAGCTCCAGGGAATCGGCAAGACCATCGAGGAGAAGATCGTCGAGGTGGTAGAGGACGGCGAGATCCACGCTCTCACCAAGCGCAAGGCCGAGGTTCCCGTCGAGGTGGCGGGCTTCATGCACTTGCCGGGGCTCGGCCCGAAGACGGCGCGCCGCCTGTGGAAGGAGCTCGGGATCACCACGGTCGCCGAGCTTCGCGCGGCCGCCGCGGCAAAGAGGCTGCGCGACCTCGACGGGCTGGGTGCCAAGTCGGAAGAGAAGATCCTCGCCGCCCTCTCGAAGCCCAAGGCCTCGAGGGGACAGAGCCGGGCGCTGCTCGGGTCGGTGCTGCCCCGGCTGCGGGAGGTGTCGGAGGTGCTCTCCGCCCACCCGGCTGCAGCTCGCGTCTCGATCGCCGGCTCGGCGCGCCGTTTTCGCGAGACGGTGCGCGACCTCGATCTGATCGCGACCGCGACCGACGCGCCCGCGCTGATCGCAGCCTTTTGCGAGGCGACGTGGGTGGTCGAGGTCGCTGCGCGAGGCGACACCAAGGCGACGGTCGTCGGGCAGGACGGGCTTCGCTTCGACCTCCGCGTCGTCCCGCCGGAGGCCTTCGGGAACCTGCTGCAGCACTTCACCGGCTCGAAGGACCACAACGTCGCCCTCCGGGAGGCCGCCGTCCGTCAGGGGCTTTCGGTGTCGGAGTACGGGGTGACGGAGGTGGAGACGGGAGTCGTGCATACATTCGAGACCGAGGAAGAGGTCTACGCATTCCTCGGCTATGCCTGGATTCCGCCCGAGCTCAGGGAGAACTCGGGCGAGCTCGAGGCCGCCCGCGAGGGATCGCTGCCGGAGCTGGTGACGCTTCGCGACCTCAAGGGAGACCTCCACACGCACACGACGTGGTCGGACGGCAAGGACTCGCTCGAGGCGATGGTGGCCGAGGCGATCAGCCGCGGCTACGCCTACTACGCCATCTGTGACCACTCCCACCGGCTGCGCGACGGGAGGCTCGAGCAGCAGGCGGAGGCGATCAGGCGGCTCGACGAGCGCGTCCCGCTCAAGCTGCTGAGGGGGATCGAGGCGAACATCCGCTCGAGCGGGGAGCTCGATGTGGCCGACGGCGAGCTCGCGGATCTCGACTGGGTGGTCGCGTCGGTGCACAGCTCGTTCGATCGTGACCCGACCGCCCGCGTGCTGGCTGCGATGGAGAACCCCTACGTCGACTGCATTGGACATCTCACCGGCCGCAAGATCGGCCGTCGGGACGCCTCGCCCATCGACGTCGAGCGAGTGGTCGAGAAGGCGCTCGAGACCGGCACGTTCCTCGAGATCAACTCGCAGCCCGACCGGCTCGACCTGAGCGACATTCACGCGAGGGCCGCCCGCGAGGCCGGGCTCAAGCTCGTGATCGACTCCGACGGCCACCAGACCGCGGCGCTCGGCTACGTCGAGCTCGGCGTCGGCGTCGCCCGGCGCGCCTGGCTCGGCAAGGACGACGTGGTCAACACACACACCTGGAACCAGGTCGAGCGGCTGCGCAAGCGGCGGCGGTCGTGACCTTCAGGGACGACCTCGAGGCCGCCTCCGACTGGGTCGCGGCGTATCTCGACTCGGCCGGGGAGCGAGCGGTCGTGCCGGATGTGTCGCCCGGTGAGATCCGGGCTCGGCTACCCGCCTCACCGCCCGAGCAGGCGGAGCCGTTCGTCGACGTCCTGCGCGACCTCGACGAGGTGATCGTGCCCGGCCTCGCATTGTGGAACCACCCGCGCTTCTTCGCCTACTTCGCGAACACCGGCTCGGAGCCCGGCATCCTCGCCGAGCTCTTGATCGCTGCGCTGAACGTCAACGCGATGGCCTGGATCTCCTCACCGGCCGCGACCGAGCTCGAACAGGTCACGCTCGACTGGCTCGCTCAGTTGCTGGGGCTTCCGGTCGGGCTCCACGGGCACATCGAGGACACCGCTTCGACGTCGACCCTCGTCGCTCTCGCCGCAGCCCGGGAGCTGCGACCGGGCGGCGGCGTCTACACCTCCGAGCAGGCCAACTTCTCCGTCGAGAAATGTGCCCGGATCCTCGGGCTGGAGACGCGTCTCGTACCCGTCGACGACGAGTTCCGTATGCTCGCCGACTTTCCGCTCGACGATGCCACCGCGGTCGTCGCTACGGTCGGAACGACCTCTTCGGCGTCGGTCGATCCGGTGCCCGCGCTGGCCGAGCGCTGCAACGAGGCCGGCGTCTGGCTGCACGTCGACGCGGCCTATGCCGGCTCGGCGGCCGTCTGTCCCGAGCTTCGATGGTGCATCGACGGGGTCGAGAACGCCGACTCGGTCGTGGTCAACCCGCACAAGTGGCTGTTCACTCCGATGGACTGCTCGACCTTCTGGACACGAAAGCCGGAGGCGCTCCGTGCGGCCTTCTCGACTCACGGTGACTATCTGGCCCACACCGACGGCGCCGTCGACTTCCGCGACTACGGCCCGGCACTCGGCCGACGCTTCCGGGCGTTGAAGCTGTGGACGGTGCTCCGCTGCTACGGCCGCGATGGGCTTCAAGCGCTGATCCGCGAGCACGTCCGCCTGGCAGCCCTCTTCGAAGAGTGGGTGCGCGCAGAGCGCGGCTGGCAGATCTCGGCGACCCGGCACTTCTCGACGGTCTGCTTCCGGCACGAGGCTGTCGACAGCGACGAGATCGCCAGACGCGCCACCGAGACCGGGCGGATCTTCGTCGCGACGACGAGACTGCGCGGGCAGAGCGTGATCCGGCTTGCGATCGGCAACGCCTTCACCGGCGAGGAAGACATCCGGGTCGCCTGGGAGGTGCTGCGCGAGTGCGCGCGGTGATCTTCGACCTCTGGGACACGCTCGTCGTGTGGCCGGCGGAGGAAGACGCGGGCCTGAGAGTGCGTCTCGAGGTGTTGCTCGGAGTCTCGGGCGAGGAGCTCCGTCTGCGCCTGTCCGAGTCGTATCGCGCCTCGATGACGGGACCTCTTGCCGAGGCGTATCGAGCGATCGGCATGCCGCGGAGCGAGATAGACGCCGCGGTCGCCGACCGCCACTCTTTCGCGCGGCGCGTGCTCCGCCCGCGGCCGGGTGCCACGGCTGCGCTGGCGGCGCTCAGGAACCGGGGTATCAAGCTGGCCGTGCTCTCGAACTGCTCGGAGGACGTGCCGGCTGCGTGGCCGGAGACCGAGCTCGCCGGCCTGTTCGACGTCGAGACGTTCTCGCCGGAATTCGGCTCCATGAAGCCCGATCCCGAGATCTACGTCCATACGGCGGCAGCGCTCGGGGTCGATCCGCACGAGTGCCTGTTCGTCGGTGACGGGGCAAACGACGAGCTCGCCGGCGCCTCGCGCGTCGGGATGACGCCGGTCCTGTTTCTTCCGAACGGGGCGACCGCGCCCTGGATGGAAGTTCAGGGCTGGCGGGGATTGAGAGTCACTTCGGTAGAGGAGGTGCTGGAGCTGTGCTGATCACGACCGCGAACGACATTCCCGGGTACTCGATCGACGAGGTGTACGGCGAGGTCTTCGGGCTGACCGTGCGCTCGCGCAACCTTGGCTCCCAGGTCGGAGCCGGGCTGAAATCCCTCATGGGCGGCGAGTTGAAAGGGATGACCAAGGTGCTCGAGTCGAGCAGGGAGGAGGTGATTCAGCGAATGGTCGAAGCCGCCGAGGCCAAAGGGGCGAACGCTGTGGTCGCGATGCGCTTCGACACCTCCGAGATGGGTGGCACGTGGACCGAGATCTGCGCCTACGGCACGGCGGTACGGGCGCGCAAGCTTTAAGCCGCGGGGAACCAACGAGGTCCCCCTCCGCGTCCTTCGGCGGAGGACTCCGACGCCGTGGCGATAATGAGGGCAGTCGTGAGGCTCCGGACCGCGTCGTCTTTCGTGCTGCTCGCCGCGACGTTCGCCGCAGGTGCGATCGGCGCACCGCTGCCGGCTTCCGGGAACGGCCCGACTGCCGCGGCGAAGGCGCTAGCCGTGCGGATCGTCCTTCCCGACGGGCGGGTCGTGGGTTCGGACGCCGCCCAAGGCGCGGGAGCTCCGAGCGGCTCGAGCTCGCCGAGCTTCGCTTATCCCGCAAGTGGGTCGGTGATCGTCACCGGCAGGATCCGTGCCTCCGCCCGCGTCAAGGCCGCCCGTACCGCCTCGGGCAGCGCGACGGGGGCCGCCTCGAACATCTCGATCTTCAACGGCGAGATCACGGCCGACTCGGCCTCGGCATCCGCGACCGCCGCCACAGAGAACGGCCGCGCGGGTGGGGGCTTCAGCGGAACGGGAGTCGTGCACCTGCAGGCGCTCGGCCGGGCGCACGCGTTCGGGAAGGCCGGGCTCGGCGACTGGGGGTACCTGACGATCGCCCCTCACAGCGTCGACCGGGCTGCAGTACCCGGGTCGAAGGCGTACTCCGCCGTCTCGATGGCGCTCGAGGTCACCCTCACAGCCCGGCACGGCGGGCTGCCGGCCGGAACGAGGATCGAGGTGGGGTACGCCGCAGTCTCCGCGCAGACCGCTCGGCCGTCGCCGCCGACGTTGGTCAGCCCGGGCGACCGTCCCCAGCTCTGGCCGCCCGTCACCGGGCCGCTGGTCGGCGGCGTGCCGCAGGTGTACGCCCCGCCGCTCACGGCGGCACCGTACGTCTATCCCGTCTTCGGTGCCAGCGACTACGCCGATCAGTACGGCGCGGAGCTGCAGGGAAACGGCTGGGAGCACGGCGTCGACATCTTCGGCACGCTTGGACAGCCGGTGGTCGCAGTGTCGACGGGGACGCTCTACTCGGTGGGGTGGAACCACTCGGCCGGCAACCGGCTCTGGCTGCGCGACCGGCAAGGGAACGAGTTCCTCTACGCCCACCTGTCGGCCTTCTCGACGCTCGTCTCGAACGGCTCTCACGTCCGGGCCGGGCAGGTGATCGGCTTCATGGGCAACACGGGTAACTCGGACGGTCTGCCCACGCACCTCTATTTCGAGGTTCATCCCGTGTCGATGCTGTTCCTGGGCGCCGACGGCGCCGTCG
>DATIYE010000009.1:0-12904 GCA_035517795.1 Gaiellaceae bacterium | reverse complement strand
CAGGCGAGGTGCCGGCGGCTGGGTCGCGCATCTGCTCGCCGCGGCGCAGACGCTCCTCGTCGCCCAGGTGCTGTTCGGGCTGATCCTGCTCGCCGAGCACAAGCGCGCCGCCGACCGGCTCCACTACGCGTACGGGACGTTCGCGCTGCTGGCCGTCTTTGCTCCCTTCCTGTACGCCCCCTCCGACCCGCGTGCCAGGTTGCTCTGGTTCGGGATCGCGACCCTGCTCGCCGCCGCGCTCGGTGTTCGGGCGTACATGACCGCGACATGAACAGGATCTCGCCGTTCTGGCGCGGGATGGCGCTGATCGCGATCGTCGCCGGCCTGATCGTCGTCCTCGACCAGGAGCGATCGTTGACCACGGCCTCGACGCTCCTGAGGTTCGCGTTCTACATCGCGATCGCGTTCGCGGCGTACCTGCTCTGGCGCGACTTCGGCCGCCGCGAGATCTCCCTCTGGCCTCAGCGGCAGCAATGGGTCTTCTACGGTGCCGTGGCGCTGTTCCTCGTCGATCTGGGCTGGTACTTCGCGACCCCGCTCGGCGGCCGCGACCTGCTCGCTTTCTTCGTCGTCGGCGCAGCGTGCATATACGCGTGTGTCCGCACGTGGCGCGACCAGCACAGGTACAGCTGAGCCACGGGTCGGACTCGAGTCCGACACGTGTCCTCGGTCAGGCGGGGACGCTTGCCCTGACGCCGTCGAGGCGGTCGAGGGCGGCGCGCACGTCCATCAGTTGGCCGACGAAGATCGGCGTGTCGCGCTCGGTATAACGAGAGGCCTCCGACTCGCGCAAGCGGGCCATCAGGTGCATGAAGTCGGCCGGCTCATCGCACTCGAACACGGTCATGTACTCCTGGTCGTCGATCCCGAACGAGTACGTGGTGTGGTTGTTGATCGTCTCGAACTCGTGACCGATCCGCATGTGCTCGTCCATCGCCCGTTGGCGGTCCTCTTTCGGTAGGAAGTACCAGGGCCGCACCTTCACGAACGGGTAGACGACCACGTACGGCTGGTGCTGGGGGATGATCTTGCGCGCCCGGCTCGCGCGCGTGTACTGCGAGGCCTTCGTCGTCGCGAGGTAGGAGTACGGCGTATCGAGCCAGGCTGCGAGCGGGGTCGAGTTCAGCGCCGCGCCAAGCTCGCCGAGATCCTCGTAGCGGCGGGTGATCTTCCAGAAGAAGAAGTCGGTCTCGGGGCGCACGCCGGTGGTCGAGTACGCACTCAGGTAGTCGAAGCGGGGCGCGAACTCCTCGATCACCTCCGCGAAGGCATCCTTTCCGGCCGCACGCTCCTCGACCGGCAGCAGGCGCCACTCCGGCCGGACACGGAAGAACGTGTAAGCGAGATACTGGCCGACGGCATCGGCAGGCTGCTGCTCGTTCACGAATCGCATTTTACCTTGCCCTTTTCTGCCGCCCCGGCAGCAGCGGCGACCCGACCGAGGCTGCGCTTGGGCCGGCCGTTCGGATAGAAGAGTCCGGTCTGCAGACCTGTCAGCGCCGACTCGTCGGTGACGTGGAAGAAGATCAGCATCCTGACGAGCGGCTGGCAGGCCGCCAGGCGGATCGCGTCGACGTAGTCGTCGGCCTGGCGTGTCTCGCTGACGGGACGGATCGAGCGCGGCCGCACGCCCGAGTAAAGATCGAGCTCCGACCGCGGGATCCGTGTCTGGATCCCGTACTCCCCGTAGACGATCGGCGGCGGCTTCCGGAATGCGCGGGTCAGGAGATGGACGAGCTTCGGGTAGTCGGCGATGCCGATCGAGGTCGAGTGCGGGTCGGTCGCCGACGGGGGGATCGACGAGTTGGCCGGATAAGGGTGGATCGAGAACAGGTCGAGCGGCGGCCGCGGCAGGCCGCTCGCGCGGTAGGCGGCGCCGAGGTCGTCGATGAAGCGGGTGGGGGAGTGGGTTGGCCGGCTGCTCCTGGGATTGTCGCCTCCCCGAGCCGCGAGCGAGCCGCCGATCACCGTGACGTCCGGGTTCGCCTTCTTGACCACCGGGTAGGCGGTCTCGAGCAGCCTGAAGTATGCGGCGGCCGCAGCGTCGAAGTCGCGCGGCCCGAACTGCGGGATCCAGAAACGGTTCGAGTTGGGTTCGTTGCCGAGGCTGATGAAACGCAGCTCCGGGATCGCCCTCAGGAGTGCCGCAGCATACGACGAGAACTGGGCGCGGGCGCGCGAGGTGAGCGGCGTGTCGCGGCTGAACGAGTAGACCGCGACGATCGGCCGGATCCCGTCGGTCTCGGCGATGTCGATCGGAGTCCGCAGCCGGTAGACCTCGCCCGGCGGGGGAGCCCAGAGCGGCGGGCGCCAGACCGAGCTGAGGACGATCACCCGGAAGCCGGCCCGGGCAGCCAGAGCCATGTTGCCGCCGGGATCGGCCCATTTCGCGGCGTCCTCGACACCGCCCACGACCAGGTGACCATGGCCTCCGCCGCACCCCGAGAGCAGGGCCGCTGCGAGGAGGGGAAGCGCGATCGCCCGTCGCCGCATCGCCCGGGATTCCATCACGACTCGCGACGCTAGGCTGGAACGGTGCCGTCCGATCGGGTCGATGCCGAGCTGAAACGGCTCCCGGCCGGCCCGGGGGTCTATCTCTTCCGCGACGAGAGCGACTCCGTCCTCTACGTGGGCAAGGCGAAGTCGCTGCGGCTGCGAGTGCGCCAGTACTTCCAGGCGGGACGCACCGACAACCGGCTCGGGATCGACCAGCTCGTCGACCGCGTGGCGAGGATCGAGACGATCGTCACCGGCACCGAGGTCGAGGCGCTGCACCTCGAGCAGAACCTGGTCAAGCGCCACCGCCCTCCGTTCAACGTCCGACTGCGCGACGACAAGTCGTTCCCGTACATCGCGGTCACGCTCGAGGACGAGTACCCGCGGGTGATGTTCACGCGGAAGCGCCACCGCCGCGGCGTCCTCTATTTCGGCCCGTACGCCAACGCGAAGAAGGTGCGCGAGACGCTCGATGTGCTGAACCGCGTCTTCCGCTATCGGCCCTGCGAGGGACCGCAGCCGGGTCGTCGCAGCGGCATCCCATGCCTCGATTACCACATCGAGCGCTGCCTGGCCCCGTGCGTCGGGTACGTGTCCAAGGAGGCTTACCGCGAGGTGATCGACGGCGTGGTCGAGTTCCTGTCCGGAAACGACCGGCCGATCAGGGCCGAGCTCGAGCGGGAGATGAGGGCGGCGGCGGTCGACGAGCGCTTCGAGGACGCGGCCCGCTACCGCAACCGGCTGCACTCGGTCGAGCGGCTCGCCGAGCGGCAGGCAGTGGAGCGCGCCTCGATCGGGACGATCGACGTGATCGGTGTCGCGGTCGGGCCGGAGCGGGCGGCTGTGCAGGTGTTCCCCCTGCGTGGCGGACGGATGGTCGACCGCTACTCCTTCCACCTCGAGAACGCAGCCGGCGACGACCCGCTCGAGGTGCTCGAAGGCTTCTGCCTCGAGTACTACGGCGCCGCCCCGTCGGTGCCGCCGCAGATCCTCGTCCCGAGAGGGCTCGGCGACCTCGACACCCTCGCCGGCTTCCTCTCCGAGCTACGCGGGTCGCGGGTCGAGGTGCGGGCCCCTGAACGCGGCGAGAAGCGCCGGCTGCAGGAGCTCGCGCAGGAGAACGCGGTGCTCGCCCTCTCGAGCGAGACGTTCGTGGCCGAGACGAAGCGACTCCGGCGGGTCGAGGCGCTCGAGGAGCTGCGCGAGGTGTTGAACCTGGAGTCGCTGCCGATCCGGATCGAGTGCTTCGACATCTCGAACATCCAGGGGCAGGAGATCGTGGGCTCAATGGTGGTGTTCGAGGACGGCGTGGCGAAGAAGGCGCACTACCGCAAGTTCGCCGTGCGCGGCCAGGCCGGACAGGACGACTTCGCGGCGGTGGCCGAGGTGGTGTCGCGCCGCTTCGCGCGGCTCTCCGCCGGACATGCTGCCGAGGAGTGGGACGAGTCGTTCGGCTCGAGCCCGAACCTCGTCGTGATCGACGGTGGCAAGGGCCAGCTCGGGGCTGCACTCGAGGCGATGGCGGCCTACGATCTTCCGCGGGTCGCCGTCATCTCTCTCGCCAAGCGGGTCGAGGAGGTCTTCCTTCCGGGCCGCTCCGAGGCGGTCGTGCTGCCCGACCACTCCCCGGGCCTGCAGTTGCTGCAGCGGTTACGAGACGAGGCGCACCGCTTCGCGATCGCGTTCCACCGCACACGACGCGACTCGGCGGCCCGCGAGTCGATGTTCGACCAGCTCGACGGGGTCGGGCCAGCGCGGCGCCGCGCGCTCCTGCGCCACTTCGGCTCGGCCGAGCGGGTGCTCTCCGCGAGCGCGGAGGAGCTCGAGGGTGTCCCGGGCGTGCCTTCGAAGACGGCCCGGAGCATCTACGCCCAGCTCCACCGGGCCGGCAGAGCCTGAGGCCGCAGTACCCTGTCGCCCGTGAAGCGGCTCGCCCCTGTGCTGGCCCTGGCAGCGCTTGCCGGCTGCGGTGGCGGCTCGAAGGCGACGACTACGACGACGACCACGACTGCATCGCCTCCGGTGCCAAGTGCACTCGCCGCGATGCGGGCGCTCGTCGCCTCCCAGCCCGCGCTGGCCGGCAAGCTGACGAAGCTGTACGAGGGCGGGCCGTGGGCGGTAATGGAGTCGGTCGAGGGCGCCAAGGCCCACGCCGTCGTGCTCAGGCTCGTCGGCAACAAGTGGCACGAGGACAGGTCGCGCGGGGTGACGATCACTATCCTCGGCCCGCAGCCGGGCGCCACCGCGAGGAGGATCCCGCAGATCGCGATCGGCTTCAAGTCGACGGGTGCGCCCTTCATCGAGTCGGCTCTCTGGGTCGACGGGAACGAGCTCGTCGAGAAGGGCGGTGGTACGCCGACCGACGGCGACATCTTCGGCGCCCCGGCGGCGGCGCTGAAGCCCGGGCCGCACGTGGCGGTCGGCTACGCGCGAAGCGACAAGAGCGGCGCCGCCGTCGCCTGGGTCTTCACGGTCAAGTAACGCTTCGACTCGCGGTGGATCGAAACCGAGGGGCTCCCCGCGGACAGCTGCCGGTTCCCTCACGTCAGGCGGCCGGGCTCTCGGCGAGCTCGACGCCGTCGACGGTCTCCTCCTGAAGGCCGCGCCGAAGCCCGACGAATCCGATGAGCGCGGCTGCGGCCATGATCCCGGTCATCACGTAGAGCACCGACCGAGTCGCGTAGGCGAAGTCGAGCTGGATGAAATGCGGAATGGGCCCGGATCCGCCCTGGGACTGGGCGATCCTGGACGCCTCGGCCGAGGCCGCCGGCCGGCTCAGGCCCTGCGACACGAGCGACTCGGTGACGCGGGAGTGCATCTGCGAGACGAGCAGGCTGCCGAGGACTGCGAGGCCCAGGCTGGCGGCGTAGTTACGGACGGTCTGCGTGATGCCGGTGGCCTCACCGTAGGAGAGCCTCGATGCCCGGTTGATCGCATCGGTGTTCGACGGGCCGAGCATCATCCCCATCCCGGCGCCGGCGAGGATGATGAACGGAATCTCCGAGCCCCCGTCGAGGCCGGTGACCTTTCCCGCCCAGAGCCAGAATCCGACCGCGGCGAGCACACATCCGACCACGACGGGGCGCTTCGCTCCCTTGCGGTCGAGCATCCGCCCGCCGATCTGTGCCGCGGTGACGAAGCCGACGAAGAAGTAGAGGAGCTCCAGGCTGGCCGACGAGGCCGATTTGCCGAGGGCGATCTGGGCGTACTCGCTCAGGAAGAAGAAGACCGGGACGAAGACGAGGTTCGAGACGCCGAGGACGAGGTTCTCGACGAAGAACGGTCTGATCTTGAAGATGCTGATGTCGATCAGCGGCGAGGGGACGCCACGCTCTAGGAACCCGAACAGGACGAGCAGCGCTGCGCCGACGACGATGCACCCGATCGTCTTGGGGCTGTGCCAACCCCAGGTTCCGGATTGCTGGAAGCCGAGGATGCTGATCGCGACGCCGCTCGCGATCAGGGCCAGCCCGCGGTAGTCGATCGGGGCCGGCCGGTGCTCCGTGACCGGCTTCGAGACGACGATCAGGATGAGGGCGATCGCGGCGACGGGAATGTTGACCCAGAAGATCGCGCGCCACGTCCACTGGGTGAGAAAGCCGCCCAGCGCCGGGCCGACCGAGGTGAGGCCCCCGGCGATGCCGAAGAAAAGCGCGAGAGCCTTGCCCCGCTGGTGCAGGGAGAACGTCTGCACGACGATCGCAAGCGCCGCCGGGAACATCAGCGCGCCGCCGATGCCCTGGACGGCACGGAACGTGACCAGCCATGCTTCGGCGATCCCTCCCTTCGGCGTGAGGCCGCAGAGCGCCGACGCGCAGGCGAACACGATCACGCCGATTGTCACCATCTTGCGATGACCGACGGTGTCGGCGAGCCGACCGCCGAAGGCGAAGAAGGCGGCGAGCGAGAGCAGGTAGGCGTTGATCGCCCACTGCACGCCTGTGCTCGTGAGCCCCAGCTCTTTCTGGATGCTCGGCGCTGCGATCGAGACGATCGTCTGGTCGATGAACATCATCGAGACGGCGAAGATCATCGCCGTGAGGACGAGATTTCTCGCTTGGGTCACCGCGCTGGCGATTGCTCCTACCCCCGGCCTCCGACGGCGCAGACGTTAGCGCCCACCGCGCCCTGGATGCAACAAACCGGGGCCTGGCACCGGTTTTGTTGCAGCTCGGCTACTCGTCGAGGAACGGGTAGCGGTAGTCGGTCGGCGAGACGAACAGGTCCTTGATCGTGCGCGGGGTCACCCACCGGATGAGGTTCCAGATCGAGCCCGCCTTGTCGTTCGTCCCCGAGGCGCGGGAGCCACCGAAGGGCTGCTGGCCGACGACGGCGCCCGTCGGCTTGTCGTTGACGTAGAAGTTCCCGGCCGCGTAGCGCAGCCGGTCGGAGGCCTCCTGCACAGCCGCCCTATCCTCGGCGAACACTGCGCCCGTGAGCCCGTATGGGGCGGAGGAGTCGATCAGGTCCAGCGTGTCGTCCCACCTGGCCTCGTCGTAGACGTAGGCGGTGACGACCGGGCCGAACAGCTCGTCGCGAAGCAGGCGGAACCCGGGGTCGCGGGTCTCGATCACGGTCGGCTCGACGAAGAAACCCTTCGAGTCGTCGGTCCCGCCGCCGACGACGACGTCGGTCTCGTCGTGAGAGCGCGCCTCCTCGATCGCCTCGCGCTGCGTCGCGAACGACGCCGAGTCGATCACCGCACCCATGAAGTTGCGGAAGTCCGAGACGTCGCCCATCTTGATCGTCGCCACCTGCTCGGCCAGGCGGTCGCGAAGGTCGGGCCAAAGGTTCGAAGGGGCGTAGACGCGCGAGGCGGCCGAGCACTTCTGGCCCTGGTACTCGAACGAGCCGCGCACGACCGCGGTTGCGACCGCCTCAAGGTCGGCGGAGGGATGGGCAACGATGAAGTCCTTGCCGCCGGTCTCGCCGACGATTCGGGGGTAGTTGCGGTAGGCGTCCATGTTCCCGGCCACCGTGCGCCACATCCCGTTGAACACGCTGGTCGAGCCGGTGAAGTGGATCCCGGCCAGGTCGGGGCTCGCGAGAGCCGCGGCGCCGATCTCGGCGCCGGAGCCGTACACGAGGTTGATGACGCCGTCGGGCAGTCCGGCCTCCTGAAACAGCCGCATCAGGTAGTGCGCGCTGAGCATCGCGGTCGACGCCGGCTTCCAGACGACGACGTTCCCCATCAAGGCCGCGGAGCTCGTGAGGTTCCCGGCGATCGCCGTGAAATTGAACGGCGAGACGGCGAACACGAACCCTTCGAGCGGCCGGTACTCGATCCGGTTCCAGACGCCGGGCGACGAGACAGGCTGCTCTGAGTAGATCCGCGTCATGAACTCGACGTTGAAGCGCAGGAAGTCGACGAGCTCGCAGGCCGAGTCGATCTCGGCCTGGTGGGCCGTCTTCGACTGGCCGAGCATCGTCGCCGCGTCGAGCGTGTCGCGCCACGGGCCGGCAAGCAGCTCCGCGGCCCGCAGGAACACCGACGCCCGCTCCTCCCACGGCCAGCAGGACCAGTCCTTCCACGCCTTGGCTGCTGCGTCGATGGCCATGCGGACGTGCTCGGGGCCACCCTGGTGGACGTCCGCGAGGACGTGCTCCCGGTCATGCGGCATCACGGCCGGGCGCGTCTTCCCGGTCGTGACGTCCTTGCCGCCGATCACGAGCGGCGCCTCGGTCCGCTCGCCCGTCATCTGCTCGAGCCTGGCCGCCAGCGCAGCCCGCTCCGGACTCCCCGGCGCGAACTCGCGGACGGGCTCGTTTCGGGCAGGCGGTACCCGGAAGATCCCGTGTGTTCCCATCAGCTCCTCACAAGGTAGGTGGCGGTCACGAGCACCCAGATCATGAACCCGAGTGACGAGGCCCAGAAGGTGGAGCCGACGAACGTCCAGTTGGCGGCGGCCTCGCAGACACCGAGCAGCAGCACTGCCACGCCGCCGACGATCCCTGCGCGCCCGAACCACCGGTGGACCTTGCGGGCGCTGAGGGCCGCGAGCGAGGAGCCGATGATCACAGTTGCCGCGCAGGCCGCGCCCGGCGCCGCGACGAGCGCGTCGTGCGAGGCGAGCGCGGCCGCCTGGAGCGCGAGCAGGGAGGCGCCGCCGAGGACGATGATGCTCGCGAAGAACCCGTCCGGGTCGAAGCGGATGATCCTCGCGTGCAGGCTCCCGAGGAACCACAGCAACGCGAAAGCGGCGCCGACGAAGAGCGCGCTCGCTGCCTGCGGGTGCCTGGTGCCGAGCGCGAGCGCCAGCACACCGAGCGGCACGTACACGTATCCGAGGAGCGGCGCGTATGTGCGCATCAAGCTTCGGCGGGCCATGGCTCGAGGACGGTATACAACATCGCATGGTGAGACCGACACATGTCCGGTACATCGCGCCGGCGTTCGGAGTGGGGGAGCTCTGGCTCGAGGGGGCACGAGTCATCTGGTCGGAGCTGCCGCGTCCTGAGGAGCTCCCCGCGGGGACCGCGGCCACTCCCATCGCCCGCCGCCTCGAGGCGTTCTTCGGCGGCGAGCCCGATGACTTCGCCGACATCGAGCTCGACTACGACAACGGCTTCTACGGCGAGTGCGCCCGCGCGCTCAGGCGGATCCCGCGCGGGGAGGTCGTGACCTACGGCGAGCTGGCCGCGCTCGCCGGGCATCCGGGGGCCGCGCGGGCGGCCGGCACTTTCTGTAGCCGCAACCGGCTCTCGCCTTTCGTGCCGTGCCACCGCGTCGTCGCTTCGAACGGGATCGGCTCCTTCGGCGCGCTCGGCACCGACTACAAGCGCCGCCTGCTCGCGCTGGAAGATGTCGTTCTCTGACGAGCTGCGGGACGAGCTCGCCTCGATTGCCCCGGAGCGCTCCTGCTGCCGGCATGCCGAGCTGTCGGCGCTCTGCCACTTCGCCGGTGTCTGGCACCTGCACGGGCACGGTGAGCTCGGGGTTCACCTCGATCTCTCGAGCGCGTCGGCGGCGCGCCGTGCCTACGCGCTCCTTCGCGATCTCGGCGTGCGGTCCGAGATCCGCACCTACCACCGCCGAGCCTTCGACCGCGCCGCGCGCTACCAGCTGCATCTCGACATCGACGGAGCGGTCGCCGAGGTCCTTCGCGATGCCGGCGTGATCTCCGCCCGCGGGGCCCCGCTGACGCTTCCTCCGAAGCGCGTGGTCGGTCGCTCGTGCTGCCGCGGGGCGTACTTTCGCGGCGCTCTGCTCGGCGCCGGGACGCTCTCAGGTCCAACGTCGCCTCATCTCGAGCTCCGAGCAACGCATCTCGAGGGCGCACGGCTCCTGGCCGATGTCGCCGCCCGCGACGGAGTCGAGCTCAAACTTGCCGAGCGCCCGACCTACGCGCTGGCCTACGCCAAGTCGGTCGAGACGATCGCCGACCTGCTGGCCGTGGCCGGGGCTTTCGACACGGCCCTCCGCCTCGATGAGCACGCGGTCGTGGCCGCCACGAGAGCGGAGGCCAATCGCCTCGCCAACGCAGACGAGGCGAACGTCAAGCGCACGGTCGAGGCGGCCCAGCACCAGCTGGCGGCGATCAGGCAGCTCGACCTCGACATGCTGCCCGGCAAGCTCGCCGAGATCGCGACCCTCCGCCTCAAGCATCCGGCGCTGTCGCTGTCCGAGCTCGCGGCGAAATGCAGGCCGCCGATCAGCAAGGCCGCCGCCCATCACCGGATGGCGGCGGTTCGCCACCGCGCCGAATCCGGCTAGCGGAGGAGGGGGAGTTCCGAGGACGAACTCCCCCTTGTTGTCCCACGCTCGAGGGTTGGCGCCGAACGGGGTCTGAATCCGGCGTCAGCGAGCATGGGCCTCCGCGCAGGTGAGTATCTCGCACCCTCCTCGAGGGATTCCAGGGCATTTGCAAGCGATAATTCCGACGTTGGCGAGCGGAGGTGACCCGCCCCTCTCGCGGGTGCGATACGGTGCGGACCTCGTGACGACGGGGGCGTTCGACGAACTGCGGCGAAGGCTGGGCGAGATCGACGACCTTTCGCGTGCCGGAGCCCTGCTCGCATGGGACCAGCAGGTGATGATGCCGCCGCGCGGTGCCCCGCTCCGCGCCGAGCAGCTTGCGACGCTCAGGCGGATCGCCCACGACCAGTTCATCTCGCCGGAGATCGGACGGCTGCTCGAGGAGCTCGAGCCGCTCGAGGCGGAGTACGAATACGACTCGTTCGAAGCGAGTCTCATCCGCGTCACCCGCCGTGACTGGGAGAAGGCAAGGAAGGTCCCGTCGGACCTGCGCGCCGAGATGTCACGGGCCTCGGCGCTCGCCCTCCCCGTTTGGGTCGAGGCCCGCAAGAACAACGATTACGCCGCGTTCCTGCCGGCGCTGCGTGAAAACCTCGACCTGCGGCAGCGCTACATCGAGTGCTTCGAGGGCCAGTTCGCGGAGCCGTACGACGCTCTCCTCGACGACTTCGAGCGCGGGATGACGGCCGCCCAGGTTCGGGTGCTCTTCGACTACCTCAAGGAGAACCAGGCGCCGCTCGTCAAGCTCGTCGCCGACGCGGACAATCCGGAGCCGCCGGCAAACCGGGCGTTCCGGATCGACCTTCAGAAGCAGTTCGAGCTGGAGATCGTGCGCCGCTTCGGGTTCGACGACCAGTCCTGGCGGCTCGACCCGACCGTGCATCCCTTCGCGAGCGCCTCCGGGAGCCAGGACATCCGCATCACGACCCGTTACTTCGACGACAACATGGAGGGGCTGTTCGCGACGCTCCACGAGACCGGCCACGGCCTCTACGAGCACCAGGTCGATCCCGCCCTCGAGCGCACTCCGCTCGGAACCGGCGTCTCTCTCGGTGTGCACGAGTCGCAGAGCCGGATGTGGGAGAACCTCGTCGGGCGGTCGCTCCCCTTCTGGCGTCATTTCTTCCCGCGGGCGGTCGAGCTCTTCCCGGAAGCCCTCGCCGGCTACGACCTCGACCGCTGGTACCACGAGGTCAACGCCGTCAGGCCGTCGCTGATCCGCGTCGAGGCGGACGAGGCGACCTACAACCTTCACATCATCCTGCGTTTCGAGCTCGAGCAGGAGCTGCTCGACGGCTCGTTCCCGCTCGAGAGCCTGCCCGAGGAGTGGAACCGCCGCATGTGGGACTACCTTGCAATCGAGGTGCCCGATGACACGCGCGGGGTGCTCCAGGACACCCACTGGGCGATCGGGGCGATCGGCTACTTCCCGACCTATGCACTCGGGAACCTGATCTCGGCTCAGCTCTGGGAGAAGGTCGTCGCGGATCTGCCCGGAATCGACGAGGAGTTCGAACGAGGAGAGTTCGGGTCGCTCAGGGAGTGGCTCCGAGACCACCTGCACCGGCACGGCCGCAAGTTCACCCCCGCCGAGACCCTCGAGCGCGCGATCGGTGCCACCGCGATCGATCCGGAGCCCTACGTTCGTTACCTGAGGCAGAAGGTCGGCGCGATCTACGGGATCTGACTCGGTTCCCCCGGCGGGTACTCGTGGCTCTGACTAAAGTGCCCGGCCCAGTGGCGAGTCTCAAGGTGGGTATCAACGGCTTCGGTCGCATCGGGCGCAACTTCTTCCGCGCTTCGCTCAGCCGACAGGCCAACTTCGACATCGTCGCGGCCAACGACCTCGGCGATGCGAAGACGATGGCGCATCTGCTCAGGTTCGACTCGACCCTCGGGCCGTTCCCGGGCGACGTCGCAGTCGAGGACGGCGTGCTCCACGCGGCCGGACAGGAGATCAAGCTGCTCGTGGTGCGCGACCCCGCCGCGATGCCGTGGAGCGAGCTCGGCGTCGACGTCGTGCTCGAGTCGACCGGGTTCTTCACCGACCGGGAGGGGGCGCAGAAGCACCTCGACGCGGGCGCGAAGAAGGTCGTGATCTCCGCGCCGGCGACCGACCCCGACATCACCCTGGTGCTCGGCGTCAACGACGACAAGTACGACCCCGAGACGCACCACATCATCTCGAACGCCTCGTGCACGACGAATTGCCTCGGGCCGCTCGCCAAGGTGCTCAACGACGCCTTCGGGATCGAGAACGGCTTCATGACGACGATTCACGCCTACACCGCCGACCAGCGCCTGCAGGACATGCCGCACACCGACCTCCGACGCGCTCGGGCGGCGGCGATCAACCTGATCCCGACCTCGACCGGTGCGGCGAAGGCGATCGGGCTCGTGCTCCCGGAGCTCGCGGGCAAGCTCGACGGGGTCGCCGTCCGCGCACCTGTCCCAACCGGCTCGCTCACCGACCTGGTCGCGATTCTCGGCAGCGAGGTGACGGTCGATGAGGTCAATGCGGCGTTCGAGGCGGCGGCCTCGAGCGGACCACTCGAGAGCTACCTCAGCTACTCGGCCGATCCGCTCGTCTCGACCGACATCAACGAGTCGCCGTACTCCTGCATCTTCGACAGCAAGCTGACGATGGCCCGA
>DATIYE010000008.1:0-2980 GCA_035517795.1 Gaiellaceae bacterium | reverse complement strand
GGCGGCAACACCGGAGTGCAGGATGCTTGGAATCTGGCCTGGAAGTTGGGACTCGTGCTTTCGGGAGTCGCCGGCCCGGCGTTGCTCGACACCTACGACTCCGAGCGGCGCCCGATCGGCGCACTGATGGTCGAACAGGCGTACTCGCGGTACGTGACGAGGGTGGCGCCGTACCTCGGCACCGAGGGCATGGACCCCATCGTCGACGACTTCTCGCTTGAGATCGGCTGCCGCTGCAACTCGCCCGCCGTGATCCTCGAGCCGGCCTCCGAGGATTCGCTGCACGAGCACCCGCGCGAGTCGAAGGGCCGGCCCGGCTCGCGGGCTCCCCACGTCGTCGTCGAGCGCGACGGCGCGCGGGTCTCGACCCTCGATCTGTTCGGACGCGAGTTCGCGCTCCTGGTCGGGCCGGGTGGTGAAGCTTGGTGCAGTGCGACGTCGGCGGCAGCCGCAGGGGTCGGACTGCCGGTCGACTGCGAGGTCATCGGAGATCCGCAGTTTCCCGACGCCTACGGGATCTCGCCGGCGGGCGCAGTGCTCGTGCGTCCCGACGGCATCGTTGGGTGGCGAGCTGCTGACGCGACCGGCGCGTCGGAGGCGAGTATGCGCACCACGCTCGGCTCATTGCTGTGCCGTACAGACCAAACAGGAAGGTGAGGAGAGATGACGACCGTCTATCGCGCCGATGTTGTGGGTTCGCTTCTGCGGCCCGACTACCTGGTCCGCGCTCGCTCCCGTCTTGAGTCCGGGGAGCTGGCGCCCGCGGCCTACAAGGAGGTCGAGGACCGGGCCGTCGACCAGGTGATCGCGATGCAGGAAGGCGCCGGTGTCGACGTCATCACCGATGGGGAGCTCCGCCGGCACACCTTCATCGACCAGTTGCTCGAGGCGGTGGTGGGCTTGACCCCGGATCCCGAGGGCTCAACCAGCGACCACATCCCGGTTCCGTTCCACGACGAGGCCGGCGCCGAGCAGAGCGTGTTCACGATCCCGATCTCCGTGACCGACAAGCTCCGCCGGGGGCGGATGATGACCGTCGAGGAATACGCGTACGCTCGAGCGCGGGCTCGCCGGCCGGTCAAGGTGACGCTCCCGAGTCCGCTGATGCTGTTCCTGGCGTGGTCGCCGGGACGTTCGCGCGACGCGTACGCGGATCCGTTCGAGCTGTTCGCCGACGGGCTCGCACTGATGCGCGAGGAGGCCCAGGAGCTGGCGCGGATGGGTTGTCCGTACATCCAGATCGACGCCCCGGACTTCGGGCAGCTGATCGATCCGACCCAGCAGACGGCGTGGGCGGCCGCCGGGATCCCGTTCGAGCGGGTCATGACCGAAGGCGCGGAGATGCTCAACGAGGTCGCCAGCGTTCCCGGGGTCACGTTTGGACTGCACATCTGCAAGGGCAACTACGACAGTCACTGGATCAGTACCGGCGGCTACGAGTCGATCGCTTCTCAGCTGTTCCCGCGCCTTAAGAACTACGACCGGATCCTCCTCGAGTACGAGAACGAGCGCTCCGGCTCGTTCGAGCCGCTGAGGGAGTTGCCCGACGACAAGGTCGTCGTCCTCGGACTCGTCTCCTCGAAGTTCGACGAGCTGGAGTCTCCCGATCGGCTGAGCGCGCGGATCGAGGAGGCGGCTCGCTTCTATCCGCGCGACCAGCTTGCGCTCTCAACCCAGTGCGGGTTCGCCTCCGCCGGCCCGGGCAACGCGATCAGCGAGGACGGCGAGGAGCGCAAGCTGCGGCTGATCGCGGAGGTGGCCCACCGCGTCTGGGGGTAGCCGGGCTAGGCGAGGACGGCCTGCTCGTAGCTCGGGAGTTCCTTCGGGGCCGCGTCGAACAGCTGCCAGCGTTCCATCCACCGGTGGGTGCGCTCGAACATCTCGCGCGTGTACGGCTCGAACACGATCCGCTCGCCGGGCCCGAAACGCCGGACGTCGGCGGCGGTGCGCAGGTCCTCGGGCATCTCCTTCAGCCAGTGGCGCTTGTAGGGCTCCGGCTCGAGGTCGAGCTCGGCCTGGGCCCGGCGTAGCGCGCGGAAGTACCGCTCGAGATCGTCGGGCTCGGCGTCCGGGCTGACGAGGAAGCCCATCATGAAGGTGGTATCCACGAGCTTGCGGAAGCCCCACTGCTCGAGCAGGTAGAACTGGGCGCCCCACACGTTCGCGGCCGCGATTCCGCGATCTCGCATCAACCGGACGCGGTCGAACGGGAATCCGACGAACGCGAGACGGATCTCATCAGCGCTCAGGAAGGGCTCGAGGCCCTGAATCGCCGAGTAATGACTTCCCGAGTGGTAGCCGACACCGACCTCCACGCCGGCGAGGTCCTCGGGCCGGTGGTAGTCCGACTCGGGCGCCACGAAGATCCCCGACGTGCAGATCGAGTAGGCCTTGCCCCACATCCGACCGTGGTTGGCCGACGCGGCCGCGTTCACTGCCCAGTGGCAGGCCCCCGAGACATCGCACGAGCGTCCCTTCTCCATGTCCTCGAACGCGCCGCTCCGCGCCGCGGGCGGCGCGGCGTCGGCGGGCTGGACGGACGATGTCGTGATCGAGGCCGCGGCGAATCCGTGGCGGTCGAACTCGTAGTCGAGCCCTTCGTCGCGGAAGAACCCCTTCTCCTCGCACACCCACTCGTGGAGACGGACATGGGGCTGGATCAGGAACTTGGCCATGATGCTGCTCCTCTGCTCGCCGCTTTCTGGACGTAAGAACTAGCAGCTTGGCGCAGCTAACCGGCATGGGCAACCCCGCTGCTAGCGTCCGCGCGATGGAGCCGGCGTCGGCCGCGGAGACCGTCGACCGCGATGCGGAGGCACGGCGCTGGATCGCCGCGTTGCGGGCAAGCGGGCTGGTGCGAGAGGAGGCGGCGGCGAGGCTGCACGGGATCCTGCTGCGCGCCGCCCAGTTCGAGCTCGGCCGCCGCCACGGGACGGCGGCGATGCGGGCGCGCCGCCGAGCATGGCAGCACCGCGAGCTC
>DATIYE010000007.1:0-6773 GCA_035517795.1 Gaiellaceae bacterium | reverse complement strand
AGACCCTCAAGCCGCCGGTCCCGATCCCGCACTGATCGCGGCGAGCGTGCAACCGGGCGCCCCAACGCCTTCTGCTGCCCCGGCGGACGACCCGCCGGGGCAGAAGCGTCGATCCCCGCCGCTGGGGCAGCGCGTCCTGCGCCTGTTCCTCTACCAGCGCGAGCTGACGCCGATCCTGATCACCGCCGGCCTGTTCGTGTACTTCACGATCAGGGCCGGATCGACGTTCACCGCCCAGCTCAGCCTCAGCTCGGCCGCAGGCTACGCGGGGCCGATCGGCGCGATCGCCGTCGGAGAGGTGCTGCTGCTCGTGCTTGCCGAGATCGACCTCTCGGCCGGCCAGGTGTTCCTGTTCTCCGCGTGGGTCAACTGGTGGCTGTACAGCGAAGGATTGCCGGTCTGGCTGTCGATGCTGCTCGCGCTCGTCGTCTGCTGCGGTGTCGGAGCAATCAACGGCCTGATCACGGTTCGCCTGAACGTACCGTCTTTCGTCACCACGCTGGCGATGAACTTCATCCTCTACGGGCTCGTGCTCATCTACTCGAACTACACCCAGGCATCGCCGATCCCGCTGTCGCAGTACGCCTCGCAGAGTGGTCGGGTGAGCTTCGCCGGCCAGGTGATGGGGGTCTGGCAGTGGTCGGAGATCCTCTGGGTGCTGGCGATCACGATCGTCGCGCACGTGCTGCTCACGCGCACCCGCTTCGGCGTCCGGATCATCTCCACCGGCGGCAACCTGGTCGGCGCGGCCGAGGCGGGCGTTCCGGTCAACCGTGTAAAGGTGTGGGCCTTCGTGCTCTGTTCCTTCTTCGCCGGCCTTGTCGGGATCGTCGACTCCGTCAAGTACGGGAGCCTCGATCCGGGGAACTTCGGCGTCGACTACATCCTCTACGCCGTCGGCGCCTGCGTGATCGGCGGCACCGCGCTCACCGGCGGGCGCGGGACCGTGATCGGCGCCTTCATCGGCGCGATCCTGATCGGCATCCTCGAGGACGGCCTGACGCTGATCGGGGTCAGCACGAACGACTTCTTCGTCTGGGTCGGCGTCGTGATCATCTTCGCGATGGCGCTGAACGTGCAGTTCGACCGGATGATCGCCCGTTCGAGGGCGGCATGAGCGTCCAGCCCGCCGAGCCCACGCCGCCGGCGGCGGCGTCAGCGGAGGCCGCGCTCGAGGTGCGGGGCGTGACGAAGCGGTTCGGCGCTCTCGTCGTCCTGCGCGGCGTCGACCTCGTCCTGCGCCAGGGGGAGGTGCTCGGCCTCGTCGGCGACAACGGCGCCGGCAAGAGCACGCTCGTCAAGATCCTGTGCGGGTTCCACCAGCAGGACGGAGGCGAGGTGCTGGTCGGCGGCGAACGCGTCCGCTTCCACTCGGTCGAGGACGCCCGCGCACACGGGATCGAGACCGTCTACCAGGACCTGGCGCTGATCCCGCAGCTGCCCGTCTACCAGAACCTGTTCCTGGGCCACGAGCTGACGAGGATGGGTCCGCTCCGCTTCCTCGACAAGCGAGGGATGCGCAACCTCTCGCGCCAGTACCTCGACGAGATCCGCGTGCGTGTCCCGAATGTCGACGCGGAGGCCGAGCAGCTCTCGGGCGGTCAACGGCAGGCGGTTGCGGTCGCAAGAGCCGTGCGCGCGGCACCCAGGATCCTGCTGCTCGACGAGCCGCTCGCGGCCATGGGGGCGCGCGAGTCGCTCCTCATCATCGAGCTCGTCAAGGATCTCGCCGCGAGCGGCAGGGTGTCGATCATCGTGATCGACCACAACTACGCTCATCTCTTCGAGCTCTGCGACCGCATCAACGTTCTGCAGGGCGGCCGTATCACGACCGACCAGCTGGTGCACGAGACTTCGCTCGAGGCGCTGACCGAGCTGATGGTCTCGAGCTATCGGCGGGAGCTCGACGAGGTCTCGAGCGATGGCATCTGACGCGCTCGGACACCTCGAGGCCTGGTTCGTCTGCGGCAGTCAGCACATGTACGGAGCCGAGCAGCTCCGTGCCGTCGGGGCCCACGCCGCCGAGATCGCCGCCGCCCTAGACGCCGCCGACGAGATCCCGGTGCGCGTCGTGGGCAAGCCCGTCGCGACAACGCCGGAGTCGATCCGAGCCGTGATGGTCGAGGCCAACGAGAGCCCGGCGTGCATCGGCGTGGTCGGCTGGATGCACACGTTCTCGCCGGCGAAGATGTGGATCCCCGGTCTCGTCGCCCTCCGGCAGCCGTTCCTGCACTTCCACACCCAGTTCAACTGCGATCTCCCCTGGGCCGAGATCGACATGGACTTCATGAATCTGAACCAGTCGGCGCACGGCGACCGGGAGTTCGCGTTCATGGAGACCCGAATGGGCCTCGCGCGGAAGACCGTCGTCGGTCACTGGACCGAGCCGGGCGTGCGCGAGCGGATCGGCGGATGGACGAGGGCCGCTTCCGGCTGGCACGAGGCGCAGTCGCTCCGTGTCGCCCGGTTCGGCGACAACATGCGTGAGGTCGCGGTCACCGAGGGCGACAAGGTCGAGGCGCAGCTTCGTCTCGGCGTGACGGTGTCGGGCTACGGCGTCGGCGATCTGGTCGAGTCCGTGAACGCGGCCTCCGATGCCGAGGTCGACCGTCTCGTGGGCGAGTACGAGGCCGCCTACGACCTCGTCCCGGAGCTGCGTGCGGGCGGAGGGCGGCGCGAGTCCCTCCGTGACGCGGCGCGCATCGAGGCCGGGCTGCGCAGCATCCTCGAGCGGCTCGGCGCCCGCGCGTTCACCGACACCTTCGAGGATCTGCACGGGCTGAAGCAGCTTCCCGGGATCGCGGTCCAGCGGCTGATGGCCGACGGCTACGGCTTCGGCGGGGAGGGCGACTGGAAGACGGCCGCCCTCGTGCGCGTGATGAAGGTGATCGGCCAGGGGCTTCCGGGCGGGACATCCTTCATGGAGGACTACACCTACCACCTGGCCCCCGGCGGGCAGAGGATCCTCGGCGCGCACATGCTCGAGGTGTGCCCGACGATCGCCGGGGGACGCCCCTCGTGCGAGATCCACCCGCTCTCGATCGGCGGCCGTGACGATCCGGTGCGGCTCGTGTTCACCGCGTCGCCCGGGCCCGCGCTCAACGCGGCGATCCTCGACCTCGGCGACCGCTTCAGGATGATCGCCAACGAGGTCGAGATCGTCGACCCCGACGAGCCGCTACCACGCCTGCCGGTCGCGCGGGCGGTGTGGAAGCCCAGGCCTGATCTCGCCACCTCGGCCGAGGCGTGGCTGACCGCCGGCGGCCCGCACCACACAGGGCTCACGACCCAGTACGGCGTCGAGGTCCTGGGCGATTTCGCCCGGATTGCCGGGCTCGAGCTGCTCGTGATCGACGAGGACACCCGAACGGCGGACTTCGAGAAGGAGCTCCGCTGGAACCAGGCGTACCATCACCTCGCCCGCGGGCTCTGACGGGCCGGGTGCCGTGATCGCCCATCCTGAGCTCCGGGAGCGCGTGCTCGAGGCGAACCGTGAGCTCGTCCAGGCCGGCCTCGTCGTCCTCACCTTCGGCAACGCCAGCGGGGTCGACCGCTCCGCGGGCGTGATGGCGATCAAGCCGAGCGGCGTCCCCTACGGCGAGCTGCGAGCCGAGTCGATGGTGGTCGTCGACCTGGCCGGAGGCGAGGTGCTCGGCGGAAGCCTGAGCCCCTCGTCCGACACGCCGACGCATCTCGCCCTCTACCGGAGCTTCGAGTCGATCGGCGGAGTCGTGCACACTCACTCCCCTGCCGCCACTGCGTGGGCGCAGGCTGCTCGCCCGATCCCTTGCTTCGGAACGACGCACGCCGACCACTTCCACGGGGCCGTCCCGGTCACCCGCGACCTGAACCCGGACGAGATTCGCGAACGGTACGAGGCGGCCACAGGAGACGCGATCGTCGAGACGATCGAGGGTCTCCGTCTCGACCCGCTCGAGATGCCGGCCGTGCTCGTCCGCTCTCACGGCCCGTTCGCCTGGGGAGCGAGCGAGGCCGACGCGGTCGAGAACGCAAGAGCGCTGGAAGCCGTGGCGTCGATGGGGCTCGACTCCGTGGCGCTGGCCCCGCAGCTCACGCCGATCGGTCATGACCTTGCCGAGCGGCATTTCACCCGCAAGCACGGACCGGGCGCGTACTACGGCCAGCGGAAGCCGCCCTCGTGAGCGCTTCGACAGGGAGCGGTCGGTACGCGGTCGGGATCGACTTCGGAACAGAGTCGGGTCGCGCAGTGCTTGTCGACTGCGCCGACGGACGCGAGCTGGGGACGGCGGTCCACGTCTACGGGAACGGCGTGATCGACGAGCGTCTGCCCGCCCCGGACGAGGACGTGATCCTGGAGGCCGACTGGGCGCTCCAGGATCCGGATGACTACATCGCCGTCTACCGGAACGCCGTGCCCGCCCTGATCGCCGAGACGGGTGTCGACCCGGCGGAGGTCGTCGGGATCGGGATCGACTTCACCTCCTGCACCATGCTGCCGACGGCGGCCGACGGCACGCCGCTGTGCCGGCTCGACGACCTGCGTCGTCGCCCGCACGCTTGGGTCAAGCTGTGGAAGCACCACGCCGCCCAGCCCGAGGCCGACCGGATCAACGCCGTTGCCGCCGAGCGCGGAGAGCCCTGGCTTGCGCGCTACGGCGGGAAGATCTCGTCGGAGTGGTTCATGGCCAAGTCGCTCCAGATCCTGCTCGAAGCCCCCGATGTCTATGCGCGAGCCGACCGGCTGATCGAAGGCGCCGACTGGGCCGTCTGGCAGTTGACCGGCGTCGAGAGCAGGAACAGCTGTACCGCCGGATACAAGGCGATGTGGTCGAAGCAGGACGGGTTTCCTGCGAGCGACTACTTCGCGGCGCTCGACGCGCGCTTCGAGCACGTCGTCGACGAGAAGATGTCGCGCGAGATCGTGCCGCTCGGAACCCGCGCAGGGGGGCTAACGGCGCAAGCGGCGGCCTGGACGGGTCTCAACGCGGGAACGCCTGTCGCCGCTGCGAACGTCGACGCGCACGTTTCGGCTCCCGCCGCCACCGTCACCGAGCCGGGGACGATGGTCGCGATCATGGGGACGAGTATCTGCCACATCCTCCTCGGCGATGAGTCTGCCTATGTCGAGGGAATGTGCGGTGTCGTCGAGGACGGCGTCGTTCCCGGCCTCTTCGGCTTCGAGGCGGGACAATCGGCAGTTGGGGACATCTTCGCCTGGTTCGTCGAGAACTGTGTTCCAGCTCAGGCTCGCGAGGAGGCGCTCCGTCGGGGACTTACCGTTCACGCCTACCTGGAGGAGGAGGCCGCAAAGCTCAGCCCCGGCGGCAGCGGCCTGATTGCGCTGGACTGGTGGAACGGCAATCGCTCCGTGCTCGTCGACGCCGAGCTCGGGGGCCTGCTCGTCGGCATGACCCTCCAGACCGACGCTGCCGAGCTCTATCGAGCGCTGATCGAGGCGACCGCGTTCGGCACCCGGGTCATCGTCGAGGCCTTCAGATCAGCCGGAGTGCGGGTCGATCGGATCGTTGCCTGCGGCGGGCTCCCCGAGCGCAACCAGCTCCTCATGCAGATCTACGCCGACGTCACCGGACTCGAGCATGCGGTTGCCGCGTCGTCCCAGACCCCGGCACTGGGAGCCGCAATGTTCGGGGCCGTCGCCGCGGGTGGCGCGGCCGGCGGGCACGACTCGATCGTCGACGCATCGCGCGCGATGGCCCATCTGGGCGCCAGGCGATACCGGCCGGATCCTGACGGCGCGCGCGTCTACGACGAGCTGTACACCGAATATCTCCGGCTGCACGATCTCTTCGGTCGCGGCGGAGATGACGTGATGAAGAACCTCCGGCGGATCAGGGCCTCGGTCACGGGGGCGCATCCTGCAGCCGGAGGGTGAGGGGCGTGCCGAGCGCTCGAGCCAGTGTGCGTGACGCATCGAACCTGTGCAGATTCTTCTCCTGTCTGCACAGCGGCCGACGAGAGCAGGAGCGCGCGGTCCCGCTCCTGCTCCGCTCGGCCCGCCGCCGGGTAGCCAACTTCTGCTGAGGGGCGTGACCCGGCCCTCGATCATACGCCGGCCGTTCGGAGTGACACCGACCGGTGACCCTGTCGAGTCGTTCACGCTCACGAGCGGAACCGGGATCGAGGTCGCCGTGATCGGATACGGGGCTGCCGTCCAGCAGATCTGGGTGCCCGACCGTGCCGGACGCCCCGCGAACGTCGTCCTCGGCTTCCCGTCCCTGCTCGAATACACGTCCAACCCCGGCCACTACTTCGGTGCAGTGATCGGCCGATACGCCAACCGAATCGCCGCAGCGCGATTCGATCTGGACGGCATCACCTACGAGCTTCCCCGCAACGACGGCGAGAATTCCCTGCACGGCGGACCGAACGGCTTCGACAAGCGGGTCTGGGAACCGGTGGCTGCGTCGGCGACCCTCGACGGCGCCCGCGTTGTCTTTCGGTACACGAGCGCCGACCTCGAGATGGGGTACCCGGGCAGGGTGCAGGTCGAGGCCGCGTACACCCTCGATCATGACTCGCTCAGTCTCGGCCTCAGCGCTGCCACGGACAAGGCGACAATCGTCAATCTCACGGGTCACGCCCTCTGGAACCTCACGGGCGAAGGTGCCGGCGCGATCGACGACCACCTGTTGACGCTCAACGCGAAGCGATACACGCCGGTCGACGAGGCGCTCATTCCGACAGGTGAAGTGGCCACGGTGCAGGGGACGCCGCTCGACTTCCTGAGACCGACGCCGATCGGGGCCCGGATCGACGCCGAGTTCCACCAG
>DATIYE010000006.1:0-2180 GCA_035517795.1 Gaiellaceae bacterium | reverse complement strand
CCGCGGCGTTGCGCTCGGCTCGCTCCTCGAGGAGCGGATGGACGAGCGGATGGACGAGCTCGCCCATCTGGCTCGCGACGTTGCGGATCACGTGCGTGATGAGCTGGGAGTACGGGCGCGACTGCTGCACCCGCTGCTGCGCGCGCAGGATGCGCGACGCCGCGATCAGCTCCATCGCCTTGGTGATCCGCTTCGTCGACTCGATCGAGCGGATCCGTCGCCGCGTCTCGCGGAGTTTCGCGCCCATCTACGGAACCTGAGCTCCCCCGGCGTCCCCCGCCGGCCCCGCCTTCTCCTCGAACTCTTCCGCCGTCGGCCGCCGGAACTTCTTCAGCCGCTCGATCTCCTCCTCGGTGAGGGGTTCGGCCTCGGCCTCCTGCGGCGTGACGACGACCGACGGGGTGAACTCGCGCTTGAACTCCTCGACGGCGTCGAGGAGCGAGGACTCGACGTCCTCGGGGAAGTCGCCGTGCTCGCGGATGTGCTGGGCGATCTCGGGCCGGTTGGCCTCGAGCCATATGTGCAACTGCTCCTCGAACCGGCTCGCGTCCACGACCGGCAGGTCGTCGATGAGGCCGTTCGTGACGAACCAGATCGAGATCACCTGGCGCTCGACGGGCAGCGGCCGGTACTGCGGCTGCTTCAGGATCTCGACCACCCGCTGGCCCCGGTCGAGCTGCGCCTGCGACGCCTTGTCGAGCTCCGTCCCCAGCTGTGCGAAGGCCTCGAGGCCGCGGAACTGCGCGAGGTCGAGGCGAAGGCGGCCGGCCACCTGCTTCATGGCCTTGATCTGGGCGTTCCCGCCGACCCGCGAGACCGAGATGCCGACGTTGATCGCCGGGCGCACGCCTGAGTAGAAGAGGTCGGGCTCCAGGTAGATCTGGCCGTCGGTGATCGAGATGACGTTCGTCGGGATGTAGGCGGAGACGTCGTTTCCCTTGGTCTCCACGATCGGAAGCCCGGTCAGGGACCCGGCTCCCAGGTCGTCGGAGAGCTTCGCGCAGCGCTCGAGCAGGCGCGAGTGCAGGTAGAAGACGTCGCCCGGGTACGCCTCCCGGCCGGCCGGACGCCGCAGCAGCAGCGAGATCGCCCGGTACGCCTCCGCCTGCTTCGACAGGTCGTCGAACACGATCAGGGCGTGCTCGCCCTTGTACATCCAGTGCTGGCCGAGCGCCGAACCCGAATACGGGGCGAGGTACTTGAACGGCGCGGGGAACGCGGCCGAGGCATCCACGACGACCGTGTAGTCCATCGCCCCGTACTCCTCCAGGGCGCTGACCACCTCGCGGACCGTCGAGCCCTTCTGGCCGATGGCGACGTAGACGCACTTCACGACCTGCTTCGGGTCGCCGCTCTCCCAGGCGGCGCGCTGGTTGATGATCGCGTCGATGGCGATGGCCGTCTTGCCGGTCTGCCGGTCGCCGATGATCAGCTCGCGCTGGCCGCGACCGATGGCGGTCATCGCGTCGATCGCCTTGACGCCCGTGTACAGCGGCTCCTTGACCGGCTGGCGCTGGACGACCGTGGGCGCCTGGATCTCGAGCGGGCGCCGCTCGTCGGACCGGATGTCCCCCTTGCCGTCCAACGGGCGCCCAAGCGGGTCGACCACCCGTCCGAGGAATCCGTCGCCGACGGGTACGGAGAGGATCTCGCCGGTCCGCTTGACCTCGTCGCCCTCTTCGATCTCGGCCGCGTCGCCCAGGATGACGCAGCCGATCTCGCGCTCCTCCAGGTTGAACGCGATGCCGAGCAGACCTCCGGGGAACTCCAGCAGCTCGTTCGCCATCGTGGACGGAAGACCCTCGACGCGGGCGATGCCGTCTCCCGCCATGATGACCGTGCCGATCTCCTCACGAGCGACCCCGGGCGTGAACGACTCGACGTGCTTGCGCAGCGCCGCCGTGATCTCCTCGGGGCGAATGGTCAACTCCGCCACTGTTCTGCCTCCTCGTGTCCTCGAGCGCGGTCCGGGTCGCGCGGCCGCCGGCTCAGCCGGCGAGCAGCCGCTCGCGCACCGTCTCGAGCTGTCGTTTCACTGTTCCGTCGTACAGTTCGTCGCCCACCCGCACGGCAAGAGACCCCACCACCGCGGGATCGACGATCACGTGCAGCTCGACGGGCGAGCCGACCTCGCGCTCGAGCGCCGCAGCGAGCCGCTCGATCCGGCCGGGGTCGAGCTC
>DATIYE010000005.1:0-2328 GCA_035517795.1 Gaiellaceae bacterium | reverse complement strand
AGCTGCGGCGGCGCGGCGGCCGCTACGGGCTCGCGACGCTGTGCGTCGGCGTCGGCCAGGGCCAGGCCGCGCTCTTCAGCCGCTGAAAGTGCTGCGCGCTTTCAGCGGGGCGCTCAGCCAACAGGCGGTCGGATGTAGATGACACCCTCGTGCTTGATCGGCACGAAGGAGGCGCCGATGTCCATGATCACGGCCTCGACGTAGGCATACACCTCGACGCTTCCCTGCTCGTCCTCGCAGAAGACGTCGATGCCGACCTCGTCGTGGGGGCGGGCGTCGAGGTCGTTTTCGAGGAGCAGCGCGAGCAGCCGGTCACGATCGGGGATCCGTGCTGCCTCGACCTGGACTGTGCTCGCCATCTGCGCTCCTCTTGGATCCAGAATGGGGAAGTTCCTGGGCTTGACCGACCGGCGAGGGCGGTCTTGGATCCGAAGTATGGTGCGGCGGCGGTCTGCCGTCAACCGGTGGCGTCCTCGCCGCGACGATCGAGCTCGCCGCGCTCGCTGCCGGGATCGTGCTCGGCGTAGAGTCGTCGTTGCCTTGCTCGGGCGTTCGCCGCTCGCCGTTCCCTCTCTCGTCCCCGTCCCGGTGGTGGTCGGAGAATGAGCGCTCCGCGCGCGAGCCGGGCGAGCTTCCCCGGCTATGGGATCTCCGGGGACGCCGACGGGCTGCTGGAGTGGAGCTGGGCCGAGGAGCGGCTCGCTGCGTCGCGCAACTACTGGATCGTGACCGCGTCGCCCGAGGGGGGCCCGCACGCGATGCCGGTGTGGGGGCTCTGGCACGACGGCGGCTTCGTCTTCAGCACGGGCGCGAGCTCGCGCAAGAGTCGGAACCTCGTGGCCGACCCGCGCATCGTCGTGCACCTCGAGAGCGGCGACGAGGCCGTGATCCTGGAGGGCGCTGCCGCGGAGATCGAGCCCCCGGAGGCCGTGGTGGCCGCCTATGCCGTCAAGTACCAGCCGGTCGACCCCGAGATCGGCCGCTGGTACCTCGTACGTCCCCGCCGCGCCTACGCGTTTCGAGAGCGGGACTACCCGCAGAGCGCGACGCGCTTCGACTGGTGACCCGGCGTCTTACTCGGGGCGGTGGTAGATCTCGAGCCGGTTGCCCGAGGGATCGGCGAAGAAGACCGCGTAGTAGCCGGGTCCGTAGGGCATCGACTTCGGGCCGCTGAGCTCGGTCGCGCCGGCGTCCTTCGCGGTCCCGGCCAGGCGGTCGACGGCCTCGGTGCTCTCGGCCCAGAAGGCGATCCGGTTCTCGTTTCCGACGTGGCCCCTGCTCTCGACGATTCCGAAGTACGCGGTTGCGGGCAGGTCATCGGTCGTTGCCCACACCTTCCATTGCCCGCCGTGGTGGCGCTCGGTGAACCCCAGTGCAGGCAGCAGCGCCTCGTAGAAGGGAAGTGCAGCTGCGAGGTCTGCGACCCGCAGGTCGATATGGCCGAACGGGTTCACCGCACGCGGCTGCGCCATGTCTATCTCCGCAGCGACAGCGCCGCCCCGACCGCGAGCAACGCGACGCCGAGCGCGCGCGGCCAGTGGAGCGCGATCTGCTTCGAGCCGAACAGCCCCCAGCGGTCGATCGCGACGCCCATGACGAGCTGGCCGGCGATGAGGATGCCGACGGTCGCGGCCGTGCCGATGCGCGGGCCGGCGTACGTGACCGTGAAGATGATCAGCAGCCCGATCGCCCCGCCGGACAGCATCCACCACGGCTGGTGGAGCGCACGCTCGTACCCGCCCACGCTGCGACGGGCGAGCAGCACGGCGACGAGCGCAAGCACGGCTGTCGCCCCCGTCGCGAAGCCGAGCGCCTCGACGACGCCGATGCGCTCGCCGAGGCGCGACATCACCGCGACCTGGATCGAGCCGGCGAGGCCGGCTGCGACCGCCAGCGCCGTTGCGAGCGCTCCTCCGGACACGCCCGTGACGATAGTGGGCGGCTACGACGCCGAGGGGTCTCCCTGCCAGAGGTGGAAGGCGTTTCCCTCGCTGTCCTTGCACGCTGCGAACCAGCCGTGACCGGGCACGGGGCTCTTCGCGTCCGCCTCGCCGCCGAGCTCGCGCACCGTCGCGCTCGACGCCTCGATGTCGGGCGTGTCGAGGTAGAAGTTCGGATAGCCGGAGCGCTCCGGTGCCGGGAAGACGGCGACGCCCCAGTTGGGCCCGCCCTGCGCCATGCGGTAGTCCATGCCCTCCATCGCAGGGCCGAACTGCCAGCCGAACAGTCCGCTCCAGAAGGCCTGCGCCCGGTCGGCGTCGGCGGACGGAAACTCGATGTGGACGACCTCACCAGCCATGTCGACTCCTCTCGCGTCGGGGATTCCTT
>DATIYE010000004.1:0-22001 GCA_035517795.1 Gaiellaceae bacterium | reverse complement strand
TGCGGCGGCTCGCGACGCAACTCGTCGACGAGGGGAAGGCTGTCGCCGCCGCCCAGGAGATCGTGCTCGACGCCGATCCGGAGGACCTGATCGACTACGCGGCCCGGCCCGAGGTCGGCTACGACCACAAGGCCTCGATGCTCCAGGACATCGAGGCGCGACGCGAGACCGAGGTCGACTTCCTCAACGGAGGGATCGTCGAGGCCGGCCGCCGCTTCGGCCTCGCGACGCCGGCGAACGAGACGATCTGGGCGCTCGTGAAAGGAGTGGAGGCATCGTGGAAGCAGTGACAGGCGATCGCGTCGGCACCGTTCCGGTCGAGGACGTCGAGCGTCGCTACCGCTTGATCCGCGAGGCGATGGATGCCGACGGGATCGATGCCGTCGTGGTCGCCGGCTCCGAATACTCGGGTTTCGAGGGTGCCGTTACCTACCTCTCGGGCTTCGTGATCGTCCACCGCTACGCCTGCGTACTGCTGCCTCGCGAGGGCGATCCGGCGATCGTCTTCCCGCGCGAGGCGCGCTACGTCGGCGAGCACGGCACGACCTGGATCGACGAGCAGGTGTTCGTCGACCGCCCCGGCGAGTGGCTCGCCGATCGCCTGAAAGGGAAGCGCGTCGGGGTCTACGGGCTCGAGTATGCGATGACCGTCCGTGACTACCAGTCGCTCGCGCCGGCGGCCGAGCTCGTCCCCTGGGACGAGCCCTTCGATCATGCGAGAGCGGTGAAGAGCGCTGCCGAGCTCGCCTCGGTGCGCGACAGCGTCCGCATCAACACCGAGGGCTTCCGGGTGTTCCTCGACGAGTTTGCCCCCGGCCGAACCGAGCGGGAGATCCTGGCGCCCTGTGAGGAGTACTTCGTGGCGCAGGGCTGCGGACGCCAGACGATGGACATGGTGCTCGTGGGCGAGAACGGCTCTGCGCTGCCGGAGTTCAAGATCGCGGGCACGCGGCGGGTCAAGCCGACCGACATGATGCTCCCCTCGCTCGAGGTTGCAGGCCCCGGCGGCCACTGGGTCGAGGTCTCGCGGGCGATCTGCCCGGGCGAGCCGAGCACCGAGTCGAGCCGGATGCTGGAGGCCTACGAGGAGTACTTCGAAGCGGCCCGCGGCGCGCTCCGCGAGGGCGCCACCGCGCACGACGTCCACCGCGCGGTGGCGAGGGGCTTCGTCGACCGCGGCTTCCATCTCGGCCATGTGACCGGGCACTCGATCGGCATGACGATGATCGAGTTCCCGAAGATCGGCGAGGGCGACGAGACGGTGCTTCGTGAGAACATGGTCTTCTCGATGCACCCGCACGCGATCTCCGAGGATGGCCGAGCGTGCCTCTACATGCAGGACACATGGCTCGTGACCGCCCGCGGCGGCGTCCCGCTCGCGGAGCTGCCGATGCGGATCTACGACGGGACGGAGCGCAGAACGTGACCGAGCCGAAATTGTCGGAGCCGATCCTGCCCGGC
This sequence comes from Gaiellaceae bacterium, assembly GCA_035517795.1. GTDB lineage: Bacteria > Actinomycetota > Thermoleophilia > Gaiellales > Gaiellaceae > PALSA-600. The sequence goes on along the minus strand of DATIYE010000004.1, from coordinate 20,540 downwards.
GAGGGCGGCTCGGACTACGAGCGCTACCTCCGCACCGACGACCTGCTCGCGCTCCAGAAGACACCCGAGCAGTGGATCCACCGTGACGAGCTGCTGTTCCAGACGGTGCACCAGTCCTCGGAGCTCTGGCTGAAGCTCGCGGTGACGGAGGGCGTCGAGGCGACGCGGCTGATCGACGCCGATGACCTGGGCGGGGCGATCCGCCTGCTCCGGCGCGCGGTCGACTGCCTGAAGATCGTCACCGGTGCCCTCGACATGCTCGAGCATCTCTCGCCCTGGGAGTATCAGGCGGTACGGAAGGTGCTCGGCCACGGCAGCGGCTTCGACTCGCCGGGCTTCCGGGGCGTCCAGAAGGTGAGTCCTCCGCTCGGCGCAGCCTTCCACGCTGCTCGGGAGCGCGCCGGACTTACCCTCCCCGACGTCTACATCCACGGCCGCGACCACGAGGACCTCTACCAGCTCGCCGAGCTGCTGATCGAGTGGGACGAGCGCGTGGTCGTCTGGCGCACGCGGCACTTCGTCGTGGTCGAGCGGATCATCGGCGGCTCGGTGTTAGGGACCCAGGGAACGCCGGTCGAGGTGCTCGGGAAGTTGATCCACAAGCGCTTCTACCCGGATCTCTGGGAGCTGCGCAACGAGCTGACGGCGCTCTCGCAATCACAGGAGTGACCGCGAAACGACTCTCGCTCGGGTGCGGCAACTTCGGCGGCGTCGGCTCCGCGCCGGGGTTCTTCGGCCAGGGGACGACCGAGGACGACGCCCGGGCGATCATGGACATCGCCTGGAATCGCGGGATCCGCTGGTTCGACACCGCCGATGCCTACGGCGGCGGTCGGAGCGAGTCGTTCATCGGCCGCTGGCGGGCCGACCGGGGCCGCGGCCCGATCGTGACCACGAAGGTCTTCTATTCGGTCACCGGCGACCCGGCCGACCACGGGCTGTCACGCGACCGAATCCTGCGCAACGTCGAGGGAAGCCTCGAGCGGCTCGGTGTCGACCGGCTCGACCTCTACCTCGCGCACGACCGTGACCTCGAGACACCGCTCGCCGAGACCGTCGGCGCGTTCGAGGAGCTCGTCCGACAGGGCACGATCGGGGCCTGGGGCCTTTCCAACCACGACGCCGCGGCGATCCGCGAGGCGCTTGCATACGGCCGCCCCGCCCTGATCCAGAACGCCTACTCGCTCCTCGACCGGGACGACGAGGCCGAGGTGCTGCCCTTCTGCGCCGAGCACGGGCTCGACTACGTCCCCTTCGGCCCGCTTGCGGGCGGCTGGCTGACGGGGAAGTACCGGCGCGGCGAGGCGTTCCCCGAGGGATCGCGCATGACGCAGCGGCCCGAGGGGTACGCGCATCTCGTCACCGATCGCGTCTACGACGGGCTCGACCGGCTCGCGGCCGAGGCGCACGAGCGCGGCGTCGAGCTGACGGCGCTCGCTTTCGCCTGGGTGCTCTCGCATCCGGGGGTCGCCGGAGCGGTCTGCGGGCCGACCCGCCCGGCCCACCTCGAGCCCGTGCTCGCGGCGCTCGAGCTTCCGCTCTCCGCAGACGAACGCGACCGCATAGGCTCATTCTTCTCGTGAGTGTCCGCGTCATAGGTGAAGAAGACACGGTACGGCTGTTGCCGATGGCCGAGTGCATCGCGGCAATGGAGGAGGTACTCGCCTCGCTCGCCCGCGATGAGCTGTACAACCCGCTGCGGTCGGTCATTCGACCTCCCGACACGACGACGCTGCTGGGCCTGATGCCCGCTCACCGCACCGGCCCGAACGCGGTCTACTCGCTGAAGACGATCTGCATCGCGGCGGGGAACCGCGCACGCGGCCTCGATAGCCACCAGGGATTCGTGGCGCTCTTCGACGGTGAGACCGGCCAGCTGCGCACGCTCGTCAATGCGAGCGCGATCACGGCGATCCGCACCGCCGCCGTGTCGGCCGTCGCGACGAAGCTGCTCGCCCGCCCGGGCTCGACCACGCTCGGGATTCTCGGCGCCGGTACCCAGGGCAGGTCGCACCTCGAGGCAATGCGTGCCGTACTGCCGATCGAGCGCGTGAAGGTCTGGAGCCGCACCCCCGGCAGCGCGTCCGAGGTCGGCGACGTCGAGGAGGTCGCCACGCCCGAGGAGGCCGCTCGCGATGTCGACGTGCTCGTGACGGCGACCTCGGCCTCCGAGCCGATCGTCCGGCGAGAGTGGCTCCCCGACGGCGTTCACATCAACGCGGTCGGCTCGAGCATCCCGACCACGCGCGAGCTCGACACGGCCACGATCGTCGACGCCGCCCTGTACGTCGATCGGCGCGAGTCGACGCTGAACGAGGCCGGCGACTACCTCTTCCCCGCGGCCGAGGGTGCGATCGGCCCCGACCACATCCGGGGCGAGCTCGGCGAGCTGCTGATCGGCTCGGCCGAGGGACGCAGCTCCGACTCCGAGCTGACGGTCTTCAAGTCACTCGGCCTGGCGGTCGAGGACCTCGGCGCGGTCGAGCTCGTGCTCCGGCGGGCCGAGGCGGAGGGCGGCGGCGTCGAGGTCGACCTCTGATCGCTCTCGACGAGATCCTCCGCGCGAGAAAGACGATCGCGGGGGTCGCATTGCGAACGCCGCTCGTCCCGCTCGACACCGGGGGCGAGGCGCGCATCTACCTGAAGCTCGAGACGCTCCAGCCGGTCAACTCGTTCAAGATCCGGGGCGCCGGCAACGCGATCCTCCAGGCGACCACCGAGGAGCTTGCCGACGGCGTCGTCACGGCGAGCGCCGGCAACATGGCCCAGGGCGTCGCGTACGCAGCCCGGCTTCGGGGCGTGCCCGCCACGATCGTCGTCCCGGAAGGCGCGCCGAACACGAAGATCGCCGCGATCGAAAGGTTCGGCGGCCGGGTCGTCGCCCTGCCCTACGACGAGTGGTGGCGCGTGCTCGTCGAGGGACACTTCGACGGGGCCGATGGGCTCTTCGTCCATCCCGTCGACAACGTGCGGGTGATGGCGGGAAACGGCACGATCGGGCTCGAGATCCTCGAGGACCTGCCCGACGTCGCCGCCATCCTCGTCCCCTACGGCGGCGGCGGGCTGATCTCCGGGATCGCGAGCGCCGTCAAGGCGTCGCGGCCCGAGGTTCAGATGTACGCGGTCGAGCCGGCCCCAGGTGCGCCGGCTGCCTCGGCATTCGCCGGCGGGCCGGGCGAGGTCGACTACGTGCGCTCGTTCGTCGACGGCGCCGGCAGCCGCTCGCTGATTCCCGGCGTCTGGGCGCACGCCCACGACCTGATCGACGGCGCTTTCGCGATGTCCCTCGACGACGTCGCAGCGGCGATCCGCCTGATCGCCGAGCGCGCCCGGGTGATCGCCGAGGGCGCCGGTGGGCTCGCGGCGGCTGCCGCGCTGGCCGGCAAGGCGGGAACGGGCGAGATCGTCTGCGTCGTCTCGGGCGGGAACATCGATCCCCTTCTCTTCGCCCGGATCCTCGAGGGCGAGACTCCCTGAGCCGCCGCCAGCGATACTGACGCGGTGGCGACCACGGTATTCGACGTCGAGGCGGCGCGTGCGCGCTTCTCCTCGCTCCGCTCCGGCTTCGCGTTCCTCGACGCTCCGGGCGGCACGCAGGTGCCCGACGAGGTCGGCGCGGCGATCGCGGCCGCCCTGCGTGACGCTTCCGGCAATCTCGGCGCACCCTACGCGACGGGCCGCGCGGTCGAGGCGATCCTCGAGGGCGCCAGGGAAGACGCGGCGCGCTTCCTGGGGGCGACACCGGCCGAGATCGGGTTCGGGATGAACATGACCACGCTCAACTTCGCGCTCACACGCGCCGCCGGCCGCGACTTCGCACCGGGCGACGAGATCCTCACCACCGAGCTCGACCACGACGGCGGCGTCGCCCCGTGGGTTGAGCTCGCCGCCGACCGAGGCCTGACCGTGCATATCGCGGCTGCAACCGACGACCTGACCGTCGACTACGACGACCTCGAGCGCAAGCTCTCCGACCGCACACGCGTCGTCGCCTTCGCCCTCGCCTCCAACGCGACCGGCTCGATCGCCGACGCAAAGCGGATCTGCCGGCTCGCCCGCGAGGCCGGCGCGCTGTCGTGGATCGACGCCGTCCACTACGCGGCACACGAGCCGATCGACGTGGCCGAGCTCGGCTGCGACGTCCTCCTCTGCTCGCCGTACAAGTTCTGCGGGCCCCACCTCGGGATCGGCTACACCCGCGCCGAGGCCGCCGAGCGCTGGCGCCCATACAAGGCCCGGCCCTCGGCCTCCGACCCGCTCGGCCGGCGTTTCGAGACCGGCACGCTCCCGTACGAGCTGCTCGCCGGCTTCCGCGCCACGATCGCGTACCTCGACTCGCTCGGCGGAATGGAGGTTCTGCGCGACTACGAGCGCAGGCTGGGCGAACGGCTGCTCTCGAGCCTCCCGGACAACGTCCGGCTCTACGGGCCCGAGCTCGACGGCCGCGTGCCGACGTTCCTGCTCAATGTCGATGGCGTCGATGCGAAGACCGCGGCGCACGCGCTGGGCGAGCGCGGGATCGGTGTCTGGTACGCCGACAGCTGGTACTGCGTGGGCCTGGCCGAGCGCCTCCCGCCGCTCTCGCTCCGCGTCGGGCTGATCCACTACAACACCTACGGCGAGGTCGACCGCCTCGTCGCGGAGCTCGCAGCCTTCGCGTCCGGGTAGCAGCCGTGGATCGCTTCGACGCCGTCATCGTCGGGAGCGGGATCAACTCACTCGCGGCAGGCGCGCTGCTGTCGCGGGCCGGCTGGAGCGTCTGCGTCCTCGAGCGCAACGACTGGCTCGGGGGTGCGATCAGGACGGCCGAGATCACCGAGCCCGGCTTCCAGCACGACGTGTTCTCGTGCTGGCATCCTCTCTGGGTCGGCGGTGCCGCTCACGGGCTCCTCGGAGACGACCTCGTGAAACGAGGGCTCGAGTATCGGAACACCGACTACCCGACCGGGAGCGTGTATCCCGACGGCGAGGCAGCCTTCCTACTCCGCACGGCCGACGCCAACGCCGCCGAGCTCGACCGTCACGCCGCCGGGGACGGAGCCGCGTGGAAGGCCGTGCTCGACGGGTTCCTGCCCAACGCCGACCTCGCCTTCGGCCTGCTCGGCACCGAGCTCTGGTCGCGGGCAGGGCTCGCGTTCGCCGGACGGGCGGCAAGGCGGCTCGGCCATTCCGGCCTGGCCGAGTTCTCCGGGAACGTGCTGGTCTCGAGCCGGCATTGGCTCCAGGAGACCTTCGCTTCCGAGCGCGCACACGGGCTGCTCGCGCCCTGGGTGCTCCACACCGGTCTGGGGCCCGACGCGGCCGCCTCGGGCTTCATGACGCAGGTGATTGCGGTCGCGATCCAGGAAGGCGGCATGCCAGCGCCTACCGGCGGCGGCGCGCGACTGCCCGATGCCCTCGCGAAGCTGATCGACGACAGCGGCGGCACCTGCCGGATAGGCGCGGAGGTCGAGTCGATCGTCGTGCGGAACGGCACGGCCGAAGGTGTCCGTACGACCACCGGCGAGCTCGTGGAGGCGACGAAGGCCGTGATCGCGAATGTGACCCCGACCCAGCTCTACGGCCCGCTGCTCGGGAACCCGGCCGGCGCGATTGCAGAGTCCGGGCGGCGCTTCCGCTACGGCCGCTCCGAGATGCAGATCCACTTCGCCCTCTCCGAGCCGCCGAAGTGGAAGGGCGACGAGCGGCTCGGCCGGACCGCGATCGTCCACGTCACGTCCGGCCTCGACGGCGTGTCGCGTGCGGTAAACGAGGCCGAGCGCGGCCTGCTCCCGGCCGAGGCGACGATCGTCTGTGGGCAGCCGCTCACCGTCGACCCCACCCGCGCGCCCGAAGGCAAGGGGATGCTCTGGATCCAGCTGCAGGAGCTGCCCTGGGAAGTGAAGGGCGACGCCGCCGGCGAGATCGACTCCGGCGAGGGCACCTGGACCGAGGAGCTGCGCGAGCGCTATGCCGACCGGATCCAGGCGCGGCTCGAGGTCCACATCCCCAACCTCAAGAAGGCCGTCATCCGCCGCACCAGCCTCTCCCCCGCCGACCTCCAGGCCGCCAACCCGAACCTCCACCACGGCGACCCCTACTCCGGCTCGCTCGGGCTCGACCAGAACTTCCTCTGGCGACCCTTCCCGAGCCGCCCGGGCCACCGGACGCCCGTCGACCGCCTCTGGCACATCGGCGCCAGCACCTGGCCCGGCCCGGGCCTCGGCGCGGGCTCCGGCACGATGGTCGCGCTGGAGCTGCTCAGGGCGCCGCTCTCCGAGCGGATCCTGCAACGCTTCCGAAGCCGTCCCGCTCCCCCTTGAGGGATTCGCGGCGCTGTGGGAAGATCGAGGAGCTCCGAGAAGACGGCGCACGACGAGCATGGCAACGACTCCCGAGAACATCCGCTGGTCCGAGCCCCGCTTTTCGATCTCGCAGATCTCGACCCTTCCGGCGAGCTTTGCCGACGACCTGGCCGCGTACACGACCGCCGGCCTCGACGGGATGGGGATCTGGGAGCTGAAGCTCCCCGAGGACGGCGACGACACCGCAGCACTGGAGGCGTTCGCGGCCAGCGGCCTCGAGCCGGCCTCCGCCGTTCCCGCCATCCCCTCCCCGCTCCCGCTGCCTCTGCTCGGCGGGCCTACCGATCCGCAGCAGCGCATCGATGCCCTCTGCGCCTCGATTCACCGCCTGGCGGCTTTCGGTGCACCCGCGATCGTTTGCCTCACCGGCTGCGGCCGGGGCCTCGACTCCGATCGGGCGTATGCCATCGTCGTCGATGCCCTCCGGACGCTGGCGGGCGAGGCGGAGCTCGCCGGGACGCTGATTGCCCTCGAGCCCTACCAGGCAGAGGGCGGCGGCGAATGGACGATCGTGAGCACGATCCCCGAGGCGCTCGAGCTGATCGCCGAGGCCGGCGGCCACTCCTCGCTCGGGCTGCAGTTCGACGCCTGGCACCTGTGGAACACCGGCACCGTGCTCGACGACGTCGCCGAGCACATCGATCGCATCGTCGGCGTCCACGTCAACGACTATCGGTCCCCGACGCGCGGCTGGTGCGACCGGGTTCTCCCCGGCGACGGAATCGCCGAGCTGCCGGTCCTGCTCGGCGCGCTCGACGCGGCCGGCTGGGACGGCCTCTATGACCTCGAGATCTTCTCCGACGACGGGACCTTCGGAAGTCCCTATCCCGACTCGCTCTGGGACTTGCCTACCGCAGAGCTCGCTCGACGCGGTCGCGCAGCGATGGCCGCGGCGTGGGACACTATGCGCCGGCTCGCCCCGGTCGGACAACCCCAACAACATAAGGAGGGCGAATGAGACTCGCGAGAGTCCTTTCGGTCACACTCGCCGTCGGCGCTCTGGCGGTTCTCGGCGTCACGGGCGTGACCAACGCCGCCCACCACACGAAGGCGGCCGGGACGCCGATCGTGATCGGTGCGGCGATCGATCTGACCAAGAACATGGCGCCGTTCGACGCGCCGGCGCTGACTGCGGCCCAGATCGAGATCAAGAAGATCAACGCGGCCGGAGGGGTCGACGGCCATCCGCTCGAGCTCAAGTTCATCAACGACCAGCTCGATCCGCAGGCGACCAAGCAGGCGGCGACCAAGCTGATCAGCCAGGGGGCTCAGATCGGCTGGGTGACCTGCGACGTCGACTACGCGACGCCTGCGATCCAGGCGTTTCTGCAAGCGAAGCTTCTGACGGTGGCGCCGTGCATCGGCACCGACCAGATGGGGCCGTCGCGCTTCGGCAACGCGGGCGACCTCGCGTTCTCCTTCGGCAACGCGGCGCAGGACGAAGGCTCGGCGATGGCCGAATGGGCCTACGCCCACGGGTGGCACTCGGCTGACGTCGTCACCGACAAGCTGCTCGTCTACTTCCAGAACGTCTGCCAGGCCTTCACCGACCGCTTCAAGCAGCTCGGCGGCTCGATCGTCGACTCCGAGTCGTTCACGCAGGGCGACAAGACGATCAACAACGTCGCAACGCGAATCAACGGCAAGAAGGCAGACATGATCGCCTTCTGCACCTCGTTCGCCGGCGACCAGCCCGCGTTCGTCGACAGCCTCCGGACGCTCGGCAACAACACTCCGATCATGAACAGCTGGGCCGGTGACGGTGCCTACTGGTGGTCGAAGAACCCGAAGGTCACGAACTACTACTTCGTGACCTATGCCGCCGCCGTCGCCAAGGATCCCGACCCCGCAGTCCGCGCGTTCGAGGCCCTGATGGCGAAGCTGGGCAAGAAGTACGCGGCCCAGACCGGCGGCTTCATCACCGGGGCCGACGCGATCGACGCGATCGCCTACGCGATCAAGCAGAACGGCGGCTCGACGGACGGTGCGAAGCTCGCGGCGACGCTCGACCACCTGACGAAGTTCAAGACGCTTGGTGGTCCGATCACGTTCACCCCGTCGTTCCACAGCGTCACGGGGCGCCCATACCGGATCATCGTGGTCAACAACAACGTGGCCAAGGTGATCGGCCTCCACACGACGAAGGTCGTCGCCAACATCCACTGAGAGAGTTGGCGGCTGAGCTCAGGGGTCAGGCCTTGCGCGGCGGCGCAGGGCCTGACCCCACGCTCCGGGCGGTCGGCGTCTCGCGGTCGTTCGAGGGGATCCACGCGCTGCAGGACGTCGACCTGGAGCTGGCGCCCGACCAGGTGCTGGGCCTGATCGGGCCCAACGGAGCCGGGAAGACCACCCTTGTTAACCTCCTGACCGGGTTCGACCTACCCTCGTCGGGGCGGATCGAGCTCGGCCAGCGGGAGATCACCCGCTGGCCGCCGCACCGGCGCGGCCGCGCCGGTCTCGCGCGCACCTTCCAGCACGGGCGGCTGTTCCGGGGGCTGACGGTGCGCGAGAACATCGAGGTGGCCGCGCTCGGCGCAGGCGCCTCGCCGGCGGAGGCCCGTCGGCGGGCCGCCCGGCTGCTCGATCTGCTCGGGCTCGGAGCCCGCGCCGACCAGTCGTCGGCAGTGCTGCCCCACGGCGACGAGCGGCGTCTCGGAGTCGCCCGCGCACTCGCGCTGCAACCGAGCTTTGTCCTCATGGACGAGCCGGCAGCCGGCCTGCACGAGGCCGAGATCCCCGCATTCGCCGCCGTGGTGCGCTCCGTCCGCGACGACTTCGGGGCCGGCGTCCTCCTGATCGACCACAACGTCGCTCTGATCATGGAGGTGTGCGACCGGGTGCACGTGCTCGACCGCGGCCGTACGCTCGCGGAAGGGACGCCGGACGAGATCCGCCGCAACTTCGACGTGGCCACCGCCTACCTCGGCGCGGGGTCGTCGAGCGTCGAGGCGGTCGATGTCTGAGGCCGCGCTCGAGCTTCGCGGCGTCGAGGTGCGCTACGGCGGTGTCGTCGCGGTTCGCGGACTCGATCTTCGCCTCGACCAGGGTGAGATCGTCGGTCTGATCGGCCCCAACGGAGCCGGCAAGTCGACGACGCTGCACGCGGTGATGGGCGGCGTACCCCTCGCAGGGGGCGAGATCCTCCTCGCCGGGCGTCCGCTACGCGGGCGACCGGAGGACATCGCGCGGTCGGGAGTCGCGTTGGTGCCCGAGGGTCGTCAGATCTTCGCCTCGCTCACCGTGCGCGAGAACCTCCGGCTCGGGCTCGCCGGGCGCAGGTCGGCCGAGGGCACGGCCGACGATCTCGAGTGGGTCCACGGGCTCTTCCCGGTGGTCGAGGAGTTCGGAGGCCGCCAGGCGGGCTCGCTCTCGGGCGGCCAGCAGCAGCAGCTCGCGATCGCGCGCGCTCTCGTCGCGCGGCCCGACGTGCTCCTGCTCGACGAGCCGTCGCTCGGGCTGGCGCCGAAGATCGTCGAGACGCTGTTCGAGACGCTGGCGCAGATCCGCGATCACGGCGTCACGATCCTGCTCGTCGAACAGCGCGGTGTCATGACCATCGAGTTCGCCGATCGCACCCACGTCATCTCGAACGCCGAGCTCCGGCTGACCCTCACGAAGGCCGATGCCCGTGATCCGGACGAACTGACGCACAGGCTCACCCACGCTTACCTTTCATGAGCTCGTTTCTCCAGGCCGTGATCGACGGCATCGGCCTGGGGGCCGTGTACGCGGTCGTCGCGGTCGGGATCGGGCTCGTCTTCGGTGTCATGCGGCTCGTGAACCTCGCCTACGGGGAGCTGATCACGGCAGCCGCCTACACCCTGGCCTTCCTCAGCGGTGCACCATCGGTGGTGGCGATCGCCGCCTGCTTCGCCGTGGCGATCGTAGGCGCGCTCGTGATGGAACGCGTGGCGTTCAGGCCGTTGCGCGGCGCCTCGCCGGCGACCATGCTCGTCGCCAGCTTCGCGATCAGCTTCCTGCTCCAGAACGTCTATCTGCTCTCGTTCGGGTCCCGGGGCAGCACGGTGGGCACGCTCGGCGGCCTGAACACGGCGATCGCGATCGGAACGCTGCGGATCCGCTGGATCTCGGTGGTAGCGATCATCGTCGGCGCGGTGCTGCTCGCCGGGCTGACGCTGTTCCTCAACCGCACCACGGTCGGGCTCCATCTCCGCGCCTCGGCCGCCGACTTTCGTACCGCGCGGCTGCTGGGGGTGCGTGCCGACCGCGTGATCGCGTTCTCGTTCGCGATCTCCGGCGCGCTCGCGGCTGCCGTGGCGGTGCTGTTGACGGTGCAGTCGCCGCTCGTGACCCCGGACTTCGGGGTCCAGGTGACGATCTTCGCGCTGATCGGCGTCGTCGTGGGAGGCCTCGACCGGCTGGCGACTGCGACCGCCGGCGGGTTCCTGATCGGCTTCGCAACCGCGTTCGTCGGCGACGAGCTGCCCTCGTCGAGCAGCGTCTACCTGCCGTCGGTCGTGTACGGGCTCGTGATCGCCGTGCTTCTGCTCCGGCCGGGCGGGCTGTTCGCGGGCGGTCGCGGGCTCAGCGCGGAGCGGGTGTGAGAAGCCGGCTCGATCCGCTGGTCACGGTGGCGGCACCGGTGCTGCTCGTGCTCGTGGTGGCGTTGCTCGGCGCCAACGCGGGGGCGGTGCGCAAGCTCGAGTTCGACGATGCGCTCGTGAACACCGCGATCGTGGTCGCCCTATACGTGTTCATCGGCAACTCGGGCGTCCTCTCGTTCGGACACATGAGCTTCGTCGCGATCGGCGCGTACCTCTCGGGGATCCTGACCCTCGGTGCCGAGCAGAAGAACTTCGTCCTCCCGGCGATGTACCCGTTCCTGCGGCACACTCATGTTTCGACGGTCTCGTCGCTGGCGCTGGCCGCGCTCGCGGGTGGGGTGTTCGCGCTCCTGACGGGGATCGCCCTGATGCGGCTGTCCGGGCTGCCGGCGGGCATCGCCACGTTCGCGGTCCTCGGGATCACGGCGAACGTGATCAGCTACTGGGACAAGATCGGGCCGGGCGTGACCGCACTTGCTCTCGTGCCCGAGAGCGGAACGTGGACGCTCGCGATCGGGGCCGTGATCGCGATCGTGGTCGCGTTCGCCTACCAGCGAAGCCGGTTCGGGCGCCGGCTGCGCGCCACGCGAGAGGATCCGCAGGCGGCCGAGGCATCGGGCATCCACGTGCACCGCGAGCGCCTGGTCGCCTTCGTGATCAGCGGGGCGCTGGCCGGATTCGCGGGCGGGCTGCTCGTCCACGAGCTGGGCTCGATCACAGTCGACCAGGTCTATCTCGAGCTGACGTTCATCACCCTGGCGATGCTTGTGATCGGCGGCGTCCAGAGCGTGTGGGGCGCGGTGCTCGGAGCATTGCTGATCAGCGGGCTGAACTCGTTCCTGAACGACGCCGAGCAGGGTGTGCACATTCCGTTCTACGTGAACCTTCCCGACGGATCGCGGCTCGTCGCCCTCGGCGTAGTGATGGCGCTGGTGCTGATCCTGCGGCCCTCGGGCCTGACCGGCGGACGCGAGGTGACGGTCGGTGGGCTGCGGCGCGCGGCCCACCTATGGCGAAGCTAGCCCGCAGAGGCGGTCGACGCCGTCCCAGAGCTCGACGTAGCTCGTCGTCAGCGGCGAACAGCCGAGCCGGATCGTGTCGGGCGTCCGGAAGTCGGTGATGACGCCGGCCGCAGCAAGCTTCCGGCAAAGCTCGCTCGCGTCGGCCCGGCGAATCGAGACGTGGGAGCCGCGGTGTTGCCAGCCACGCGGGCTGCCGAGCGTGAAGCCCAGCGGCGCGAGCCGCTCGTCGTGGAGCGCGATCGCGTACTCGGTGATCTCGCGCGCCTTCTGCCTGATTGCGGGGATGCCGGCCTCGCCGGTGAGCCGCGCGCCCTCCTCGACGGCGGCGAGACCGAGCACCCCCGGGGTGCCGGAGAGCCACGCCGAGATGCCCGGGGCGGGGACGTAGTCCTGCTCCATGAGGAACTGGTCGCGGCGGCCGAACCAGCCCCAGATCGGGTGCCTGAGCTCTGACTGGAGCCGCTCGGCGACGTAGAGGAACGCGGGAGCTCCGGGACCGCCGTTGAGGTACTTGTAGGTGCAGCCCACCGCGAGGTCGGCGTCGGCCACGTCGAGCCCGGCTGGCAGGAGGCCGGCGCTGTGGCAGAGGTCCCAGAGCACGAGCGCACCTGCATCATGGACGAGCGCCGTGACCTCCTCGAGCGGCATGACCGCCGCCGAGCGGTAGTTGACGTGCGAGAGGACGGCGAGCGCCGTTCTTGGGCCGAGGAGGGCCGCGACGTCGTCGGCGGAGGCGCCGTCGACGGGGTCGCCCTCGAGCCAGCGGAGCTCGAGCCCCCTCGAGGCGGCAAGGCTCTCGAGGATGTAGCGGTCGGTCGGGAACTCGTCCTGCTGGACGACGATCTCCGTGCGCGACGGGTCGAGGTCGAGCGCGGCGAAGGCGAGCTTGTAGAGGCAGACGGTGGTCGAGTCGGCGACGATGGTCTGGCCGGGAGCGGCGCCGACCAGGCTGCCGATCAGGTCGCCGATCCGCACCGGCAGCTCGAGCCATTCCTCGTACCAGCCGCGGATCAGCCGCTCGCCCCATTGCTCGGCGATCACGCCCTGGAGCCGTTCGAGCGAGACGCGCGGGAGCCGTCCGAGCGAGTTCCCGTCGAGGTAGACGAGCCCCGGATCGGGGATCACGAACCGTTCGCGGTAGGGCCCGAGCGGGTCAGAGCGGTCGAGCGAAACGGCCCCGTCGCGGTCGAGCCGAAGGTCAGCCGGCATGGCGCGGGCCGAAGAGGCGCCGGTAGTACGCGAGCCAGTTGGTCGCGATCCCGAGGCGGGCGGCCTGGAGGTCGATCGTTCCCGCGCAAACGGCGTCGTGGAGCCGGTCTTCGAGCTGATCTTTCACGTGGTAGCTGTCGGGGCCGGATCCGGGCTCGGGGAAGAGGTTGGCGATCGCGTTCGACCCGCCGAGCTCGAGCGGGACGATGTGGTCGATCTCGATGCTGTACCCGTAGTAGGTCTGCGGCATGCCGTACTCGCGCTCGACCGCGAACTTCTCCGACTGGGGGACATCCCGGATCGTGCTCGTCCGGAACCCGGGCGAGCAGATGACGCTCGTCGTCAGCTGGCGGTAGTACGCACCTGGAGAGCAGCGCCGGTCCGGGCTCGTGCCCCGGAGGCAGTCTGCGTTCCTCGTCCGGGGCGAGATCAGGACGGTTGTCAGCGAGCCCGGGCTCGACGCGGCCGGAGCCTTCGCCCGGGTCCGCGCGCCCGCGTAGTCGGTCAGATAGCCCGACGCGGGGCACGCGAAGCCGTAGGCGTGATACTCCGGGTTCCCGATCTTGCAGTACTCACCGACGCGAAGGCACTTCTCGCCCCAGCTGAGCCGCGCATCGACGTACCCGACGGAGCAAGCCTGACCGAGCGACCCGCCGGCCGCCCGATCCGGGACGGACACGGAAACGAGCGCTCCGGCGACGAGAGCGATGAGGCATGCGCGCAGTGGTACCCCCTCACCCGCATCATCGTCCGTTGGGACGACCTCCGCAACGATCCCCGCAACGCCGCGGGTGCCAGTCGGCCTTCGCCGACTCCGAACGCATCTGCCGGACTGGAGCACGAAATGGATGCCGTCCGCCTCCCCCGCCTGTCTGACGGCCACCTGGCTGAGCCGTCTCACCAACAGGCTCATCAAGACGCCTGCCGTCGTGTTGGGCAGACTTCTGTTGATGGTCGGAGTGCTTGCTTTGGTCGTGCTCGTCAGCGGGCTGCACGGAGTGGTAACGCGCGGGCCGACGTTGCCGGTTTGCAAGGTTGGCAGCCTGTGCACGGCGCCGGCTGTCGGCGCCGATCTGGTCTTCTCCAGGGGCGGTCACACGGTCATCGAGGCACGCACGGGTGCAGGCGGCCGCTACTCGATCAGGCTCGCGCCCGGCTTCTACACGGTGAGCCTGACCCCGACGCCACGGATCGGATTCGGCCTGCAACCGACGACCGTTCGTGTCATCGAGGGCACGAATCGGCGGATCGACTTCTCTATCGATACCGGCATTCGCTGAACCTCCACACCGTTAGGGCGGTCGACCTGACCGCCGCTCTCGGTCGCCCCGAGCGACGAGATCTCTGCGGTCGGGGCTGGTGAGGGGCTCGATTTCCTACGCGCGGTGCGGACGTTCCAGCAGCGTGAAACGGCGGTTCGCGCGCCGAAGACGATCGGGATTCGTATGCCCAGACAGTCGTGGTGGCAGGCGGGCGCCGCCGCCTCGGTTACGATGGCCGGGTGGAACGGCTGTCGCGCTCGCAAGTCCTTCGCGCTTCGCCACCGCTTTTCACGTCGCGTCAGCTCGATCGGTTCACACGCTGCCACCCGGCAGTGCCTCTGTTTATCTTCGCTCCGGTCATCGTCGCGCTGGGAGCGATCGGTCTCGGGCGGCTTCCTGTTTGGCAGGCAGCGGTCGTGTTCCTCGGCGGATACGGACTCTGGACCTTGGCCGAGTACTGGATCCATCGCTCGATCTTCCACCTCGAACCGAAGAGCCGGCTCGGCTCGAGGCTCCACTGGATCTTCCACGGCGTCCACCACGATCACCCGAGTGATCCGATGCGGCTCGTGATGCCCCCGGTCGTCACCGTCCCCCTGGCCGTTGGCTTCCTTGCCCTCTTCGTCGTCGCGCTCGGGCCTGCGACCGGCCCGGCCGCCACGGCCGGCTTCTTCTTCGGCTACCTCCAGTACGACATGCTCCACTACACCCTCCACCACACCCGACCGTCGAGCCGTGTCGGCCGCCGCCTGCACGAGCTGCATATGCGTCACCACTTCGAAGACGATGAGCGCTGCTTCGGCGTCAGCGCGCCCTGGTGGGACACCATCTTCCGCACCGGGCCCCGGCGCACCACGAAGCACGGCTGACAGGTCGCGGTGTTCGGCACGATGGCGGCCGACGTCCTGCACGTCGAGTTTCGCGTGCCCTACACAGTCTCGACGCTCGTGTTCGCGATCGGACTGGTCGTGGTCTTCTCGACCTGGTATCGAAGCGAAGGGACGCTCTCGATTCACAGCATCAACACGCCTCGGCGCGAGGCGTTCTACTGGGCGGCGGTGCTCGCGATGTTCGCGATGGGCACCGCGGCCGGCGACCTGGCGGCCTACACCGCACGCCTCGGCTTTCTCTCAGCGGGCGCGTTCTTCGCGATCGTGTTCGCCGTCCCTGGAATCGCGTATCGCTTCTTCAACCTGAACGCCATCGTTGCGTTCTGGTTCGCCTACGTGATGACTCGGCCGCTCGGAGCGTCGTTTGCCGACTGGATGGGCAAGTCACGCACCGCAGGCGGACTCGGTTGGGGTGACGGCGCGGTCACGCTCGTCCTCGCGGTCCTGATCTTCGTTCTCGTTGGCTACGTGACGGTCACCGCCGGGGATCGACAGGGAGCGGAGTCCCGAGAATGGCGTGGACTCGCGGAGCCACTCGGCGAAGACGCAGCCAGTTGAGAATGGCACAGATGACGCGGAGCACGAAGTTCCCGACGGTCGACGGATCCGCGACTCGGCTCAGGTGGCCGGCTCGGGTGTCGGCTTGCCGAGCTTGTAGGTTCCGGCGGCGAGCAGCCCGAGCGTGAGGATAGGCACCACGGTAAGGAAGCGGTAGATGAGTGTCGCCGCCACGGCCTCCGCATTGTCCGCCCCGAAGCCGACGAGGGCCCCGGTGAGGGCGAGCTCCTCAATGCCGAACCCTCCGGGTGTGATCGGGATCGAGCCGAGCGCGCGAGTCAACGACCAGGCCGCGAACGCCTCGACGATACTGACCTGGAGGCGCGTCACACCGACGGCGCGGAGCGCCACCACGAGCACGATGAAGACGGCGAGCTGGCTGGCGATGGTGGCGATCGTGAGCACATACCAGCGGCGGCGCAGCAGGTCGATCGCCTCGGTGCGGAAGCGGACGAACTCCGTGCCGCTCCAGCTGACCGGGCGCTTGCGGATCAACCGCTTGAGCCGGGACGCCGCACGTGCTGCCGTATCACCCACGGTCCGGGCCGACCGCTTACTCGAAAGCCCGGCCGCGAAGCTCGCAACGATCGCGACGAGGATGATCGACCCGATCAGCGCCACGAGCTCGAGTGTCTTGTTCTTGCCTCCCTCGGCGGCCAACGCGGCGAGAGCGACAACCGGGAACCCGTACTTCGCGAGCTGGCTCCAGATGTTCGTCAGCGCGACCGCGAGCCCGACAGGGCGCCCTTCGAGACCCCAGCTCCTGAGCATTCCGAACTGGGTCGCCATTCCGACCGCAGTACCTCCGGGCGCGACCAGCGACAAGGCCGAGGCGGCCAGTGTCACCCGCAATGCATGCAGGAAGCGGAGCCCCGGGAGGACGGCCATCCAGGGAGGCGCATTGCTGAGGAGATTGATGACAGTGACGGCAAGAAGCGCCGCCACCCACTCCCAGGTCAACGACTTCACGACCTCCCAGACCTCGCGGTAGCTGGCGATCTTCGGCAGCACCACCGCGAAAACGACGCCGACTACCGCAACCGAGACGACGACCCCGGTGATCCTCCCTCGACCACTACGTCGCTTCGACTGCGCACGCGCCAGTTCCGCCCCAACGAGCTCGTCCTCGGCCGGCATAGGTACCGGCGGTGCCCCATCAGACGCCACGGCTTTCCTTCGACCGAATCGCAGCGAGGGTACCAGGGGCGTTCCTCGTCGTGTCGACAGCGAAGAAGCCGAGCGTGGCGAACTCCTCTCGGGACAGGTGGGCAACCCCGCCTGCAAACCTCGGCGACGCGATCGTGTTCAATCGATCGAGCGGATCAGCACCCCCGGCGTAGCTCGCTTGGCTTCTCAGCCGGGGGAGCCCCTCAGAATTCGACGCGGTCTATCGGGCCGGCTTGCCGACAATGAGCGTCAGCGCCTCCACACCCTCCACCACGAGCGTTTCGCCGGGCCTGGCGCCCGCGAAGCAGTACGCCTTCCAGCTCTCGCCCTGAAGCCGGACCCGCCCCTCGGGTTGGATGGGGGAAACGGCCGTCACAGGCATGCCGATCAACGCCTCCCGGCCGACCACGACCGGCAGACGCCGCGTGTAGCGGAGCCAGAACGTCTTCTCGGCCACCTCCCACACGATCACGCAGGCAACCAGCACTACTCCCCAGGGCGAGGGCAGCACGAAGAACGAGAGCACAATCGCCAGGAGCGGAAGCACCAGCACCACCACCCACGAGGGTACTACGCCGCCGATCGCAGCGTTCTCGGCTTCCGGTCAGTGGATGCGCGCGGCCTGCGCGAGACCGAATGGATCAATCTCGGAGTGCACCAACGCAACGCTCGCGCAGGCGAGAAGCCACTCCTCTCGCGACGGGACGGAGGAGGCCGTCCGGGCGACGCGGAAACTCAGCTCTGGGCGCTGTGCCATCTCCCCGGACGAGGGTTGCGGCGGCCAATGGCGCGCCTCCCCGCCCCGAGCAATCCACTGGGGAGGCCGCCGCGGCGGCCTCCCCAGTGGTGTTCCGTTCCTGCCGGTTCTCGGTTCAGCTGGAGCGCGTCCGCGTTGCTTCTTCGGGATGCCGATGCGGGGTAGCCCAAACCGGGCGGATCGGCCCTCAGAACCTCCTGGTTCCCGTGGAGAAGCACATAGCCCGGCTAAAGTCGATTACCCTCAGAACTCACCTGCTGCGTTTTGGACGCTAGGCAACTCCTGGGACCCCCTTACCGTGCCTTCTTCGCGCTGGCACCACGTGCGACGGTGCGGTTGAACCAGGTCGTTCGCCCGCGTCGGCTGGACCTCTGCTGCTGTGGGCTGTCGAAGACGGGGACGCACTCGATGGCGGGCATCTTCTCGCGCTACCGCAATGCGCACCATCCGGATACCGAGGTGCGTCTTCCCCTCGCGTCCGCGTTGCTGAAGGACGAGCTTGACGAGGTCGAGGCAATGCAGCTGCTGCGTCGGCGCGATTCCCTGCTTTGGCTGGAGATCGAATCCTCGACGCTTGCCGGGATACTGATCAAACCCCTCGCTGATGCCTGCCCGACAAAGCGCTTCGTGTTAACGATCCGCGACGTCTACTCGTGGTGTGACTCCTGGCTCGACCACAACATCAACTGGCCACCGGCTCCCGGCTCGCCCTGGGCCGCGCTTGACCGGCTCCGGCTCGGAGCCGACCGGAGCGAGCCAACGCGCTTCGATGCCCCACTTACTGCACTCGGCTTTCCGCCGCTCAGGTGCTTCTTCCAGCTATGGGCGCGCCATAACAGCGAGGTGCTGGACGCCCTCTCGCCCGACCGGCTGCTGGTAGTGCGTACCCACGAGCTTGTGGAGAGACTCCCCGACATCGCAGCCTGGGCCGGCGTCCCGCCCGAGACCTTGCAGGCAGACCAGGCGTGGCTGTTCCGCACCGTCGAGCCACATCGAGTGCTGGCAACGCTCGATGCCTCGTACGTTCGAGAGACGGCCGACCAGTACTGCGGAATACTGATGGCCGAGCACTTCGCAGACGTGACGTGGCACTAGAGGGGGGCCAACGGCTACACCGCCGCGGGTGCCTGCCCCGCTCTGCGATCCAGGCGCCAGACTGCGGATAGGTGCAGCGTATTCCTCGTGCGTCCTGTGGGTAAGTAGTTCGGCAGTATGACCAGGGGAGGATCACGATGAGAATGACCAGGGGAGGATCACGATGAGCTTTCGCGCGTCACTCGTCGTAGTCTGTTTCGCGGCAGCCGTGCTCGCAGCATCCGCGAGTGCGACGAGAGTGAGCATCAGCGGGCACAGCCAGTCACAGGTGAAGAAGAGCTGTAGCGGCGTCTATTGGCCGGGCAGCGGCAAAGGGAACACCTATGGCTGCCTGAACGACGACGGTTCAGGAATCGTCTGTGGCGGTGTCACCAAGACCCAGCAGAAGACCTGCGACACGTTCGACGCGGCACCGAGAGGCTCCTCGTACGCGCATCAGATCAAGGTGGCGCTCGTCCGGGCCGCCAAGCACTGATGCCGCCCGCCACCGGCGGGCGCTAGCCGAGCGGAGTTCGAAGGCCGGCATGCCGCACTACACGGGTCTCAGCCGCTTGCCAGTCGAGCCGCCACAATGGCGTGTGCCTCAGTGTGGGCGGCGGCATGGCCTGTCACTACGGCGAGGAAGTCGTCTCGCTCCAGGGCGTAAAGGCGGGCGTCTGTGTCCGCGCGCACGGTCGCTGTCCGCGGGATGTCGCGGAGCAAGCCGATCTCGCCGAAGAAGTCCCCCGGGCCGGCGTGGACGCTCCGGGTGCCGATGTCGATCGTTAGCTCGCCCTCGACGACGACGTAGAAGCGGTCGCCGATCTCGCCGGCGCGAATCATGATGTCTCGTGCCGCGATGTTGACCGGAATCAGATGCGAGGCGATTCGCTCTTTGGCTGCGAGGGAGAGCGGGGCGAAGAGCGGTACGCCGTCAATGAGCGCGAGCTGAGGCGCGGGTACGACCTCAGAGTCGATCTCGATCAGCCGTCGATGGGAGACGAGCACAAGAACGGGGAGGATCGCGCCGACCACGAGGAGCGTCGAACGCGTCCCCATCAGCGTCACGAAGGCTGGCGCGGCGAACGAGCCGATCGCCACCGCGCCCATCGCGAGGCCCCACGTTACGCCAAGCACGCGGGCCAGCACGTCGTCAGGGACGATGCGCTGGAGCAGCGTGAACCCGGCGACGTCCTCGACGCTGTTCGCGGCGCCGACGACCGCGAGCAGGCCGATCACCGGTACGACGTACGGAAGCGGTGCGATAAGCATGATTGGCACTCCCCAACAGACGAGCGCCCAGCCGAACGGCTGCGCGAGCCTTTCTCCACGCAGCGAGACCGCCCCAAGCGCGCCGGCCAGGCCCCCGGCCCCGATTGCGGCCGTGAGGTACCCGACCTCCGATGCACCCGTGTGCAGCACCTGATATGCGATTAGGACGATCAACACGTTCAGGCACCCGCGCACGAACGTCTGCGCGGCGATAAGTCCCACAAGCAGACGTGCGCGGGGGACATCCCCGATCGCCCGGAATCCCTGCCAGACCGCACCTTTGGCGACGCTCGCACGCCCGACGATGGGACCTTCAACCGACACACGAGCAAGCAGGACGGCCGCAACGAGAAGAGCGCCCGCACCGGCCGCAAAGACCGCTCCGACGTCGGCGAACGCGACAAGCAGTCCGGCGGCGAG
>DATIYE010000003.1:0-4838 GCA_035517795.1 Gaiellaceae bacterium | reverse complement strand
TACACCGCCGATCTCCTCAACTTCCTGCTCCCGACCCACCTCGAGGCGGTCGGCGCGGGTTGGGCGCACGCGGTCGCCCGCCGTTTTCCGGGCAACACGACCGAGCAGGGAGCGTTCCTCGGTCTGCCGCTGCTCGTGATGGTCGCCCTCTACGCCCGGCGCAGCTGGCGGACCGCGGCAGGTCGCTTCCTGCTCGCGGCACTCGTGCTCGCCGCGTACCTCTCGCTCGGGCCGGAGCTGCACGTGGACGGTCGCCGCGTGATCCCGCTCCCGACTCCCTTCGGTCATCAGAGCGTGACCCTGCCCGGTGCCGGGACCCATCTCTTGCCGCTCTTCGACAACGTCCTGCCCGTGCGCTTCTCGGTCTACGCCTCCCTGGCGGCGGCGGTGATCGTCGCCGTCTGGATCGCCTCGACCCGCAGCGGGGTGCTGCGGTTCCTGCTTCCGGCGCTCACGGTGCTGCTGCTCGTTCCGAACCCGGGTGCAGGGGTCTGGACGACGACCTACTCGATCCCGTCCTTCTTCACGAGCCGCGCCTTCCGGCACTGCCTGGCGAAGAACGAGATCGTCCTTCCGGAACCCGTCGGGCAAGGCGGGCTCGCGAACCTGTGGCAGGTCGCGAGCGACTTCCGGTTCCGGATGGCCGGTGGTCGGCTGCAGACCTCGCCCCCGAGCGCCTTCCTGCATCCGTCCGGCATCGCGCAGATCTCCGTCGGCTACCCGCCCGTTCCGAATCAGGCGCAGCTCCTGGAGGCCTACTTCGCGGCAAAGGGCGTGACCGCCGTTGTCGTCGACAAGCGGCAGGCCGCCATCTGGGCACCCGCGCTGAACCGGATCGCGCGGCCACTCCGCGTCGGCGGCGTTCTCCTTTACCGCGTCGGCCACAGGGCCTCCGGTGGCTGCTAGCCCCTCGAGAGGCGGGGAGCGCCTCACGCTCGACGGCCGGATCGTCGCCGGCGTCGCCGTCGCCGTTTTCCTGATCGTGCTGGGCGCCGTCGGCAGCGTCCGGGGCGGCGGGACGCCCTGGCGCAAGGTCGGCGTCGACGCCACCTCGACCCGGTTCGAGGACCTGCGCTCGATCACGTCGAGCTGGGACTGCGAGCGAAAGGGGATCGAGGCGTTTCCCTTAAACCCGTGCGACCCCTACGGCCGGCCGGCGAACTATCCGCGACTCTGGACGAAGCTCTCGGTGCTCGGACTCGGCGAGGGCGCGACCACCGCACTCGGCGTCGCCGTCGGCCTCATCTTCCTCGTTGCCGCGCTCGCGGCTACCGGACCGCTGAGCACGCGGGAAGGCGTGCTCTACGCCGCGCTCCTCGTGGCCCCCGCGACGATGATCGGGGTCGAACGAGGCAACGTCGACCTCCTCATGTTCGCGCTCGTCGTGCTCGGTCTCGCACTCGTCCGCCGCTCTCCGTGGGCCGGAGCGGGGCCGATCGTGCTCGCGGCCGTGCTCAAGCTCTTCCCTGCGTTCGCACTCGCGGTGCTGGTGCGCCGCCGGGGGCGCTGGGCGGCCCTCGGCGCCTCCGTGCTCGTCCTTGCCGTCTATGCAGCGCTCACCCTGAACGACATCCGCACCCTGCGCCACGTGATCCCGCGCGCCGTCCTCAACGCCTATGGCGCGGGAGTCGTCCCGGTCGCACTCCACGACGAAGGGGTGAGCTGGATGCGCTCCGGGAGCGACGAACGCCTGCTCCGGCTCGGCATCATCGCCGCCGGGCTGCTGCTCGCAGGCGGGTTCCTGCTCGGGCGTCGCGGCGGCGCGGCGGCCGCCGACGAGCGCCGGCTGGACGCGTTCTGGGCCGGAGCGGGCGTGTACGTCGGCACGTACCTGTACGGGAACAACTTCGACTACCGGCTCGTGTTCCTGCTCCTGTGCGTGCCTCAGCTGTCCTCGTGGGCCTGGGGAGGCGGCGCTCCCGCGCCGTGGCCTGGCGCAGTCCTCGTGGCGATGGTGGCGACCTTCTGGCTGAGCTCGGCGTTCCCCCCGCTGCCGTTCGGGCTGCAGTCGTGGTACCTGCACCTGAAGGCTCCGCCCGAGGAGCTGCTCAACTGGGCGATCTTCGCCTGGCTCGTCGCGGCGCTCGTCTCAGGGGTGGTATCCCTTCTGTGGCCTCGCCCTGCCGCCCGACTCGAGGAGCTGGGCCAGCAGTAGACCGAAGGTCGCCACCAGCCCGAGGTTCCGCCCGAGCAGCACCCAGACGGTCCAGTTCTGGTTGCGCTCACCCCACCGACCTGCCAGGTACTCGAGCTGGGTGATCGCGAGCACGGCAAAGAAGAGGATCGCCGCCTGCCGGCCCCGCCGGCCCGCGGCGAGCGGAACGAGCGGAACGAGCCACGTCAGGTACTGCGGCGAAAGGACCTTCCCGAAGACGACGAACGCGGCGACCGCAGCGGCGAAGGCGGTGACGAGCCTGGCGTCGTCGTCGGGGCCGCGCCAGAACGCCCAGGCCACGGCGAGGACGAGTGCGATCGCGACCAGCGAGGTGATCACGCCGACGACATCGGCCGTCACGCCACCGAGGTCGATCGAGCCCGGCTTGCCGCGGATCCATCCTTCGTGGTGGATGCCGAGCTTCGAGCCGGCGAGGAGAATCGAGGCGCCCAGGCTCTCGATCTGCAGATGCCGTTTCAGCTGCGTCCAGAGGCTGAAGCCGACCCCGCCGGGCGCGAGCAGGAAGAACGGCAGGAAGAGCACGGCTCCCGCCGCCAGATAGGCGGTCCCGGCCCGGGCGAGCGAGCGGACCCTCCTCGCGGCGACGGGGACGACGACGGCGGCGTAGAGCTTGATCGCCGTGCCGGCGCCGAGGAGCGCCCCGGCGGCGACCTCCTGCCCGCG
The DNA here is from genome assembly GCA_035517795.1 of Gaiellaceae bacterium. Classification (GTDB taxonomy): domain Bacteria; phylum Actinomycetota; class Thermoleophilia; order Gaiellales; family Gaiellaceae; genus PALSA-600. The sequence continues at coordinate 1,999 of DATIYE010000003.1, read as the reverse complement.
CAGCAGCGCCACGAGTGCGAGCGAGCAGAGAAGGGCGGGAAACGGGTCGTAGCGGTTGAGGAACACGGGGCCCATGAACACCGGAGCGAGGACGATCGGCGCGAGGCGCAAAGGGGACAGGGCGAGTCTCCGGATGATCCAGACGGCGCAGAGCGTGAATCCGAGTCCGCTCAGCGTCATCAGTAGCTTGAAGGTGAGGACGTAGTGCGCGTTCCAGATCACGGCCGGGGCCGCGAACACCGGCACCGAGCCCGGGGGATACTCGTCGTAGAAGTCGCGGTACGGGATCCGACCGTGCAGGACGAGCGCGCGACCGTACTGGGCGTAGGTGCCGACGTCCCCGGGATAGGCGTGGCTGAACAGCCCTCCATATGCCGTGGCGCAGGCGACGAGGTAGATCAGGGAGGCGACCACGCTCGTCCGGTCGGGCCGCCACGTCACAGCGACCTACCCTAGACGAGCGCTGCATCTAACGTCCGTCTTCGAGATGGCCGCCTCTGTGCGCGACACCTCTGCCGTCCCGCCGGCGTACGGCGAGGTCTCGCGCGCCTTCGACGGACTCGCCGAGGCGAGCCTCTCGCCACACCGGCCCGCCCAGGGGTACCACCGGCTGATCGAGGCGGTCTGCCGGTCGATCGTCCGGCCCGGGGCGTCGGTGCTCGAGATCGGAAGCGGCGACGGAGACCTGCTCGCGGCCCTCGAGCCCTCCCAGGGCACCGGCGTCGAAGTCAGCCCGCGCATGGTCGAGCTGGCACACGCCCGCCATCCGGACCTTCGCTTCGATCTCGCCGCCGGAGAAGACCTGGCGCTCGGCGAAACGTTCGACTACATCGTCCTCTCCGACCTAGTCCCCTACGTCGACGACCTGCTCGCGCTGTTCCGGAGCGTGGCCGCGCATTCCGACGCCGACACGAGGATCGTCGTCCACTCCTACAGCCAGCTCTGGCGGCCGGTCCTGTCGATTCTCGAGCTGCTGCGGCTGAAGCGGCGCACCCCGATCCGCAACTGGATGACGATCGAGGACGTTCGCGACCTGCTTCAGCTCACCGGGCTCGAGCCGCTGACGACGACGCGGCGGATCCTGTTCCCGCTGCAGGTCCCTCTCCTCTCGCCGTTCCTGAACGGGGTCATCGGCCCGCTGCCGATCATCCGGCACCTCTGCCTCACCTGGTGGATCGTTGCGCGCAAGCACCCGCCGGACGAGCCCGAGTCGGTGAGCGTCTCGATCGTCGTGCCCGCACGCGACGAGGCGGGGATGATCGAGCGGATCGTCGAGGAGACGCCGGAGCTGGGCTCGGGCACCGAGCTGATCTTCGTCGAGGGCCACTCGACCGACGGGACCCGTGAGGAGATCGATCGGCAGATCGGGCTGCATCCGGAGCGCCGGATCGTCTGCGTCGAGCAGACGGGCAAGGGCAAGGGCGACGCGGTGCGGCTCGGATTCGCGAGCGCACGCAACGACGTGCTCGTCATCCTCGACGCCGACCTGACCGTGAGGCCGCAGGAGCTCGCAGCTTTCGTCGACGCCGTCGCTTCCGGCCGGGCCGAGTTCGCGAACGGCTCGCGGCTCGTCTACGGGCTCGAGCCGGGCGCGATGCGCTTCCTCAACCTGCTCGGCAACAAGACCTTCTCGCTGATCTTCAGCGCTCTGCTCGGGCAGCCGGTGAAGGACACGCTCTGCGGGACGAAGGTGCTGAAGCGGACGCGGTACGAGCAGATCGCCGCCGGCCGTTCGTACTTCGGCGATTTCGACCCGTTCGGCGACTTCGACCTTCTGCTCGGCGCGGCCAGGCTGCAGCTGAAGATCGTCGACGTTCCCGTCCGCTACCAGTCGAGGACGTACGGCGAGACGAAGATCTCGCGCTTCCGCCACGGGTGGCTGCTGCTGCGGATGGCGGTCTTCGCGTACCGCAAGCTGAAGATCCAGATCTACCAGCTGCCGCCGGGCACCGCCTAGCGGCGCCCGGCTCCTCCTGTGCCGTCTAGGGCTGGATGTTCT
>DATIYE010000002.1:0-17434 GCA_035517795.1 Gaiellaceae bacterium | reverse complement strand
TCGGCGCTTGCGGAATTCTCGCGTGCCAGCGAGCTGATCCCGCCGGGATCCAAGCACTCCGAGCGACTGCTCGGAGCCTGGCAACGGGCCGTCCCCGCCGGGTAGACGACAGGCTCAGGCCCGGACCATTGCGACGCGCCGGTCTCGGCACCGGCGAGGTGCGCTCGAGGCAAGGCGAGAGTCTGCGAGCTGCAGAGCGGCGACCGGATCTCCGGCCTCATCCGGCAGCATCGCGGCGCCCCACGCCGCGGTCACGGCCACGGTGGCCGCGCGATCCCGTAACGCGCAGACCGCGTCGTCGAGCACGGCGTTGACTCCGTCGACCGGGGTCGACACGAGCGCCGCGAACTCGCCTTCCCGGGGCCGGAAACAGGTCGTGCCCGCCGGGAGCGCATCGGCGAGACGGGCGCCGAGCTTCACGATCAGGGATCGACCCGCCAGCCGGCCGAAGAGCGAGACGTACTCCTCGTAGCCGGCAAGCCCGAAGACGACGAGGAGCGCCGCAGCCGCGTCGGGCGTCACAGCCCCCGTGAGCGCGGTGAGGAGAGCGGCCCTGGTCCCGAAGCCCGTGAGCGGATCGGCCGTCACCGTCCGGGGTGAGGAACCTCTTTCGTCCGCGCTAGCGGCCGGCACCGCAGTCTTGCCGCCTGACATCGGCTCAGAATAGCCATTTGTTGGCAGCGGTGTGTACCTCGGTCGGGAGACGAAAGAGGTGGCGTTTGCAGCTGTTTCAGGCTCACTCCGGAGCGACGGTGGTCGCTGCGCGCTCGCTCGAGGCGCCAACCAGACCTACCCCTTCGGGCCAGCCGGGGGTCTGCCCCCGGTCATGTCTCCAGGGCGAGATGATTCGAGCGGTCCGGTTCGCCCGCTACTCGCTCGCGAGGTCGGCGACGAGGCGCTTGAAGTCATCCCCACGACGCTCGAAATTCTCGTACTGGTCGTAGCTGGCACATGCTGGGCTGAGGAGGACGACGGAGCCGGGCTCGGCCGCCTGCGCAGCATGGGCGACCGCGCGGTCGAGCGTCTCGTCGTCGTGCGCCGAGGTCCCGGGAAGCGCCGCCTCGAGCTCCGCCGCCGCCTGCCCGAGGAGATGAACCGAGCGGACGTTGGGCCCGATCGCCGCGGCCAGAGGCGCGAGGCTCTCGCCTTTGAGGGAGCCGCCAAGAATGAGGTGCACCGGCTCGTCCGCATAGGCAGCGAGTGCGCGCAGCGCAGCGGCGACGTTCGTTGCCTTCGAATCGTTGATGTATCGCACCCCGCCGACCTCTCCGACAGGCTCGAGGCGGTGAGGAATCCCTGCGAATGTCCTCAGCCCCTCGGCGATCGCCCCGTCCTCGATTCCGGCGGCGCGCGCTGCCGCCGTCGCCGCCGCCGCGTTCTCGCGGTTGTGGGCGCCCCGGATCAGCGGCTCGGCGGGCAATGGATCATCGGCGGAGAACTCGATGCCGGGGATGCCCGAGCCGCGTGGAACGACAGCGGTCGCCGCGCGCTCGACGATCCGCAGCTTCGCAGCCCTGTAGGCCTCGAAGGTCTCGTGACGATCGAGGTGGTCGGGCTCGAGGTTGAGCAGGACCCCGACCTCGCAGGAGAACTCGTGGACGTCTTCGAGCTGGAAGGACGAGACCTCGCAGACGACCCAGCTCGAGGGGTCCAGCGAGCTCAACGGCGTGCCGATGTTGCCGGCGACAGCCACGTCCCGGCCGGCGGCGCGGAAGATCACGCCGAGGAGCTCGGCGGTCGTCGACTTCCCGTTCGTTCCCGTGACCGCGACGAACCGCGTCCCGTACGGCGCAAGCAGGCGCCAGCCGAGCTCGAGCTCCGACCAGACCGGTATCCCACGGCTTCGCGCCTCGATGACGAGCGGCTGCTCACCCGGCACCCCCGGCGACTTCACGAGCAGCTCGACGCCGTCGACCAGCGAGACGTCGGCTTCGTTCCCGAGAGACCGGTCGATGCGGACGACCTCGTCGCCCCGCTCGACCAGGCGCTTCGCAGCCGCCTCGCCCGAGCGCGCGAGCCCGTAGACCAGTACCCTCATCCCGGGCGGATGAACGGGTAGTACTTGTAGAAGAGGGCGAATCCTCCCGCGCAGAGGATCCCGGCGAGGATCCAGAAGCGAACCATGATCTTCGTCTCCGACCACGCCTTCATCTCGAAGTGATGGTGGATCGGGGCCATCAGGAAGATCCGTTTTCCCCACCAGCGGAACGAGACGACCTGGAACATCACCGAGAGCGCCTCGATCACGAACACCCCGCCGATCAGCAGCAGGAGCAGCGGCACCTGAAGGAAGATCGCCATCGCGCCGATGGCCCCACCAAGCGCCATGGCGCCCGTGTCGCCCATGAAGACCTCGGCCGGAAAGGCGTTGAACCACAGGAACCCGACCGCCGCGCCGATCATCGCCGCCCCGATGAATGCGGCATCGAGCCGGTTTGCGATCCGGTGACCGTTCTCGGTCTGCCGGATGTAGATCGTGACGGCGATCGCGGTGAGCGTGAAGAGGGCGATGATCGACGTCCCGGCCGCGAGGCCGTCGAGCCCGTCTGTCAGGTTGACGCCGTTGGCGGCGCCCGCGATGACGACGAACACGAGCGCGTAGTAGCCCCACTCGAGCGGCACCCACTTGTCGACGATGGGAATGAACACCGCATGCTTCAGCTTCTGGTGGTCGGCGGCGATGCAGACGACGAGCGAGATCGCGAGCAGGAGCAGCATCTTGATCCGGCCCGACAACCCGAGCGAGCGGCGATGACGGACCTTGATCAGATCGTCCAGGAACCCGATCGCTCCGCAGGCGAGCATCGTCCCGTAGATCGTCAGCGCCGGGACCGTCCGGACGCTCGTCGCGAAGAACGCCACCGTCGCGGCGATGACGATCAGGACTCCGCCCATCGTCGGCGTTCCCTGCTTGGCGGAGTGGTGCTCCGGGCCCTCCTCGCGGATCGTCTGCCCAACCGACCGCTTCCGTAGGAAGTCGATGAAGAACGGGCCGGCGAGGATCGCGATCAGGAGCGCGACCAGGGCCGCGACGAGAACGTGTGCCATCAGCGGTTCAGTTTCGCCGCCACGGACTCGAGTCCCACCGCCCTCGAGCCCTTGACCAGCACCACGTCACCGGGCCTGATCAGCTCGAGCAGGGCCTCACCGGCCTCGTCGGCCGACCCGACGAGCCTCGACTCGACGCCGCCGGCGGCGGCCGCATAGCCCTCGGCGAGCGGCCCGACCGCGACGAGAGCCGCGACCCCGGACCGGGCGACCTCCTCCCCCACCTCCCGGTGGTACGACGGAGCGGCGTCGCCGAGCTCGGCCATCTCGCCGAGCACAGCCACCCGGCGCCGGTCCCGGGCGAGCTCGGACAGGTGCGCGAGCGCCGCGAGCATCGACACGGGATTTGCGTTGTAGCAGTCGTTGATCAGCGTCACCCCGTCGGCGAGCTCGACCACCTCCTCGCGCAGAGGGCTGAACTCGACTTCGAGCCTGCCCTCCGGGATCTCCACGCCGAGCACGTCGCACACGGTGAGGGCGGCAAGCGTGTTCTGCAGTTGATGCGGAGCGCTGTAGCCGGTCTCGAGCGCGACCAGCCGCCCACCGACTTCAAACCGACCGGAAGCCTGGACTCGTCCGAAGCGCCGGATCTCGATGTCGGTACGGGTCAGATACGGCTCGAGCAGCGGGTCCTCGGGGACGACGGCCGTTCCGCCGGACGGCAGCGCCTCGATCAGCTCCGCCTTTGCCCTCGCGACGTTCTCGATCGTCCCGACGAGCTCGAGATGGACAGGAGCGATGTTGGTGATCAGGCCGACGTCCGGGCGCACGAACGACGCCAGCCACGCAATCTGTCCGAGGCCGCGCATCCCCATCTCGACGATGCAGAGCTCGGTGTCCGGCTCGATCCGGCAGAGCGTGAGTGGAACGCCGAGCTCGTTGTTGTAGTTGCCCTCCGACGCGACCGTCCGGAGCCCCGGGATGCAGAGAGCGGCGAGGATGTCCTTTGTCGTCGTCTTGCCGGTGGCTCCGGTGATACCGACCACGCGGGCAATCGAGCGGTCGCGCACCGCGCCGGCGATGAGGGCAAGCGCCCTGTGCGCCTCCTCTGGGACGAGCGCGGCCGCAGCGCCGCGGGCGAGAGCATGGGCGACGAAATCGGAGCCGCCGCCGACCGCGACGAAAAGGTCGCCCTCCTCGATCCGTCGCGAGTCGATCTGCATGCCCGTCACCTCGCTTGCCCACGGACGGGCGATGAGACGGCCGAGCGGCTCGACGAGGCCCAGCTCGATCGGGATCACGGGCGCGCCGTCACCCGGGCGAGCAGCTCGCGCGCGACCACCCGGTCGTCGAACGGCACTTTGCCGGCGGCCAGCTCCTGATCCGGCTCCGCCCCGCGGCCGGCGATCAGGACGACGTCCCCGGGACCGGCGTCGCCGAGCGCGAGCGCGATCGCCGAGCGGCGGTCCAGCTCCCACTGGAGCGGCCCGACTGCGCCCGAGGCCACATCGGCGGCGATCGCCTCGGGATCCTCGCTTCTCGGGTTGTCCGAGGTGAGAATCGCCCGGTCCGAGAGCTCCGACACCACCCGTCCCATCTGCGGCCGCTTCCCTCGGTCGCGATCGCCGCCCGCGCCGAACACGACGGTGAGCTTCCCCTCGGTGAGCCCGCGTGCCGCTCCGATCACGTTCTCGAGCGAGTCCGGGGTGTGGGCGTAGTCGACGATCACGGTGAACGGCTGGCCCGCCTCGATCGACTCGAAGCGGCCCGGGACGCCGGTGACCGCCTCGATCCCCGCCCGGACCGCGTTGCGGTCGATGCCGAGCGCCTCGGCGGCGAGAGCTGCGCCGATCGCGTTCGCCCGGTTGAACCCGCCGCGGAGCCGGAGATCGATCCCCGCGAGAACGTCGGAGTCGGGAGCGAAGGTGACCGCGTCGGGAAGGCGCCCGGCGAGTACCCTCCCCCACTCGTCGCCGACGTTCACGACAGCGTGCTCCGCCTGCGCGAACAAGGCCGCTTTGGCCTCGAAGTACGCCTCCATCGTGCCGTGGAAGTTCAGGTGATCCTGGGTCAGGTTCGTGAAGACGAGCACCGCAAACGTGGTTCCCTCCAGCCGATGCTGCGCCTGCGCCTCGGAGGTGGCCTCGAGCACGCAGGCCGTATCGCCTCCGACCACCATCTCGCGAAGCAGCCGCTGCAGGTCGATCGCCTCCGGCGTGTTGAGACCGGTCGGACGCCCGTCGCCGCCCACCCGGCGCTCGATGTTCGTGAGCAGCCCGACCTGCCGCCCCGCCGCCTCGAGGATCGAGTGGATCAGGAACGCCGTGGTGGTCTTGCCGTTCGTCCCCGTGACTCCCGCCACGTCGAGCTCGCGCGACGGGTCACCGAAGAAGATCGTCGCGGCGGCCGGCATCGCCAGGCGGACGTCCGGCACCACCAGCTGGGGGAGCTCGACCGCAACCGGCTCCTCGACGACAAGAGCCGCAGCGCCGAGTGCGGCGGCGGTCGGCGCAAAGGCATGCCCGTCGAGGTTCTGCCCGCGCACGCAGAAGAAGAGCGCGCCGGGCGTCACCGTGCGCGTGTCGTATGCGAGGTCGACGATCTCGACCGGAGCCGGGCCGCTCAGCTCCGCGTGGACGACCTCGCCCGGCCCGAGCGCCGCGATCAAGCGCTCCAGGTTCATCGCGCGCCGAGTCTACCCCGGGGTCGGCTAGCGGCTGCTGAGGAGCGTCTTCGGCGCGTCCGGCGGTACCTCGAGATACTGCAGATCGAACTTCGCGATCTGGGCGAATGCCGGCGCTGCGACGACGCCGCCGAAGATCGAGCCCCGAGGATCGTCCACCTTGACGAGGACGATCAGCCGCGGGTGCGACGCGGGAACCATCCCGACGAAGGATGCCGTGTAGTCGGTGGTCGAGTAGCCCTTCGGGGTCGCGACCTGGGCTGTGCCCGTCTTGCCCGCGACGGTGTAGCCGGGGATCTGCGCCTCGTTTCCCGTCGCGCCCGGATCGGCGACGACGCCCGTCAGCATCGCCTTGACCTCGTGGTCGACGCCGGGCGACATCAGGCGGCGCCGCCTCCATCTCTCGGGTGCCCGTCCGCCCACGCGCTCGACGAGGTGCGGCTGGATCCAGACGCCTCCGTTCGCGACCGCGCCGTAGACCGAGGCCATCTGAATCGGCGTCACCGAGATCCCCTGCCCGATCGGAACATTGCCGATGGTCGTCTCGCTCCACTCGGAGAGAGGGAGCACGAACCCGGAGCTCTCACCCGGGAAGTCGATCCCGGTGGGCGAGCCGAAGCCGAACTTGCTCACCCATGCGGCGAGCCGTTTCGGTCCGAGCTTCTCGGCGATCGTGACCGCACCGACGTTCGACGAATACGACAGGATCTGCGCCACCGAGTAGTCGACCGTGCCGCGGTACTCCGCGTCGTGCACCGAGCACTGCCAGCACGACCCGTACTGGAACCGGTAGGGCAACGTAAACCGTGTGCGCGGCGTGACGATCCCGTCGGAGAGCGCGCCGGTGATCGTGACGAGCTTGAACGTCGATCCCGGCTCATAGGTGTCGGTGACCGCGCGATTCCGGAGGAGACCCGGTGCATAGCGGGCGACGTTCGAGGTGTTGTTCGCGTCGTAGCCCGGCGTCTGGGCCATCGCGAGGATGCCTCCTGTCGACGGGTCGAGCACGATCGCGGTCGCGTCCTTAGCCTTCCACTGCTGCACCGTCTCGCGCAGCACCTTTTCGGCCTGCGCCTGGATGGTGTGGTCGAGCGTCGTGAACACGTCCGCACCTTCCTGAACCGGGCGCGAGCTGATCACGTCGATTGTCCGGCCGGTCGGGTCTCGCACGACCGTCTGCTCGCCGGGGCGCCCGGCGAGCTTCCGGTTGTACTGCAGCTCTAGCCCGCCGAGGCCCCTGTCGTCGATGCCGGCGAAGCCGAGCACCTGCGCGGCAACCCCGTCCTGCGGGTACGTCCGGAGCTCCTCGGGATACGAACCGACACCGGCGAAGCCCTTCTTCAGGAAGAGCGCGGCCGCGGCCGGATCGGCGACCCGCTGCACGTAGACGAACTGGCTCTTCTTGTTGCGCAGCTCGGGGTAGAGCACGTTCGCGTTCGCCCCGAGCAGCTCGTGGGCGGCGAGCGCGATCCCGCGCGCGTTCCGCACCTGCTGCGGGTTAGCGTAGATCGTCGTCTTCTGCTCTCCGATCGCGAGCTGCACGCCGGTGCGGTCGAAGACCGTGCCGCGCCCGGCCGGAACGGTCTGCGTCGCCTGCTGCTGGCTCCTGGCGAGGCCCGACAGGTGCGCCGCCTCCACGCCCTGGAGCCACACGGCGCGGGCGAACATCGCTGCGAAGACGAGGACGAAGAGTGAAAGCAGAAGCCGGATCCGACGGTTTGCGTGCCGCTCGCGCATCGGGGACGCCATCGTTACCTCCCGAGGTCGATGTAGCCGATCGTCGACGGGTCGGCCTGGATCAGACCGTCCTGGCTCTGAGCGAGCTCCTGGATGCGCGGCGAGGCAAGCGCCGAGCTGAGCTGCGACTGCAGCGCGGCGTTCTCCGCCTTCAGTTTCGACCTCTCCTGCGTGGCGGAGTCGAGTCGCAGGTTGAGCTGCAGCACGGCCAGGTTGACGAAGACGACGCCGGCGAGGAGCACGGCGCCGACGACGATCCACGCGATCCCGGTGCGAGACCGGACACGGCGCTGCGGCTTCAGGCGGGCGCGAGGACGCGGCTGGGGCGCGGGCCGTACCGCCGGCCGGGTCCGCGCCGGCGGCTTCTGCGGCCTCGGTCTCGTTGCGGGTGCCGCCACCGACGCCGCCCGCGAGCTAGCCAACCTTCACCGCCACGCGCATCCGCGCCGACTGGGAGCGCGGGTTGCGGGCCACCTCGGCGGCCGTGGGCCTGATCGCCCGCCTGGGAATCGCTCTCAGTGTCGGCGTCGCCCCGCAGGCGCAGACCGGGAAGTCGGGCGGACACGTGCAGCCGTGCTCTCCGTCGCGCAGGAAGCGCTTGACGATCCGGTCCTCGAGCGAGTGGAAGGAGATCACCGCGAGCCGGCCATGAGGCCGGAGCATCTCGAGCGCCGCCGGGAGCGCACGCTCGAGGGCACCGAGCTCGTCGTTGACCTCGATCCGCAACGCCTGGAAGACCCGCTTGGCCGGATGGCCCTCTCCGAACCGGGCCGGCGCCGGCATAGCCTGCTTGATCGTCTCGACGAGATCGCCGGTGCGCTCGAACGGCTGCTTCGTCCGGCGCCTGACGATCGCCCGCGCCACCTGGCGGGCATAGCGCTCCTCACCGTAGCGGCGGAAGATCTCGGCGAGCTCCCACTCGCCGGTCTCGTTGACGACGTCGCTCGCCGTGAGCTCGGCGGAAGGATCCATGCGCATGTCGAGCGGGGCGTCGACGGCGTAAGAGAACCCGCGCTCGCGGCGGTCGAGCTGCATCGACGAGACGCCGAGGTCGAGCAGGATCCCGTCGGCGCGCACGCCGTTTCCGGCCAGCTGCTCGAGCACCTGAGAGAACTCGCCGTGCAGGAGGCGCGTCTTGACCGGGGTCGAGCGGCGGAGGCGCTCGTAGTAGGGCGTGACGGTGGGATCACGATCGATCGCGATCAGCTTCCCCTCGCCGCGCAGCCGCCCGATCAGCAGCTCCGAATGGCCACCGGAGCCGAACGTGCAGTCGACCAGGGTCTGGCCCGGCCGCGGATCGAGCGCGGCGAGGACCTCGTCGGCGAGGACGGGGACGTGGTCAGTCTCGGTTGGCAAGACGCTCGGCAACATCTTCCGCGCTCCCTTCGGCGTTGCGCTGCTCGCGCCACGCGGCGCGATCCCAGATCTCGAGGTGGTCGTAGACGCCGGCGACGGTGACCTCGCGCCCCATCGAGAGCTCCTCGAGCAGCTTGGCAGGGATCACCATGCGCCCCTGACGATCGAGCTCCGCGGGCGGCGCACCGGTGTAGAAGTGGCGCTGCAGCCTCCGTGTCTCGCGGCTGAACGGGTCGAGCGTCCCCATCCGGGCCGCAAGGAGCTCGAACGCAGCCCTGGAATAGACCGAAAGACAACCGTCGAGACCACGGGCGATGACGACCTCGTCGCCGAGCTGCTCGCGGAGCTTCGCCGGCAGCGTGAGGCGGTTCTTCTCGTCGAGCGTGTGGTCGTATTCGCCGAGCAGCATGCCACTTGGCCCCACTTTAACCCACAAATCCCCACCTGTCCACTCCGAAAGAGTGAACCGGCCGCTCTCTAAAGGGTGATCTGCGCCGTGTAGGGTCCTTTCCCCGTCGTGACGGCGGCGCCCGCGCGCGCCGCAAGCTCGAGCGCCTCGGGCAAGACGTCCCCCCGTGCCAGGCCGAAGAAGAGCGCCGCGGCGAACGAGTCGCCCGCCCCGTAGGTGTCGACGAGCGGCCCCGGCAGCGACGCTGCGGCGTACCGCTCACCGCCGGCGATGCCGCCCCGCTGCCCCTCTGTGGTGCACACGACGGTGACGTCGAGCCCGCCCTCGTACCTTTCCCCGGGGTCGGTCCCGCTGCCGACCAGCAGGTCGATCCGGACACCGCCCTCGAGCAGCGTCTCGAGCTCGCGCGGCGTCGCCGCCAGGAATCTCGCCTCGCGCGCCGAGTGGAGCGCGGCGACGTCGCCGGCAACGAAGAACACGCCGTCATAACCCCCGAGAGGCAACGGACCGGCTGGCCGCAGCTTGGCACCCACCGTCGTGATTGTCCGCTCGCGCGCCTGATCGACGTGCGTGAGCGCCCGCCGCGTCTGCCCGAACCACTGCACGTGGAGGGTCATCCCGAGCTCCTCGAGCCGCTCGACCGAACGGCGTCCGTGCTCGTCCTCGCCGAGCGCGGTATAGAAGTCGCAGGCGCCGGCCAGCTTCACGAGCTGGGCAGCCACGACGGCGCCGCCCCCCGCCGGCTCGGCCCAGGAATCGCTCCCGTGCGCGATCTGCCCGGGAGCCGGCACGCGGTCGACCTCGACGAACTCGACCCATTCGACATGACCGACGACCGCGACGCGCATCCGCGCGACGCTATCTCACACCGCGCGGGACGACACCGTTACAGCTCATGATGCAGGTCTTGACGATCCCGCCCTTCGAGCGCTTCTACGGCGAGCACTGCGACGAGGTGCTCGGCTACCTCCGCCGGCTGCTCGGCCAGCGCGCCGAGGATGCCTGGCAGGAGACCTTCCTGCGAGCACTCCGGGCGTACGACCGGCTGGAGCACGGCCGGCACCTGAGAGCATGGGTGTTCACGATCGCGACTCGCGTCGCGATGGACGATCTGCGCCGCAAGGGCCGCGATACCCTGAGCATCGACGAGGCGGCGGAGCCCGTCGCGAACGGCGAGCTCGACCGCCCGGCCTACAGGCAGCTCGAGCACCTGGCAGGCGAGCTGCCACCGACCGAACGCGCAGCCGTGGTGCTGCGCTACGGCTACGACCTTCCCTACGCCGAGATCGGCGCCGCCCTTGGCTCGTCCGAGGAGGCCGCACGTGCTGCCGCGTCGTCCGGCGTCCGCAGACTGAGGAGGAACCTTGACCGTCACGCCTGAGCTCGACACTCGTTTCCGCGCCGCCGCCCTCCGCGAGGGGCTCGTCGACGTCCGGTACGACGTCGTCGCCTCTCCGTTCGGCGAGCTGTTCCTCGCCGCGACGCCGCAGGGACTGTGCCGGATCTCCTACACCGTCGAGGGGCAGGACGAGCTGGTCGCGCGCATCTTCGGCGCCCGGGTGCTGCGCTCGCCGCTCGACGACGTTCGGCGAGAGCTCGACGAGTACTTCGAGGGACACAGGCGAGAGTTCGACCTGCCACTCGACCTGCGGGTGGCGCCGTTCCACGAGGCCGTGCTGGGGGAGCTCGCACGCGTCCCGTACGGCCGCACGGACACCTACGGCCATCTCGCCTCGCTCGTCGGCCGGCCGAAGGCGGCGCGCGCCGTGGGAACGGTGATGAACCGGAACCCGATCCCGATCGTCCTCCCGTGCCACCGCATCGTCGGGGCGAACGGCTCGCTCACCGGCTACGGCGGCGGGCTCGACGTCAAGAAGGCGCTCCTCGAGCTCGAGGGCGCGACGCTTCTCATCGCATAGACCGCAACGCCAGGAACCCAGGCTCGGTGCCTGACTTCAGTCTGGCACCGAGGCCGCACCGGTGAAGCGCCCCTAGACCAACGGGAACGTCCCTAGCAATCGGTATCCCACACCCCACTCGTTGTCCACGTAGGGGGTCGTAGGGTCGATCGCACGGAGCTTCCGCCGGAGTCGTGAGGCGTGCGCGTCGAGAGTCCGCGTGCGCATCGAGCTCGGCCAGTCCCAGACATCGCGCAGCAGCTCCTGCCTCGTGAACACCCGGGTCGGGTCGGCCGCGAGCTTCGCGAGCAGCGCGAACTCACGCTGGGAGAGCTTGACCGGGATGCCGCCGACGGTCGCGACTCGACTCGTCTCGTCGACCCTGAGCTCGCCCGCAAAGAGAACACGCAGCTCGGGCGAGCGCCGCCGGCGCAGGACGGCGCGAATCCGCTCGACGAGCTCCTCGTGGTGAAACGGGGGCTGCAGGTAGTCGTCGCAACCGCGGTGGAACGCCAGTACGCGATCGTCGGGGGCGTCCTCGGGGCTGCCGAGAACGATCACCGGCGTCTCCGTGCCGTACCGCTCTACCGCTGCGCCGTCCGTCGCGATTACCACGTCCGCGTGGGCGCCGGGCGAGGCGATCTCGAAGCCGTGATCGCGCAGCGGCTGCTCGAGCGGGCGGCTCGTTTCGGGGCCGGCCGCCAGGAGCACCGTCGTCGACATTCCGCCGACGGTACCGGCGGCCGTTCCGTCTGCCTAGGTGTCCTTTGAGCCGAATCTGTGACGGTTCTTCCTCAGCCGGCGGGGGCAGCCCCGGCTGCGCCCGCCTTGTCCTTCCCGGCCCAGGCCGAGTGGGCGAGGTAGGCGGAGATGCCGAGAATCGCCACCCCGCTCACAGGATGGAGCCCGGACACCCACGGGTGCTTCGGCTGGGCCGTCGCGTGCTGGACGACCTCGGCGAGCAGCGCGAGGATCAACGTCCACACGATCAGGCGCCTGTTCCAGATCACGAGCGCGCAGACGAACACGAGGATGGTTCCGAGCGCAATTACCTCGCCCAGGTCGCGGTGAGCGTTCAGCGAGTGCTGATCGTCGAGGCTCGCCGAGCCGTGGATACCGAAGACGCCGCGGCCCGCCAGGAAGATCTGCACCACGCAGGCCACCGCGATCAGGGCGATCAGCACCCGGTAGATCTGGAAGAACACGTTGCGAACGCCTTCCACGGTTCACCTCCGTCCGGTTGTGCGACCGATTCAACCGGACGGCACCGCTAGATGCGGCCGGAGCGGATCACGCCCCAGAGCAGCCAGATGCCGAGGACTCCCGAGGCGAAGAAGCCGATCGCGGAGATCAGATTCAGCCCGAGCATGTGGGGGCCGCTCTTGGCGAAGATCCCGATCAGGCTGGACCCGATCAGGCCGCCGGTCACGACCATCGCGATCACGAGCCGGTTCGAGACGACGTCGAGCTTGTGCATGAGGTCGTCGAGCCCCTTGTGCACGAAACCGACCTCGAGCTCCCCGGCCCGCACTATCTCGAGCGTCTCATACACCTGGTACGGGAGCGCGCCCGCCATCTGCGTGAGCTGGACGCTCTCGCGGCGGGCCCGCGCGGCCATTCGACGCGGCGTGAACCGCTCGACCATCAGTCCCCGTGCGTACGGCCGGGCGACCTCGAAGACGTTGAAGCCTGGGTAGAGATCCACTCCGACAGCACCGATCGTGGCGATCGCCTTGTCGAGCATCACGAACCGGCTCGGCAGCCGCAGGTTCATCGAGTAGATCAGCCCGAAGGCCTCGCGGATCACCTGCAACGGGTCGATCTCGTTGAGGCTCGACCCGTAGTACCGGGAGTAGATCGTGTACAGCTCGGAGATGAACTGGTCTTCCTTGTCCTTCGGATAGCGGACGCCGAGGTCGGCCAGCCGCTTGGGCAGCACCTCGATGTTCTCGTGCGCAGCGTCGATGAAGAGCCCTGTCAGCTTCGAGAGGTCCCGCTCGGTGAGCTTCCCCGAGAGTCCGAAGTCGACGAGGCCGATCCGGTCGGGCGCGAGGACGAGGATGTTTGCCGGGTGCGGATCGCCGTGGAAGAAGCCGTGCCTGAAGATCATTGTCAGCCACGCCTCTGCGATCACGTAGGCGAGCCGCCGCCGCTGCTCGAACGTCCAGGCGTCGACCTCGAGGTCGGCGAGCTGGACGCCGTCGAGGTACTCCAGGGTCAGCACCCGGCGGCTCGTATAGCTCCAGTAGGTGCGCGGCACCACCACGTGGGGATGACCGGCAAAGTTGCGGTGGAAGGCCTGGGCGTTGCGGCCCTCCTGACGGTAATCGAGCTCCAGCCGGATCGAGCGCGCGAACTCGTCGACGATCTCCCGCGTGTCGACGAAGTCCAGCGCCCGCACTCGTTCCTTGACGAGCCTCGCCGCCTGCTCGAGGAGCATGATGTCGCTCTCGATCTGGCGCGGGGCGTTGGGCCGCTGCACCTTGACGGCGACGCGGCGGCCGTTCGGCAGAGTCGCTCGGTGCACCTGGCCGATCGACGCGGCGGCCATCGGCGTCTCCTCGAACTCGAGGAAGAGACGCGAGATCGGCTGGTGGAGATCCTCGAAGACGACCCGCTCGACGTCGGCGAACGGAAACGGCTTGACGTCGTCCTGCAGGCCGCGGAGCTCCGCGATGATGTCCGGCGGCACGATGTCCGGTCGGGTCGACAGCAGTTGCCCGAACTTCACGAACGTCGGACCGAGCTCGTCGAGCATCTCCCGGAGGTGCCGGCCGCGGAGGGTCGCCGCGTTGGAGTTGCTCGGGGCGCGCCGGCCTTCGAGCAGGAAGCCGAACCCGTGCCTGACCGCCACCTGGGCGATCTCGCCCAGCCGCCCGATGCTCGCCGTCCTCGAGCCGGTCGTGGCCATGTTCGAAGTGTTGCATGCATTCCGGAGAGGTCCGGAATCACGCGCCGGGACGGACAACGCTTGTGGTGCAAGTTACAAGCGCTTCTAACTTGCACCACGAGCGATTCGGGTCAGCGTGGGAAGGCGGCCGGGACGCCGCCGTCGACCGGGATCACGGCGCCCGTCGTGGCGCGCGAGCGGTCCGAGACGAGGAATGCGACCGCCTCGGCGACGTCGGAACCCGTAACCGGCCGCCCGAGCAGGCTTCGCCCGGCGTAGAAGGCCTCGAGCTCGTCGACCCCGATGCCGTGCGCGGCGGCCCGCTCACGTCGCAGCTCTTCCGACCAGAGCTTCGACCCGTCGAAGATCGCGTCCGGATTGACGGCGTTCGCTCGGATGCCGTGCCGGCCGCCCTCGAGCGCGGCAATCCGCATCAGCTGTACAAGGCCGGCCTTCGCGACCGAGTAAGGGCCGAAGCCGGCACCCGGCGCGAACGCGTTTTTCGAAGCGACGTAGACGAGACTGCCGCCGATCCCCTGCTCGCGCAACACGCCGAGCGCTCGCCGCGTGAGCCGAAACTGCCCGCTCAGGTTGACGTCGAGGCTCCGCTCCCAGTCGTCCTCGTCGAGGGTCTCCAGGGCTCCGGTGGCGGCGATGCCCGCGTTGAGTACAACGGCGTCAAGCCCACCGAAGCGTGCGACCGCGGTGTGGACGCACCGATCGACCACCTCTTCGTCGGTCAGGTCTCCCGGCACCGAGACCGCCAATGGGAGTCCGGCGCAGACGGCCTCCAGCCCTCGTTCGTCGATGTCCGCCAGGACCAGATGGGCGCCGCGACCCGCAAGGTCGGCGGCAACATCGCGACCGATCCCCGAGGCAGCGCCCGTCACGAGTGCGACGTGCCCCGCCAGCTCGGGCGGGCGAGGCGCAAGCGTCAGCTTGTAGAGCTCGAGCGGCCAGTTCTCGAACTCGTACACCTCCTGCGCGCTGAGCCAGCTCGCGCCGCCGAACCGGTCGAGCGTCGCGGCTACGGACGCACCCGTGTGGCCGGCGATTTCGAGGCGGGCGCGGGCCGCGCCTGCGTCGGGCCCGGCGGCCACACCTCCGAAGCCGGGCACGAGGAACGCGCGCGGCGGTTCTCCGTGGGATTCGACCGCTGCTCGGGCATCGGCGTCGAGGCCGAGAACGCAGCTGCGAGCGCCGATGCGCAGCATGTGGTCCGGCGTGCTGCGCATCGCGGCGACCTGCTCGGCGTCGGGTCTGTCCGCGAGCGACTGCTGGGCACGCTCCGTCGCGAGCACCACTCGTCGTTCGCCGGACAGGCAACCCCGCAGCCGAACCAGGAACCTCTCGACCAGCGCGCCGTCCGGCTCGGGCTCTTCGACGCCTGCCTCCTCGACGAGACCCAGGTAGCCCCGGGCCTGTCCGACCAGCTCGAGAGTCAGGCCGAGCGACTGCTCGTGCGTGTCGCCCCAGGTGACGAGACCGTGGTGGGCCAGCACGACGGCCCGGGCATCTGCGAGCTCGGCCACCCGACGGGAGAGCTCGAAGCCCGGCCTGAGGTAGCGGACAACGGCGACGTCCTCGCCGAGCGCCTCGCGGACCGCTGCCCCCGGGTCGGGCGCGTTCGCGAGCGAGCAGATTGCATCGGCATGAACGTGGTCGACGTGGGTCGCGGGCAGGAAGGCATGGAGCAGCGTCTCGATCGACGGGCGGGCCGAGTCGGGCTCGACGAGGCAGCGGGTCAGGTACGCCACCATCTCCTCGTCGCTCATCGCAGCGCGCTCGCGCAGCGGCAGCAACTCGTCCAGCCAGAGCCCGGGAAAGTCGGAGACCGTGACGGTACCGAGGTCCGAGCCGCTGCCCTTGATCCGGATCACCCGCCGCTCCCGCCCGAGGTGATCGACCTCGGTCAGCTTGGTCGAGGTGTTGCCCCCGCCGTACAGGACGAGCGTCGGATCGGCTCCGATCAGGCGCGATCGCGCGACCAGCCGCTCGAGCTCGGATTCGCCGGGGACGGCCGTCACGCGGCGATCGTAGTCCCTACCTGATCGATTTGATCGTGGCGCGCCACGAACCGCGCGGCGCGTGCACCTCGACGGTGTCCCCGGGCCTGTGGCCGAGCAGAGCCGACCCGAGGGGCGAGGTCGGCGAAACGGTCCCGTTGCCTCCGACGGCGCTGATCTCGATCGTCATCGCCTCACCGCCCTCGTCGGCGAGCTCGACGACCGAGCCGATCCCGACCTCGTCGCCGCTCCCCTCCTCGACGATCTCGGCGTTGTCAAGACGGTGTCGGAGCGTGCGGATCCGAGCCTCGAGCAACCCCTGCTCGTTCTTCGCTGCGTGGTACTCGAAGTTCTCCGACAGATCGCCGAACTCGCGCGCTTTCTTGATCGCGGCCACCACCTCGGCGCGGCGGGGCCCCTCGAGCTCGGCGAGCTCGACCCGGAGAGCCTCCGCCTGCCTGGCCGTGAGTCGCTCGTCTACCACTTCGATCCTCTCCCGCGGCGCGAGGTGTAGACGAGCCGCGGGCGTGCCATCGTCATCCCCGACTCCTCGAACCGCTCGGTGTGGCCCCGCAGGCGCGCGACGCGGCTCACCTCGGCCTGCTGATCGGGGAGCACGAGCGTGATCCCGGTACCACCCCGCCCGGCGCGGCCGGTCCGGCCGACGCGGTGCGTGTAGGCGGAGGGATCCTCGGGCGGATCGAAGTTGATCACGTGCGTGATGTCCTCGACGTCGAGACCGCGCGCGGCGAGGTCGGTGGCGACGAGCGTCCGGACCTTGCCGGCGTCGAAGCGCGCGAGCGCACGCTCGCGCTGTGCCTGCGCCTTGTCGCCGTGGATCGCAACCGCATCGATCTCGTGCCGCCGGAGCTTCTCGACGAGCCGGTCGGCTCCCGCCTTCGTCCTCACGAACACGAGCGCCAGCCCCTCGTCCCCGGGCAGCAGCTCGATCAGCGTCTGCACCTTGTTCTCGGCGGTGACCGGCACGAAGCGATGGTCGACCTCTCCGGAGCGCCGCTCCTCGGGCAGATCCGCCTCGAAGCGGGCCGGGAAATGCGTGTAGCGCCGGGCCAACTCGCCGACCTCGCCGTCGAGCGTCGCGGAGAAGAACATCGTCTGCCGCCTGGCCGGCAGGCCGCGGACGATCCGGTCGACCTGCGGCTTGAAGCCCATGTCGAGCATCCGGTCGGCCTCGTCGAGCACGAGCACCGACACGGAGTCGAGCGAGACGAGCCGCCGGTCGGCGAGATCCTGGAGCCGCCCGGGCGTCGCGACGAGCACCTGGGCCCCGCGCGCGGCCTGGGCCTGCTTGCGCAGCGGCATGCCGCCGTAGACGGCAACTGCGCGGATCCCGAGGGCGCTTCCGACCTGCTGCATCGCCTCGGTCACCTGCGACGCGAGCTCGCGTGTCGGCACCAGCACGAGCGCGCCCACCTCGCCCGAGCCGGGGTCGAGCCGCTCGACGAT
>DATIYE010000001.1:0-2223 GCA_035517795.1 Gaiellaceae bacterium | reverse complement strand
CTCCGGCGCGGGCGACGCGCACCGCTTCGAGGGTGTCGAGCGTCTCGCCGGACTGCGAGACGGCGACCACGAGGTCGTTGGGGTCGACGAGCGGGCCGCGCGCGCGGTACTCGCTCGCGAGCTCCACCTCGGACGGCACCTGCGCGAGCGACTCGATCCAGTACCTGCCGACGAGGGCAGCGTGGTAGGAGGTGCCGCAGGCGACGAGCACCACCCGGCGGATGCGCCGCGCCGACGGGTCGTCGAGCCCCAGGAGCTCGGTGGCGACGCCTGCGCCTTCCACCGAGACGCGGCCGCGCAGGGTGTCCTCGATCGCGCGCGGCTGCTCGTGGATCTCCTTGAGCATGAAATGCTTGAACTCGCCCTTCTCCGCCTGCAGCGGCGACCAGCCGATCGTCCTCGCGGCGCGGGCGACCGGCGCGCCGGCGAGAGTCTCGATGCGGGCGCCCTCGGCGTCGAGCTGCGCGATCTCCCCTTCGTCGAGGAAGATCATCCGCCTCGTGTGGGCGAGGATCGCCGGGACGTCCGAGGCGGCGAAGGTCTCGCCCTCGCCGAGCCCGATCACGAGCGGCGACGCGTTCTTGGCGACGACGATGCGCTGCGGCTCGGCCGCCCACAGCACGGCGAGGGCGTAGGAGCCGCGCACCCTCGCCAGCGCCTCGCGCACGGCGCCGGCGAAGTCGGACCGGCGGGCGAGGGCGCGGGAGATCAGGTGAGCCAGGATCTCGGTGTCCGTCTCGGAGGCGAACGCGGCGCCGGCCTCCTCGAGCTCGCGTCGGAGCACGAGGTGGTTCTCGAGGATGCCGTTGTGGACCACGGCGACGCCGTCGACGACGTGCGGGTGGGCGTTGGTCTCCGACGGCCGCCCGTGGGTCGCCCAGCGGGTGTGGCCGACGCCGGTAGCGCCGGGGAGGGGGT
Organism: Gaiellaceae bacterium; assembly: GCA_035517795.1. Classification (GTDB taxonomy): domain Bacteria; phylum Actinomycetota; class Thermoleophilia; order Gaiellales; family Gaiellaceae; genus PALSA-600. The sequence goes on along the minus strand of DATIYE010000001.1, from coordinate 1,305 downwards.
GCTCGTCGAGCGCGGCCGAGAGGCGCGCGAGCTTGCCCTCGGCGCGGACGACGCCGATCCGCGCGCCGTCGTGAACGGCGATCCCGGCCGAGTCGTAGCCGCGGTACTCGAGCCGCTTCAGCCCGTCGAGGATGAGGCCGCTGCACGGCTTGCTCCCGACGTAACAGACGATTCCGCACATGGCCGATCACCTCCTTCGCGGACGTGGGAGAAGGTAGCCGATAATCGCGCGAGCGGCGAGTTCGATGCCCCGGACGCTCCAGCCAGCTGCCAACGAGCGCCTCGACGGTTGGCCCGAGGTGAGCTAGCCTGCTCGGAGCGAATCGGCGCGGGCCGGTTCGATCAGGGACCTCCCGGCCCGGATCCGGGCCGTTGTCGTCCCGCTCGCAGTAGGCGGCGGCACCAACGAGGCAGGGACGAAGGCGCGATCGGGGAGCGGGGAGGAACCCATGATCGGAGACGGGGTCTACGCACGGGGCAGGCACGTCACTGATATCAGCCAGTGCAGCTTCTACCACGTGACGGATCTCCCCGGGCACGGCGTCGTGGGCTGGGGATGGGACCTTCGCGGTGCCGAGGACGAGTACCTGGGCGGTGTCGACTTCGATCGCAAGCGGGTTCTCGAGCTCGGCACATCCAGCGGCTTCTTGTGCCGACACATGGAGCGTCGAGGAGCCGAGGTCGTCGGCTACGACCTCTCGGATGAGCACGCCTGGGATTCGGTGCCATTTGCCCAGTGCGACATGAGCGAGTACACGCTGGAGATGAAGGCCTACCTGAGGATGCAGAACAACGCCTGGTGGTATGCCCATCGCCTCTTCGGTTCCAGAGCCAGGGCGGTCTATGGCCGGGTCTACGACATACCGGACCAGATCGGTACCGTGGACGTCGCGACGTTCGGGTCGCTGCTTCTTCACGTCAGGGATCCGTTTCTGGCCCTCCAGAGCGCACTCCGCCTGACCAGGGAGACGGTGATCGTGACCGACCTGCACCCGGATCAGGCTGCCGATGACGCGCCTTCGACGAAAGGCCGGCTGCGCCGGAGGCTCCGCGCCTTCACCGCGTACCGTTCGCGGCCGGCGCCGGTCATGCGGTTCGTGCCCGATTTCCGGACGGCTCAGCCGGCTCGCAGCTCGACGTGGTGGGCGCTCTACCCGGAGTTGGTGGTCGAGATGCTCGGGGTGCTCGGATTCGAGAGAACCGAGGTGAGCTTCCACTCCCAGAAGCTGCTCGTTGAGCCAGGGCGGAGCGAGTGGAAGTCGATGAGGCTGTTCACCGTCGTTGGCCGCCGAACGCGGGGGATGC